>SKZY01000052.1 GCA_007127095.1 Planctomycetaceae bacterium
AAACCGGTTCCCATGACCGGCCCGCCGTGGTTTTCGATTTTCATGGGATTTCAACTGATGGAGTTGAGAAATGGCAAGTCTGCAACAGATTACCGAGGGTGGTCGAGACAGCTGGCGGGTTCGCTTTTACTTGAACAAACGCCGCTGTGCGGTCGGACTGGGAACGTTCGACGAAGTTGCCGCGTTGGGCGCCAAGGAGCACATCGAGCACTTGGTTGAGCAGTTTGAGCGTGACCGTCTGCCCAGCGTCAAGACAACTCGATGGCTAGACAAGCTGCCGGCTGGCATTCACGACCGGCTGTCAAAGCTGGGACTCGTCGATGCCCGGCGGCGTTGCGAACTGCCGCGGACGGTCCTGGCCTTCATGCGAGCCTACATCGAGTCGCGGACCGACTGGAAGAAGTCCTGCAACCACAAGCAATCGGTCGATCACCTGGAGCGTTACCTCGGGCGGGACATCCCGCTGGTCGCGTTGACGCAGGGCGATGCGGACCGGTTCCACCGCTGGATGATGTCGGATGACGGTGGTTCACCGAAGCTTTCACCGAACACCGCCGGCCAGCACATCAAGCGTTGTCGGCAAATGATGCGGGCTGCGGCCAAGGATCGCCTCGTTGAGGACAACCCGTTCGAAGGGATCAAGATCGACCTGCGGAGCGACAAGACCAAGAACGTCTTTGTTGATTCGGCTGCCGCGATGGCGATCCTCGATGCTTGCCCCGACCAGGAGTGGCGGACGCTGTTCGCTTTGGCTCGCTTCGGCGGGCTCCGTTGCCCATCCGAGGTACTTGGCGTCCGCTGGTCCGACATCCAGTGGGACCGGGGTCGCTTCAAGGTGCGATCACCCAAGACGGAAAAGGCAGGCAAGTCAGAGCGGATCGTACCGCTGTTCCCGGAGCTACGGAGCGAACTGAACGCCCTATTTGACCTCGTCGCCCCAGGCGTTTCATCACCCGCTGATGGATTCGTCATCGCCCGCTATCGCGACACGGAGACGAACCTGAGGACGACGCTGGGCAAGATCATCGACCGAGCCGGCCTGACCCGTTGGCCGAAGCCGTTTATGGCCCTGAGAGCGTCGCGCCGGACGGAACTGGAGCGATCCGGAGGATTCGCCAATCATGTTCTCAACGATTGGTTCGGCCACACTGGGGCGATAGCCGAGACGCATTACCTACAGACGACCGAGGATGATTTCTCGGCGGCTGTGGTCCCATCCGTGGTCCCATCTCTAGGAGCGCCTGAGCCCTCTCGAGCCATCAAGACACAAAAAAACCCCGGTAAAACCGGGGTTTTGATGGCTGCGGGTGGTGTCCAGATGGGGACGGAATACACCCCAGAGGATTCGAACCTCTAACCTTCGGTTCCGTAGACCGATGCTCTATCCAATTGAGCTAGGGGTGCTCTTGATTGTGCCGTGAAGTTTAGCTGGGTTCGCTGGCGGTGCAAGGGCGGTTGCGGCGGTTTTCGACAGCGACCTGCGGGTCTCTGTGCTCCCGTTGGTGGCTGCTGACCCGCTCGATGGCCCAGGACCGCTCGGTTGACGTCGTCTGACCAGTAGCGGCTGAACTCGGGGGGCCCACGTCAGCTTGCGTCACTTCTCTTTCACTCGTCGGCCGAGGATGAACTTTACGACGTCGCGGCAACGGAATACCCGCAGGGAGTCTCTGGCGAAACAGCTGTCGAATCGATCGTTGACCGCGAGTTAACGCAACTCTCGACGCTCTCAGGCTTGGGACGCTTCGTCTGCGGTATCTGTGGCTGCTAATTCGGTTGCCAATTCGGCTTCGTCTCGCAAGCCTCGGTATAAACTGAAGCACATCAGGATGACGAGTAGGCAAAAGGGCAGGCCGATCGTGATCGCTCCGGTTTGCAGGCCTTTGAGGCCGCCGGCCAGCAACAGGCTGGAGGCCAACAAGCCTTCTAGGATTCCCCAGAAGAGCCGCGTTCCGGTCGTCGGGTTTTGATTTCCACCTGAGGCGATGATGTCGGCGACCAACGATGCCGAATCGCTGGAAGTGATAAAGAACAAGATGATGGTCAGGGTGCCGAGTAACGTGGTCAGCGTCGCCAACGGGTAGGCGCTGAGCATCACGAACATCGCGGTGCTGGTCGTATCGACTCGCCGCGTGCGATCGGGCGAAAGGACGGGACGGGTGAGGAATCCGGCTAAGTCGAGCGTCTCGATCCGCGACTCGAATGTTCCGTCAAAGCGTTCTTCGTCGGTGGGTCGGTAGGGTCGCACCGTGTCCCGTTCGACTAACACTCCGCGCAGGTATTCGACGGACGCTCCACTTTTGGTCACCAGTTGCTGGTCGGACATCTGCATCAAGATGCCTCGCGGTGTGGCGACATTCTTGGCGTGGGGGCCGACCAACCAATCGCCATTTTGCTGCCGCGGCAAACCCGATTCTTCGTCGATCACCTGAACCGGGTAGTCCGTGCCGTTGACGTTTGCGACTTCCGCATCGCCGACACGCAAACCTCGGGTGATTTGATGGAGGGCCGTGCTGCCGAAGCCGGTCATCCAGATCGCGGCCAAGGCTGAAGGGACGAACAGAACGCCGAGGATGAACTCGCGGATCGTTCGGCCACGAGAGATTCGGGCGATGAACATCCCGACGAACGGCGACCAGGCGATCCACCAACCCCAGTAGAAGACGGTCCAATTGGCGAGCCACCTGACCTTATCCGGATCTGAGTAGCGGCCGGTCCAGAACGAACCGTACGCCAATCGCTGAGCGTATGCGCCGACGTTATCGACCAGCGCTCCGAGCAGATAAACGGTCGGTCCGGCGATGAAGACGAACAGCAGCAAGGCGGCGGCCAGGATCATATTGATTTCGCTCAACCGCCGGACGCCGGCGTGCAATCCCGAGACCAGCGAGACGACGGCGGCCGCGGTGATGCCGGCGATCAGCATCAGTTGGACGCCGGTCGATTGCGGGATGCCGAAGACGTGAGCTAATCCGGCGTTGACCTGTTTGGCACCCAGGCCGAGTGATGTCGCCAGGCCGAACAAGGTCGCGAGGACGGCCAAGATATCGATCGCATCGCCGATCCGGCCTTTGATCCGATCGCCGAGCAGCGGATAGAAGACGGAGCGAAAGCTGAGCGGTAAGCCGCGACGAAAGCTGAAATAAGCGAGCGAAACGGCGACTAGCGCATAGAGTGCCCAGGGATGCAAGCACCAATGAAACAGGGTGATGCCCATCGCGTTGCGTGCTGCGGCAAGGCTTTCCGGTGCGATTTCCGGCGGCGCCAAATAGTGCCAGGTCGGTTCGGCGACGCCGTAGAACAGCATTCCGATCCCCATCCCGGCGCTGAACAACATCGCCAACCACGTCGGCGTCGAAAACTCGGGTAGTTCGTCGTCGGCACCCAAACGTACGTGGCCGAAACGGCCGAAGCCGAGGCAGAGTGCGAACAGGGTGAACCCGGTCATCGAAGCCAGATAGAGCCAGCCGAATTTCCTGGCGATCTCCTCCTGCAGCCAGTCGAACCCGATTAGGGTTCGACCGGGGAAGCAGGCGGCGACGATCACCGCCAGGATCACCAGGGCAGCCGAAGCCGGGAAGACCACGGGGTGGGCTTCGATTTCGACGCCGAGTATCCTGCGGCGGAAACTATTACGCTCGGTTCGCATGTTCGCTTGAGACGTCTGGCTTGGCGAAGTGGAAGAATCCCCAACTGAGGAATCCTTGGGAACCGCCATCGATCCAGTGTCTCAGGCCTCGCTTCATCCGCTCGATATAGTCGGCTGAAACCCGTTGACCGAGTTCGGCTTGATGCTTCTCGGTTTCTTCGAGCACGCGGCTGTAGTGAGCAATCAGCTGTGACGTTTCGTCCCGGAACGGCTCGACCTCTTGTAAACCGGCTTGGAGGCAGGTTTGGCGATAGAAGCCGGGAGAGCCGAGCGTCTCGAGATGGATCCGTTCGAGGATTGGCGTCAACACGCCGGGGGGACAATCATCGGCGGCCATCGGGTCGCTGAAGATGAACTCGCCACCGGGTTTGAGCACGCGAACGACTTCGCGGATCACCCGCGGTCGATCGCCGCTGTGCAGGATCGCGTCTTGAGACCAGACGACATCGACCGAGGCATCATCCAGCGGGACGTTTTCGAAGTTGCCATCGACGACGGTGATCCGAGAATCGAGTTGTTGCTCGGCATTCAGTTCACGATTGCGTCGATTCTCGGCCTCGCTGAGGTTGAGCGCCACCACTTCACACCCGCCGGTCTGAGCCAGGTAGCGGGCGGCGCCGCCGTAGCCGGCACCGATGTCGAGCACACGGTGGTGATTCGTCAACGGACGCACGAGTGTCGCGGCGAGTTCTTCAACGGTCCGACGGCTGGCCGTCGCGATCGCCTCATCCGGCGAACGATAGAGGCCGATGTGGATATCTTCACCACCCCAAATCTGATGATAGAAATGGTCGGCGTCATCACTGTTGTAATAATCTCGGGCCGTGTTCACCGCCGACGAGTAGTCTTGGCCAATCGAATCGGAACTCATACACGAGCCTCCTGCTTTTCCGTTTCCGGCAGCGAATCGTAGGCCTTTTCGGCGACATGGATGTAAAAGTCGGGTTCTTCGACCCGATAGGTTTCGTGGAAATCGCCGTAGGTTTCGACCTTTTGGAAGCCGACATCGGTCATCAACTTACGTGTGTATTCGCGACGCAGCGGGAACATATTGAGGTGAAATACCGAAGAGTCCGGGAACTCATAACGGAACCGTGCCAAGCCGTCATCGACGTGCTCGGGTTCGGCTTTGACGTTATCGCCGCAGTAGTAATACGTGTGCTTACTGGAGAAACCGTGATCGAGGATTCGGTCGTAGTTGCGTTGATCGAGGATCAGGATCCCGTCGTGTTTGAGCATCGCGTAGTACTCGGCGAGGGTTTTTCGCCGATCCCGCTCCTCGAACAGGTGCGTGAACGAGTTTCCGAGACAGATGATCGCGTCGTATTCGCCGTGGACATCGCGGTTCAGCCAACGCCAATCGGCTTGCACCGTCCGCAGGATGTGACCACGACGGCGGCCGTTTTCGAACGCCTTCGCCAACATTTCGCTGCTGCCGTCTGCGCTGACGACTTCGAATCCGGCCTCGAGCAGTCGTACCGAGTGAAAACCGGTACCGGTAGCGACATCGAGCACCTTCCGGCACCCGTGTTCTTGGAGCGTACGGATGAAGAAATCACCCTCGCTATCGGCACGGCTTTCCCAGTCGATCAATTCGTCCCACTTGTCGACGAATCCCTTGATGTACTCCTGGATGTAATTCCCGGTTTGCCGCTGTCGAACCGGGTTCTTGCCGAATTCTTGGTTACTTGGCGACAAGGGGACAGTTGCCTGGTTGCCGTTGATCTGATCGGTCATCGTATGCTCCGTATGCTTGAGACAACGAAATTCACGCTTTTCATTTCCACGTCAAATAACCTCACCGCATTGAGCGGCGAGCGGCTGACGAACGAAATGACGAAGACGTGGCGGTACCCATCGTTACCCAAAAGGGTCGTCACATGGGCGAGCCCGAAGGCCGCGCACCCCCGACGAAAAAGACCGCACCGCGGCCGCCCTGGTGGGCGATCTCGCACGTCGATCGAGAGGTACCTGCAAACACGGAACCGCCACCGCTGACAGCCGAGACAAAAACATCTCCGAGCCGCTGAGACGGGCAGGATCACCGCAGGAAAATTACATCCGTTTGCAGTCCAACATCGAGGGAATCGAGTTCGGCGACCATGCCATCATCGGCCGACGGCCGTCTCACTCAACCCTTACACGCTGAATAGAACGTAAACGATTTGAGCTCAGATACTAGTCCGCTAGCACATTTTTCTGAACAGCCTGCCCCGACTCGCTGACGGAAACCGGTCGCATCAGTACCACCAGAATCCGTCGTCAGTGATCGGATGCAGCGGGCAACGCATCGATTCGAGGGCCGATGCGACCTCTCCGACGGTCCAGTCGAGGTCATCGACTTCGAGACGATATTCGGGCCACCGACTGGTTGAGGGCCAAATGTTATGGGGTGCTGGCCACCGTTGTTCGGGCCGAGTCCAGGCCATCCGGCCGATCAACCGCGGTACGGTTCGCGGGTCGACTGCGGCCGAGTCGCCGCCCGGAGACTCCGTCGCCGCGGTATCCGCGAGACGACCGCTTGGCAGTGGGCCGATGAAGGCCGAGACCCAGGCTGAGGCATCGTCAACCATCACCGAGAATCGACTATCGTTCGCATCCGGTAGTCGTGCGGTCGTCGTGGCGGGATGGGTGGACGCAGCGGCGAAGCTTCCCGCTGGCGCATTCCCGATCACCGCCATCGGCGCTGGCAGCGGTTTGTCGGGAAAGGTGCGGACCCCGAACCGTTGTTGCAGTTGCAGACAGAGTTCGCGGCGCACCGCGGCATTGCATCCGGTCAACGCCAGCGACGCATTACCGGCGTCGAGGTGCTCGGCCAAGCGGGCGATGGTCCAGCCGAACCGGGGGTCGCGAAAATCGGCCGCGACATCACAGGCGGGTCGGAGTACGAATCGTCGAGCGGTGTAGCGGGGGTGCGGCACGGTTAGGTCGCTGGCCCCACCGATCAAATTGCCGTGCAGCACGACGTCGAGGTCGATACTGCGGGCACCCCAGCGATGGTCGCGTCGCCGGCCGAGCCGCTGTTCGAGTTCTTGTAGCCAGCCGAGTACTTCACGGGCACCGGCGGTCGTATCGAAGGCGGCGACGCCATTGAGGAACGGGTCCTGCCCGCTGGGGCCGCCGATCGGGGGCGTTTCGAAAAGCCGGCTGGCCCGAAAATTAGCCACCGCCGGCAGCGACGATAATTCGCGTGCTGCTGTGGCGATCGCCGACTCACGGGTCCCGAGGTTGGCTCCGAAACTGACCAAGCATTCTGCCATGTAATTATTCGTCCGATCGGCAATCGGGCCGCGAAGTCAAGGTCGCCGCGGGCCGACTGCCGCTGGCTGGGAGCAATTGTTCATGAAGTCGACGGAGGTATTCGGCCAGCACGTCTTGGCGGCGAGATAACATCGCACATTGGCCGATCCTCCGCGACTTGATCAGCTCCGCCGCCGCCAATTCTTTGAGGTGATGCGAGATCGTGGCCTGCGTGATCGGAAACTCCTCGACCAGGTCCTTGCAAGCAACTTCGGGCTCCGCCGCGATCCGCCGGAGGATGGCAAACCGCTGGGGATCGGCGAGCGCCCTGGTAATTCGTTGGAGGCAGTCGCCATCAAGCCGGTTTTCCTCGACGTTCATAAACGTCAATCTATAGCCTGACCGTCGCCCGCTCAATTGACCCAACCGCCAGGTCCTCATGTCACCACCACCACCAATCGACGGCCAGACAGCCGGCGGCTTGTCACCGGACGATGTCGACGCTTTCTTCCGATCCGCGGTCACGATCGAGTTAGGCCTCGGATTTGTCGCCGTGATATTGGGCTGGCTGACAGGCGTCAACGTCCATCAGTGGCTTCCGCCTTGGGAGTTGGCAAGTCTCTCGCCGATCGCTGTGGCGATTTTGGGAGGCGTGGTAGCGGCGCTCCCGATGCTGTTGGTCGTAGAGATCGTCGAGCGGATTGATTGGGCCCCGTTTCGCGAGTTGCAAGAGTTGGACCAATCACCGATCGTCGCGACGCTGCTGAGAATGAGTCCCGCTGAGCTGATCACGATTTCGATCGCCGCCGGGGTCGGCGAGGAATTGCTGCTCCGCGGCTGGCTGATGGCATGGCTGATCGGACCGCCAGAAAACGCGACCTTCGGCCTGATCGTGATGGGACTGATCACCAGTTCGATCGCGTTTGGCCTGATGCACCCGATCACCCCGGCCTACTTCGGGTTGGCTACCTTGATCGGGCTCTACTTCGGCATTCTGGTGCTGTGGACCGAAAATCTGCTGGTCGCGATCACCGCCCATGCGGTTTACGATGCGGTTCACCTATTGCTGTCACGTCGTTCCAAACGGACCGCCGCTCAGGTCCCGGCTGATCCCGAGTCATCCCCGGATTGACGCAACCTCATTGCGGCACTTCGAAACGGACACGCAGTCGCAGCGGTGAGACATCCGGGTCATCGGCCTCCAACCAAACGATACCGAAGTTGTTCCCGCCGCGGCCCATCATGTCGATCGGTTCGGCACCTTCGGCGACCGAGAGGATCAGCGGTACCAGGACCGTCGTGCTGCGGCCGACCGGTTCACCCAATTCGGCTTTGAGAATTCCGGCCGGTTCGACGTCGCCGACCGTCAAGCGGATCGATTCTCGCTGCGGGCCACGCAGCATGATGTTGACCCGCGTTGATGAATCGGCGGTGGGATCGATTTCACCCATCGTGATGATGTATCCGGCATCACCATTGTAGACGCGGCGACTTTCGACCAACGTGATCACGCCGACCACTTTGCCAGTCGTTTCCGCGGTGAATTGTAGAACCGAATCGGGGTCGTAGGCGCCTTCGCTGTTGACCGCCGAGGCGGGGGCAAACTTGAACACGAAGTTTTCCCGCAGCGGCCCTTGCCGCAGTCCCGGATCGATCTCGGCACGGATCTTGAAGGCCTGAGTCGCCGAGGCATAGGCCGCCTCACCGGTACTCTCGACACTGACCTCTTCAACTTCGAAGGTCGCTTTGGCGGTCATCGACGGATCACTAAACTCCTGCTCGACGGCGACGATCGGCGTCTTGCTGAAACTGAACAGCGTCGACTCGAGCACGATCGGCGATCCGGCCTCGACGTCGCCGAAGCTGAGCGTTCGCGGCACCATCGTCATCGAACTGATCACACGGCCGCGAACCTTCAGCGACAGTTCGCCTTGGCTCGGGTCGTTGGTCCGTAGGGTCGCCGATTGCCCGAACAACTCGGAGTCGGTCTTCGCCACCCAAGTCAGCTTGACCTCGGTCTGTTCGCCGGGGGCGAGCTTTGATTGTTCCAGCGAGCCGACGGTGCATTTACAGGTTGAGCCGGAGACGTCGATCTCCAGCGGCGCCTCGCCGACATTACGAACGATGAAGGAATGGCTCGCTTCGCCCCCCGGTTCCATGACACCGAAGTCGTATTCGTCGTCGCCGACCAACTCGAGCTTAGGGAACTTCGCCGGTGCGGCCTCGACGTTCGCCAACGACACCGATTCCGCCGTCACATCACTATCGGCGGCAAAAGGACCGAACGCGCTATCGCCACCGAACCGACTTTGATAAGCCGACCTGCCGCAGACGAGGCCGATAACGGCGGCCAAAATCGCCAATGTGAGTGCTTTTACCACCTCAAGACCTCTCCAAAAATGAAATGTCGACCTGCTTGCCGGTACGCTGCGACTAGCCGATCAGTTCTCTGTTAATAACATACTCGACAACGCCTCTGCGGCGACTCGTCGAGTCGGCCCCGTCGCGGCCGCAGCGCCGACCGGTTCGGCAGCCACCAGGCTGATGAACTCCAAACGACGCTCGTAGTAACCGCCCGCCAACGACAATCGTTCAGCACGGTCGGCCATCTCCGCGGCTCGCGGGTCACCCAGTTCTCGGTAGACTTCGGCCAACTGGGCCGCGTAGGTTTCGTGTGCCGGCGACAGCTCGACCGCCGTTTCTGACCATTCCGCCGCCCGCACGAGTGACTCTCGATCGCCGAACCGCTGGTAATGCCAGAGCCGACCGTCGGCCAGGACGCGAATGATCGCCGGGTCGCGGCCGCCACGGGCGAGCACTTCGGCCTCGGCAGCCGCCCAATTCAGCCGCAGCGACTCACGGGCCGCAGGATCAGGCTGATTGAGCGTCATCTGCAAGTACATGTCCGCCATCATACGCGCCGGCTCGACATCCCAACGATCCGCCGTAACGGCTTCTGCGATCGCCGATTGGGCCTCACCGATCCGTCCCCGTGCCCAGGCATCGGAGAATCGGCCCAACGCCGCTGCCGACCGCTCGACCGGCAGCACCGACGAGATGTACCAACCGCCCAGCAAGATCGCAGCGACAACCGACACGCAGCCGCGAAACCGAGCGAGGCTGCCGGAAACCCCGGCGACTCGCTCGACCTGCGAACCCGACCGGGTCGACGGCAGCGGCACCAAGATCCCGAGCAATACCCACAACGGCACAGCGACACCGGGTACGGTCAACCCGCCGGCCGCCATCAGGTCGATCGCGATCCCCAAGGCGGCCCAGCCCGCGATCCGCCGTAGCGGCCAAAAGGTCGCTCCATCACCACCGCTGGTCGCTACTGGCTGCCAAAAACGGATCGCGATCAGGACTGTCAAGGCACCGGCGAAGGTCCCCAGTAGCCCCGCGTCGAAAGACGGAAAGTGACCGATCACGGCACCGCCAAGCCAGATCAACGCCACCGCGATGGCGGCACCGAGATACAATTGCCGCGGCGCGACGGACGGCTGCGATGCTGTCTCGGCGAGTAAATCTTCGGCGATTCCGCGCTCGCCTGCTGACGATCGCCGGACCGTGTTGCGGGTGTTGGTCAAACGGAATCCGATAGCAGCCAATAACCCGACCAGGATCAGGCCCGCCGGATAGCCTCCTGTCGTCAGCACCTGCCAAAACGCGTTATGCGGATCGGCGATCTGCTCGGTCGATACCGGATCGCGAAAGGCCTCGTGACGCGCCTTGAATTGCCCAGGGCCGACTCCGAACCAGGGCGATTGGGCGACCATTTTTGCACTGGCGATCCAGTATCGGAATCGGGTCGCCAGTGAAGCCGGTGCCTGTCCGACCCATTCGGTCTGGTGGAAGATCGCCGCGAGCACTGCGGCCGCGGTAGCGGCACCCGCAGCGGCCAGCGACCAGACCAAGGCCCGTCGGCGGCGAGCGGCAAGTCGGCGACGGGTCGTTGAACTGTCGAAACCCTCCCAGGAATCGGCCGTCTCGGAAGCTCCCGAGAAACACCGCCAGAGTACCATCAAGCCGATTACCAGCACCACGGAGGCGACGGCTGAGCGACTTCGCGAAGCGATCAGCATCCCAACCAGTGGAAGGGCGACGATCACCGAGAGCAGTCGGCCGCTGGTCGTCAGCGTCCGCCAACGGTCGACAATCAACAAGCCCGTCGCGATCGTCCCACCGACCAGCATCGCCGCCATCGAATTCGCCAAGGCAAAAGTCCCCGTCGGACCGCCGTCGTAGAGCCGATTCTCGAAGACGATACGCCGCGAGGAACCGGGTTCGGCGAAAATTCCCATCTCTGTCAGCACCGCTTCAGGATCGCTCTCGTAACGGGCGATCAGGGCTGGAAAGCTGACCAACCATTGGTGCCAGCCGTAGACAGCGACACCCGCTGCGATGCCAGCCAGCAGGTAGAGGCCGCTCCGCGCTGCCGGCCCGCCGGCGAAGATACGGCGGGCGGCAGAGAACAACGCTGCCGCAGCGACCCACCAGCCGAGTTCATTGACGGCGAAGCGGAGATTGGCTTCGTCGGAGTTGATCCAGGTCGACAACGCCATCCATCCCGCCAACGCCCAAGCCCAACCATCGACCGCTCGATCACTCGTCGCTCGTTGCCACCAGCGGTCGGGAGAGTTCCGTGCGGAGGAGAGCGTCGACTCGCCGGGTCCCCCGGGAAGCACCATGAATGCGATCGCGGCGGTGACGACCAGCAGCCCGACCAGGTAGCGGGCCGCACCGAGTTGCACCGCGATGCTGTCGCACGGCCAGTATCCGGCGTAGACCATCGCCGCCGCGAGCAGGGCGGCGGCGAGCCCCAACAGCGTCGCGGGATGGAACGACGTCCGCGGTTCGGTCGTTGCGAAAGGCGAAGAGGTTTCGCGGCCGCCGGGTGATAGCGTTCCGGAGTCCCTTATTCGTTTTCTTTTCGCCATCCGGTCGATTCCAAAATGACGATCAACAGCAGCATGCAGGCGACGATCCCGATGACCATCACCGCCGCAGCGGGCCCGACGCGGGTCAGCAGGACCGCTGCCAACCCACAGGTCGCTGTGACCAGATAGATCGTCAGCACCGCTTGGGTCCGTCCCAAACCGAGTGCGACCAGGCGGTGTGAAAAATGGCTCTGGTCACCTTGGAACAGACTGCGTCCCTCCCTCAGGCGAATCCACAACACGGTCGACAGGTCGTACAGCGGGACCGCCATCGCGCACAGCGGCGCCAATACCGCGTGGCGAGCTTCATTTTCGTAATTCGCGTAGGTCGCCATCAACGTCGCCACGGCGATCAAGAAGCCGACGAAATAGCTGCCTCCGTCGCCCATGAAGATCCGCGCCGGTGGCCGGTTGTGAACCAAAAACCCGATCAGCGCCCCGAAGACGACCAACAGCAGCGCCGCGACGAACCACTGCGGCTGCCCGGCCGATCCGGGAGTGGAAAACATCACCGCGGCGAGCGAAGCGGCGGAGATCGCGGCGACCCCGCCGCTGAGCCCATCCATGTTGTCGAGCATATTGAAGGAGTTGATCACCGCCACGATCCAGATCACCGACAGCGTCTGTGTCAGCCAGGGTAGTGGAATGAAGACAGTGAAGCTGTAGCCCAGTCCGACCACGACAGCTGCGGCGACTAGGAACTGGACCGCCAACCGCCAAGGCCAGGCGATGCCGCGACGATCATCCCAAAGGCCGAGCCCGACCAGGATCGTACCGCCGATCAGAATGCCCCACAGGTCGGCCGCCCGTGACCAGACACCGTCGAGGTGCAGTGAGATTTGGGCGGGCAGGTAACTTTGCAAGCCGGTAAATTGCCGGCAAGCCGCGACCGCGACCGTCCCGGCCAACATCGTCGCTACGACGCCCAACCAGATCCCCAAACCGCCTCCCAACGGCGTCGGGACCGTGTGCGATTTGTGACCGCCGGGGCGATCGAGCAACCCTAGCCGGCGGGCATGACGGCGGATCGGGAACAAGACGACCGCCGCGACCAAGGCGGCGGGAATCGTGGTCACCGCAGCCAACCAGATCGCCACACGGAGATCAGACACAGAAGCCTCGTCAGCTATTCGGGACGGAGCGTCGGGAAGAGAACGACATCGCGGATCGATCGTTGGCCGGTGAGGATCATCACCAGGCGGTCGATCCCGATCCCGAGTCCGCCTGCCGGGGGCATCGCATACCGCAGGGCACGGACGAAGTCATGGTCCATTTTGGCCATCGAATCGTCCTCGGCCATCCCGGCCAACTGAGTCTTGAACAACGTTTCTTGCAGTTCGGGGTCGTTCAGTTCGGTATAGGCGTTGGCCAATTCCATCCCACAGATGAACATCTCGAACCGTTCGGCGATCGCCGGGTTATCGGCTTTGCGTTTGGTCAGCGGACAGATGCTGGCCGGGTAATCGATCACAAAGATCGGCCCGACGAGTGAATCCTCTACCTTTTCCTCAAAGATCTCATTGCGGATCACGTCGGGGTGCTTGCCGGCGGTGGGAATCGCTAATTCGGCGGCCAGCCGGGTCACACGCTGTTCGTCCGCCGGGTCGATCCCGGTGGCCGCTTGAAACAATTCGGCGTAAGTCTGGCGGGCAAATGGCGGTGTGAAATCGATCTCGACATCGCCGAACCTTCGTTGAAAGCCGCCACCGATCGCTTCGATCGCATCGGTCACGATCCGTTCGGTCAGGTCCATCATCGAACGATAATCGCCGTAGGCTTGGTAAGCCTCCAACATCGTGAACTCAGGGTTGTGCCGCGGGCTGACCCCTTCGTTGCGATAGACCCGCCCCAGTTCGTAGACCCGTTCGATCCCGCCGACCATCAAACGTTTGAGGTGCAACTCCAACGCGATGCGGAGGTAAAGCTGCATATCGAGCGTGTTGTGATGGGTAACGAACGGCCGAGCCGCAGCCCCTCCGGCGACCGTGTGCAGCGTCGGTCCTTCGACCTCACAGAAGCCGTCTCGGTCGAGTGTCTGACGGATCGAACGGACGATCGTGGTGCGGTCGAGGAACGTTTTCATCACGCCGTCATTGAACGCCAGATCGGCGTATCGCATCCGTTGGCGCAGTTCCGGGTCGGTGATCCCGGCATGTTTGTCGGGAGCCGGTTCGAGCATCTTCGTCATGAAGTGCAACCGCTCAGCGAACACCGTTAATTCACCGGTATTGGTGCGGCCGAGTCGACCATCGACCCCGATCAGATCGCCGAGGTCGAACAGTTTGGTCAGTTCGAAGTTCTCTTCACCGACTTGGTTTTTGCCGATGAAGATCTGGATGTCGCCGGTCCAATCGCGGAGCGTGACAAAGACCAACTTGCCCTTGTCACGAAGCAACATCACGCGGCCAGCGACCCGGACGCGAGGCCCGATATCCTCGCCGGGGCCTTGCTCAGTCCGCCAGGCTCGCAGGTCGGTGTCGGGACCGATCTCCGGCAGATCAATCTCGGTTCCGTCGGCGATGCGAAACTTGATCTCGGTGGCGCGTTCGCGGACAGCCGAGATCATCGAACGATCGTCGAATCGGCCTCCCCACGGATCGATTCCCGCTTCGCGGAGCCGACGTAACTTGTCGAGCCGGGCCAAACGGGGATCCTTCAGCTGGTCTTCGGTCAGCGCGACAGGTTCGGTGCTAGGGGGCTGTTTCATTGTCGCCAAATGGGCTGCACTGCGGGGTTGGCCCGACCGACGCGATCAGACCTCTCGTCGGGTAGGATAGAGACCGGTCGACACCTCGCCAAGGATGGCGGCCCCGCGGACGATCGTTGTGGACGAACCCTACGGACGATCCCTCGAGATGATCCCGGGTGACGCCCGTAATTACATTTCCAAAATCACCAATAGGTCACCGGCGGAGACTTGGGTCCCGGCTTTGACGGTGACACTGGCGACGACGCCAGCGACGGGCGCATTGATCGTCGTCTCCATCTTCATCGCTTCCAGCACCATCAGTTTCTGCCCCGCCTTGACCTTGTCACCTTCGTTGACGGCGACGTGGATGACCATCCCGGGCATCGACGCCCCGACTTGGCCGGGCAGATCGGGATCGGCCTTGACCGTCGCTTTCTTGTCGGGTTCGAGCGAACGATCGGTGACCGTGATTTCGCGAGGTTGGCCGTTGAGTTCGAAAAAGACGGTCCGGCTGCCATCGGGGTAGGCGCTGCCGGTCGCCAAATACTTGATGATCAGTCGCTTACCGGGTTCGATATCGACCGCGATCTCGTCGCCGGGCTGCTGACCGTAGAAGAAGTTGGGTGTCGGCAACCGACTCACCTCGCCATACTTGCTGACGTGTTTGGCGAAATCGCTAAACACCTTGGGGTAGAGCAGATAGGAGGCGACTTCGGCATCGGACGCTTCGGCGTCGAGGAACTCCGATGCTTTCTCGCGGGTGGCATCGATATCAGCCGGCGGCAATGACTCACCAGGCCGTCCCAAAACCGGCGTTTCCTCACCCAGAACGACTTCCATCACCCGTGGCGGGAAACCGCCCGGCGGTTGTCCCATGCGGCCGGCGACGAGGTCGACCACCGATGCCGGGAAGGCGATCGGCTTGTCGCCTCGGAGGACATCTTCCACGGTCAGGTCGCCGGCGATCATGAACAGCGCCAGGTCGCCGACCGATTTACTGGTCGGTGTCACCTTGACGATGTCGCCCAGCATCTGGTTCACCTCGGCGTACATCTTGCAGACCTCGGCCCAGCGGTCGGCCAAGCCGAGCGCGCGGGCCTGTTCGTAAAGATTGGTGTACTGGCCACCCGGCATCTCGTGTTCGTAAAGGTCGCCTGTCGCCGCCAACGCGACGCTTTCGAACGGCAGATAGAACTCCCGGACGGCATGCCAGTAGGAGGCCAATTCGGTCAACGCTTCCGTTTTCAGATCGCTTTCGTGGTCGGTGTACCGCAACGCTTCGACGAGCGTGTTGAGATTGACCTGGGAGGTGCCGCCGGAGAGCGGTGCGAAGGCCGCGTCGGCGATCTGCAACCCCTCGTCGGCGGCGGCCAGGATCGACGCGACCTGCGTCCCGGCGGTGTCATGGGTGTGAAAATGGATCGGCAGTCCCACCTCTTGCCGCAATGCGCGGACCAGTGTTCGCGCGGCGGCGGGTTTGCAGAGCCCCGCCATATCCTTGATCGCCAGCAGATGAGCCCCCATCTTTTCCAGCTCTTTGGCCAGCGACACGTAGTACTTGAGGTCGTATTTGGTGCGGTGGGGGTTTTGCAGGTCGCCCGTGTAGCAAATCGCCGCTTCACAGATGCCACCCGAATCGATCACCGCATCCATCGCCACACGCATGTTCGGCACCCAATTGAGGGCATCGAAAACGCGGAAAATGTCCATCCCGGCCGCGGTAGCCTCACGGACGAACAATTTCACGACGTTATCGGGATAGTTGGTGTAGCCGACCGCGTTGCTGGCCCGGAGCAGCATTTGAAAGAGGATACCGGGAATCGCCTGACGGAGGTCGGAGAGCCGCTGCCAAGGGCATTCCTTCAAAAACCGCATCGACGTGTCGAAGGTCGCTCCTCCCCACATTTCGATCGAGAACAGTTCGGGCGCCAAATGAGCATAAGCCGGGGCCACGCGGAGCATATCGTCGGTTCGCAGTCGGGTCGCGAGCAACGATTGGTGAGCATCCCGCATCGTCGTGTCGGTCAATAGTAATCCCGACTGCGAATCGATCCACTTGACCAAGCCGTCGATGCCATCACGCTTCCAGCGATCTCGAGTACCTTCCGGAGGCGGCACCGAGAGGGCGGGCAATTCGGGTAGCGGGGCGGGCAGCGTGCGGGTCGCCCGAGGCCGACCGTTGACCGATTCGTTGCCGTTAACGATCGTTTCGGCGAGGAACGTCAGCATCTTGGTCGCGCGGTCGCGACGGATCGGCAACTCGAACAATTCGGGTGTCTGATCGATCATCCGCGTCGTCGCCTCGCCGGCGAGGAACGTCGCGTGATTGACCAGGCGGGTCAGGAACGGGATGTTCGTCTTCACCCCCCGGATCCGAAACTCGCGGAGGCAGCGATCCATCCGCCCAGCAGCCTCTTTCAAGGAACGGCCGCGGGCGGTGACCTTGACCAGCAACGAGTCGTAGAACGGGTTGACCACGGCACCGCTGTAAGCGCTGCCGGCGTCGAGCCGGATACCGAGGCCGGCGGCCGAACGGTAGTGACTGATCCGGCCGTAATCGGGCCGAAACTGGTTGGCCGGATCTTCGGTCGTGACCCGGCATTGGATCGCGAAACCGTTGGTCCGGATCTCGCTTTGAGCCGGCAGGCCGACGATTTCGTCGCTCACTGCGTGTCCCATCGCGACCAAGATCTGGCTGCGCACCAGATCGATCCCGGTCACCTCTTCGGTCACCGTATGTTCGACCTGGATCCGCGGGTTGACCTCGATGAAGTAAAACGCCTTGGCGTCGGTATCGTAAAGGAACTCCACGGTACCGGCGTTGTCATAACCGACCTCACGGCCGAT
>SKZY01000152.1 GCA_007127095.1 Planctomycetaceae bacterium
ACAGCAGAATCGCGACAGCCGACGATCCGATGATGATCGGCCCTTTTCGGTTCCGCCGTGTGCGGCGCGGTTTGCTCCGTCCGGTGGCGGCGGTCGGTGAATCGGAAACGGCCACTGTCGGAGTCGCCGGGGCGATGTTCGGCCCGGCAGCGGGACGCTCCGAAGGCTGACTCCCTAATCGACTGGGACGCAGGTCGGGTGGGGGCAGCGGTGATCGCGTCGGTGATTGCGGGGTTACCTTCGGCTTCGCAGCGGCAGCCGGGGCGGCTCCGGCTGCCGACTTTGGCTCAGCCACCGACTTCACGGCTGCCCGAGGCTTCGTCTCGATCGTCGGTTTTCTCTCAACCTTCGGTTTCGTCTCAACCTTCGGTTTTGCTTGGACCTTCGGCGTCGGCGCAGCGGCTGGAACCTCGCTGGTGGACTCGGCGGGTGGTTGGCGAGTTGGGGGTGGCGGGGTTGCGGCGACATCCGGTTGAGCGGCGACTTCGGTATCGGCAACCGCGCCGGGAGCGGTCGGCGGATCGTTGAGGATAGTCGCTACGGTGGCGAGTGCCTTCAGCCAATGGTCGACGTCGGGGAAGCGGGCTGTGGGGTCGGCAGCCATTGCCGCGGCGAGGATTCTTGGCAGCGGAGCCCCTGCGGGTCCGGCGGCGAGCGCCGCGGCAATCTCAGCGGGCGGCGCGCCGGCTTGAGGAGTTTCGCCGGTGAATGCGAAGGCGAGTGTCGCGGCGAGTGCAAAGATGTCAGATTGGACGGTAGCTTGCGACCGGCCGGCAAGCCATTCGGGGGCAGCGAACGTGGCGGCTTGGCCGTCGTCGTCGAACCAGTCGAACGGCGGCGTCGGATTGCCGGGAAAGATCGGCGGGCCACCGCCGCAGCGGAGCAGATAGACCGAGCCTTCATTACCGATCCAAACGCGTCCGGGCCGGATTCCGCCATGAGGTAAGGATGCTTCATGGAGTCCCCTCAGGGCGTTGCCGAGCAGTTCACCGAGTGAGAGCACGGCGGAGGGTGTCAGCCTTCCGGTACGGGCGACGAATCGATCGAGCGTCTCGCCAGCGGGCAATGCTGAGACGGCCCAGCCGCGCCAGGGGCGATCGACATTTGCCGCTTCGACGACAGGCTGCTGCTCATCGCTGCGACCGGACGGTGGCCGCGCTTCGACCATGCTCAGCGGCTGAAGCCCATCGACCGAGACGGCGGTGTGGGGCAGCAACCAGGCGGGGTCGACGTGGGCTGGCGAACCGGTCGCTGCGGTACAGGGATAGATCAGGGCCGCGGAGCCGCTGGGTAGGTGGCGACCGCGATACCAACGGCTCAGTGGCGGTTGTTCGCAGCGGTCGAGGATCAGGTAGTCGCCCAGCCGCAGTTCGCCACCGCGTCGGGCGAAAATCTGTTTGGCTTGGAACTTGGTCAGGACTTGACGGGCGATCAACGACTTGGCGACAGCGACGACATCGGCAGGACCTTCGGTCTGCGAATCGGCTTTGGCGCGGAGCCGATTGGCGGTGTCCGGATCGATCAATCCGAGATCGATCAACGATTGCCAAAACTCATCTGCCGCTACAGCCATCAGGTCGCTTCCTCGGGGTCAAATCGATCGTCACGGGGGTTGCCCCGATCAGTCCTCGACGTGAGCCGTCAGTCCTCGACGCGAACCGAAGGGACGGGGTTACCGGCGAGCAACTGATATGCTTCAAGGTACTTCTCACGGGTCCGCAAGACCACATCGACCGGCAGGGGCGGTGGCTGGCTGGCTCGATCCCAGCCGCTATCGAGCAGCCATTCGCGGACGAACTGTTTATCGAATGAAGGTTGGGGATGTCCGGGTGAATATTGGCTGGCGGGCCAGAACCGCGAACTGTCGGGCGTCAGGACCTCGTCGATCAGGATCAGTTCGCCGTCGGCGAACCCGAATTCGAACTTGGTATCGGCGATCAGGATGCCTTGTCGTTCGGCGTGGGCCGACGCCTGGGCGAAGATATTGAGGCTGACATCGCGGAGCTGCGTCGCCAATGAACCGCCGATGTCGTCTGCCATCCGTTGCCAGGTCACGTTTTCGTCGTGTCCTGTTTCGGCCTTGGTCGCCGGAGTGAAGATCGGTTCGGGGAGCCGATCGCACTGGGTCAATCCTGGCGGCAGTTTAATCCCACAAACCTCGCCGCAATCGCGATATTCGGCCAATCCGCTCCCTTCCAGATAGCCGCGGACGACGCACTCATAAGGGATTACCTCGGCCTTGCGAACCAGCATCGACCTACCGGCCAAGGGGGCGGGATCGATGAAATCGGGCAACACGCCGGCCGGGACCTCGGAGCCGAGCCAATGGTTTCGGATCCCGGTCAGACGGGAAAACCAAAACTCGCTGGTCGCGGTCAGCACACGCCCCTTGTCGGGAATCCCGGAGGGGAGGATGTAGTCGAACGCACTGATCCGATCGGTACTGACGATCAGGAAGTGTTCGCCCAAGTCGTAAACGTCACGTACTTTGCCACTGTGGCGGGGCAGCGGCAGATTGGTACGTAGCAGAGCCCCGCCGGAATCGAAGTGGAACATGGCAGACCGACTGGCATGGAAGAAAGGGATGGGGCTACGACGGTCATGTCGCATCACAGGTCGTTTGACGCTACCATCTTGCCAAGTTTTCCGAAACTCGTAACCCGATCGGGCTTGCGAGTCTTTCCCCGTTTTCGCGACGACGCGATCGACCGGTCGATCCCGGCTTAATCATTCATGGGTCAGTTTCTTTTCGACGTCGACGATTCGCAGCGGCCTCTGTTGTCGCATTCGCTATGGCCAGCCGCTTATTTGTCGGGGATCGAAGGGGTCCCTTGGCACACTCAAGCACGGGTCGACGGTGGACGGTTGATCGTCCGCCGCGACATCGACGAATCGGGTAAGTTAATTCTACCGGTCCCGCTCACCGGGCACGGTATCTCCTCGGTGGCTACCTGTTCGCTGCGGCCGCGGGCGGAGCCGTACCCGCTGACGCTCGAGTTAGCCCGCGGATCGCTCTACAACATCCGGACTCAGGCCGATATTTGGCGTCGAGCCGGACTGAGTCTCGACGAGCGTTTTGAATCGATGCTCGATGAGGCGACTTCGCGGTTCCTCGATGCCAGCGGCCGCGAGTTGGGGCCGCGTCTGGCGGATGATTCGGTAGCCGCTTTGGGGCTGTTGGAGCAAGCGGCAGATCAACTGAGCGACCAGTACGCGTCGCAATCGATCGCGTTTCGTAAGCAGCGCGAGTCAAGACTCGGCACTTTGGTCGGCGCCACCTTATCCCCCGGCGGCGCGATCCCGACCCATCCCGGGGAATTTGTCGAAGCGTTCAACACCGCCTCGATTCGGCTCTCTTGGGGGGACATCGAAACCGATGCCGGACGACTCGACTTTGACACCGCCGATGCGGCGATCGATTGGGCGGTGGCCCAGGGGGTGCGAGTCATTGGTGGCCCGCTGCTCGATTTTCACGAAAAGGTGTTGCCGCATTGGGTCTATCTGCTGGAGGGCCAATTTCACGCCTTCCTCGACGCGATCAACCACTTCGCCGAACAGGTCGTTAAACGTTACAAGGGACGGGTCCAGATCTGGAACCCGGCATCGGGGCTGAACACCCCTGGTCCGATCCGGTTAACCGAAGAAGAAGTGATGCAGGTGGCGACGACGCTGACCCAGACGATCCGTCGCCAAGACCCACAGACCCCGGTGATCTTCAGTTTCGATCAGCCGCACGGGGAGTACTTGGCGCATCATCGCGACGGCATCTCGCCGCTCCATTTCGCAGATACTTTGGCCCGCTGTGGGCTCGGGCTGGCCGGCTTGGGACTCGAGCTCCGACTCGGTTACACCGGATTGGGGACGATTCCTAGGAACACGTTGGCGATCGGCCAAATGCTCGATCGCTGGGCCACACTCGGCTTGCCGTTGATGCTGCAATTGGCGATACCGGCCGACAATGCTCCCGACCCGTTGGCTAGCCGGCCGAGCGACATCATCGCCGCCGGGGATGATCAAGTGGGAGCCGTTCGGCAAATGAAAATGGCCAGCTCGATACTCAGGATCGCGCTGGCCAAACCGTTCGTGCATGCCGTTGTCTGGGAAGGTTGGGACGATACCGTCCCACATGTCCTGCCCCACGCGGGGCTTTGGGAAGCGGGCGGCTCTCGCCCGCTGTTACCCTATTTCACCCGCATTCGCCGTGAACTGCTGAACTAGCGAACGATCACGCGACCGTGCTTGGTGATCACCACGTCGACGCAGTAGCCACAGCAGGGCCACTTGTAGGTCAGGATCTTGCGGCCGAAGATCCCCGACCGAGTCCCGGCCAGGCAGGGTGCTTCGCAAGCGCATTCGGCCGGGACGCAGACCTGAACCTCATAGGTGCAGCAGGTGCAGGGGTCTTGCACACAGATGGTCACGTTGACCGGCGGGGCCGGCTTGACGCAGCAGACCGGTTCCGGGGCACAGCAGCTGGCGCCATGATGTCCGGCTTGGGCCGGCGCGGCGATCGCCATCACGGCGAATACGAACGCGGCGGCGATCATTACTTGAAACTTCTTCATAACTCGGTTCCTCTCTTAACACTCGAACAGATACGGGAAACACTCGGAGCCGCATCACGATGCAACCCTACTTAACCTAGCTAGCTTCGCGATCCCACAAAGTCAGCCAGGCGGGCCGCATTTTAACAACATCGCCGGAGAACGGAGGGGTACATCCGGAATTTTCGTTTCCACCGGTCCCGCTTCCCCGCCTATCTCATCGCAGCCTCGGTTTCTAAACTTGCGGCATGAGCAACCCCATCCAACCCGCTGAAGCTTCCCCGGTCGCTGCCGGATCGCCGTCTGCCGGTCGCCGGCTGCTGGTCACCAGCGCGCTGCCGTACGCCAACGGCCCGATCCACATCGGCCACCTTGTCGAGTACATCCAGACCGACATCTGGGTGCGTTTTCAGAAGCTCCGTGGCAATCGCTGCGTCTATGTTTGCGCCGACGATACCCATGGAACCGCGATCATGATTCGGGCTCGCAACGAGGGGCGTAGCGAGGAAGAGCTGATCACCCAGATGAGTGGGGCTCATCAGGCCGATTTTGCCGGATTCGAGATCGAGTTCGATCACTACGGCAGTACCCACAGTGAAGAGAATCGACAGCTATGTCATGAATTTTGGCAGTCGATGCGGGCCGCCGATCTGATCAGCGAACGGGGCATTTCGCAGCTTTTCGACCCTGAAGCCGAGACCTTTTTGGCCGATCGGTTCGTCCGTGGCACCTGTCCCAAGTGCGGTAGCCTCAATCAGCCGGGCGATAATTGCGGCGTCTGCGGGGCGACGTACAGTCCGATCGACCTGATCGACCCCAAGAGCACACTCAGCGGTAGCACCCCGCTCGTCCGCGAGGCGACGCACCTGTTTGTCCGGCTCGAACGGTTGCACGATTTTCTCAGCGAGTGGATCGAATCGAGCGGAGCGTTGCAGAGCGAGACCGCGAACTACCTGAAGGGCCATTTCTTGGCCAACGAGTTGCGGGATTGGGATGTCAGCCGGCCCGCCCCCTACTTCGGTTTCGAAATCCCCGATGCCCCGGGCCATTACTGGTATGTCTGGTTCGATGCCCCGATCGGTTATATCGCCAGCACACAACAGTGGTGCCAACGCAGTGGTGAGCGGTTGGACGATTGGTGGCGGTCGGCGGATTGCGAAGTCCATCATTTCATCGGCAAGGACATCACCTACTTTCACACCTTGTTTTGGCCGGGGATGCTCAAGACCGCCGGTTACAGCCTGCCGACGAAGGTTCACATTCACGGTTTCCTGAATGTGGGTGGTGAAAAGATGAGCAAATCGACCGGGACGTTGGTGGCGGCCGAGACCTATCTGAAGTTTGCCGACCCCTCGTTTTTGCGATACTTCTACGCAACCAAGCTGAGTTCGAAGGTCGAGGACCTCGATCTGGGTTTGGAGGAGTTCACCGACAAGATCAACAGCGATTTGATCGGCAAGGTGGTCAACCTGGCCAGCCGCGTCGGCAAGTTCGCCAGTGGGACCGGTTTAGCGACGCGATATCCCGACGACGGTGGACTGTTCGCCGCCGCCGCCGCGGCCGGTGAGGAGATCGCCGAGGCTTACGAGGCTTGTGATTTTTCGCGGGCGATGCGTCGGATCATGGAGTTGGCGGACGCCGCCAACCCGTTTGTGGAGCATGCCCGACCGTGGGAAATGAAGAAGGATCCCGCTCGGGTCGACGAATTGCGTGACGTGTGTACCGTGGCGCTGAACCTTTTCCGGCAATTGGCGATCTACCTTGCACCGGTATTGCCCAAATTGGCGCGGCAGTGTGGCGAACTGCTCGGCGACCCCATCGTCGCTTGGAACCAGAGCCAGAGGCCGCTGTTGGGTTCGGCCGTTCAACCTTTTCGGCGGATGATGGACCGCATTCAAATCGAGGACTTGCAGAAGATGATCGAAGAGAGTCGTAGTGAGGAGCCGGCGGTTGCCGTTGGAGACGCGTCGCGATGGACCGATTCGGACCAGCCGCTACGTGACGAGCCGCTGGCGGCGGAAATCGGGATCGATGATTTCGCCAAGGTCGACCTGCGAATCGCCCGCGTGGTCGCTGCCGAGCAGGTGCCCGAAGCGAATAAGTTGCTCAAGTTGACACTCAGTCTCGGCGGCGACGAGCGTCGGCAGGTGTTCGCCGGAATCAAGGCGGCTTATCAACCCGAGGAACTGGTCGGACGGCTGGTGGTGATGGTCGCTAATCTGGCCCCACGAAAGATGCGGTTCGGGCTCAGTGAAGGGATGGTCACCGCCGCCGGCCCCGGTGGCGCTGAAGTCTTTTTGTTGGGCGTGGACGAGGGTGGCAAGCCGGGGCAGCGCGTCCACTGAACGCGTCCACTGAGCGGGGGCGGCGACGGTTCGGCCGGCGATTCGACCGCCACGAGACGGCGAAATTTCTTGACGGTCTTTACACACGCTCGGTTGGCCGCGACAATTCGACCTACTAGAAATCGATCTGTGGACCTTTCCTTGGCTGCTCACGAGGCCGAGGGAAGGTTTATTTTTTTTGGCCAGACGCTAGCGTCGAATCGAGTTGGTAAGGTGGTGAGATGAACGAGTCAGTCCCGATGACGCGTGAGGGTTTCGATCGCCTCAAGGCTGAGGTCCAGCGACTCGAAACGGAGGAGCTGCCGCTGATTACCCAGCGGTTGGCAGACGCACGTGCCGAAGGCGATCTCAAGGAGAACGCCGAGTATCACGCCCAACGTGAGAACCAAGGCATGCTGATGGCCAAAATCAACCAGATCAAGACCAAGTTGGCCAACGCTCAGATCATCGATACCTCGGCGTTGCCCAAGGATACGGTCGCGTTCGGAGCGAGCGTGAAGGTCAAAGACCTCGAGTTTGGCGATGAAGAGACCTTTACGCTGGTCGGGGCGGGTGATGAGGATTATCAAACCGGCAGGATCCTGTTGGCCAGTCCGATCGGGCAAGGGTTGTTGGGTAAGCGGGTCGGTGAGATCGCCGAAGTGCATGCCCCGGCAGGCTTGTTGAAGTTCGAAGTCCTCGAAATCTCGTTCCAGTAACGCGCGACCTCGATGGCAGACCAGTTCGCAAACGATTCGGTCGCTGATTCGAGCAGCGATCCCGCGTTACCGCCCGATCGATCCCCGACTGAGCAAGACGAACCGCAGGGCCCAGGCTGTCTGCCGGGCGTGTTGGCCGCGACGCTGTTGATGGGCGTTGTCTGTTTCATCTTGTTCGCGGTTTCCGCCTGGTTGATTTTTCAAAAACGCGGTGATCTCGCTTCGCGAACGCTTCGTGGAACCGTGATTCCCGAGCTTGAGCAGAGTCGTCTGGGGCCGGAAGAGAAACGGTTGGTGATCGACCAATTGACGACTTTGGCGGCCGATCTGGAAGCCGGCCGTTACGAGAATTGGCAGGCCGGCGGGATCATGCAGCGGTTGATCAATTCTCCGATGATGCGGTGGGGCGATCTGCTGGCCGTCGCCGCCTGGGCAGAGGCGAACTTGCCCGAACCGGAGCGTGCCGAAGCCAGCAAGCAGATTTCGAGATTCTTCCGAGCCGCGGAGCTTGATCGTGCGGTCGCCCGCGATCTGCACGACATTTTGGCACCGGTGGCGACGGGCGAAAGTACGACCGGATTCGTCCAACTTCGCTCCGATCTGACAGTCGAAGCGGTTGCGGAGGTGGTTAAGCGATCCCGTTTGGTCGCCGATCGAGCGGCCGTGCCTGACCAAAATTTTCCGGCGGTCTCGCTAGCGGAAGTCGTTCGCCGGCAGATCGAGATCGGCGGCCGCGACGGCGCGACTTGACGACACCGAAAAGTGATTAGGAAATTCATCTCTCGCGAGGATTCGCATCGGTGTTAAACAGGTCACCCAATCGGACCAAAAAAGTGACCATCGTCGGTGCCGGGCCGGGTGGCCTCGCCGCGGCGATGCAGCTGGCCCACGCCGGACTCGACGTCACTCTGTTGGAAAGCCGTTCGGTCGTCGGCGGCCGGACGTCAGCGATCGAGACCGAGCGATTTCGATTCGATTGCGGGCCGACCTTCTTCCTCTACCCGAGGGTGCTAGAAGAGATCTTTCGGTCGGTCGGTTATGAACTCCGCGACGAGGTCCCGATGCGGCGGTTGGACCCGCAGTACCGGCTGACGTTCGCCGGCGGTGGTCAGCTCGACTGCACGCCCGACATGGACGAGATGGATCGTCAGATCGCGGCTTTCTCGCCCGCAGATGTCGGCAAGCTCCGCCGCTACATGGATGACAATCGCGTCAAGCTGGCGAAGTTTCGTCCGATTTTGGAACGCCCCTTTTCGTCGATCTTTGACCTCGCCCGGCCTTCGTTGCTGGGCGCCGCGCGACACGTCCACCCGCTGCGTTCGTTGGGTGACGAGCTGTCACGCTACTTCACCGATCCGCGATTGGTGATCGCGTTCGCTTTTCAGAGTAAGTATCTCGGGATGTCGCCGTTCCAGTGTCCGAGTCTGTTCAGCATCCTAGCGTTCCTCGAATACGAGTACGGCGTCTACCATCCGATCGGCGGTTGCAGCCGGGTCAGCGAGCGGATGGCCGAAATCGCTCGTGACCTCGGTGTTGACGTGCGGCTGAATGAGCCGGTGAAGGGATTGCGGATGAATGGGCGTCGTGTCGTCGGTGTGGAGACCGACCAAGCGACCTACGACTGCGATGCGATGGTCGTGAATGCCGATTTCGGCGAAGCGATGAAGCGACTCGTCCCCGACCGGTTGAGGAAGCGGTGGAGCGATCGCCGATTGGCCGAAAAGCGTTATTCCTGCAGCACCTACATGCTGTATTTGGGGATCGAAGGACGCTATGACGATCTGCCCCACCACAACATTCACATCTGTTCGGACTATGCCAAGAACTTGTCGGAGATCGAGACCGAGCATGTATTGAGCGACGATCCGTCGTTCTACGTCCAAAACGCGTCTGTCACCGACGACACGCTTGCCCCTCCGGGGCACAGCACGCTGTACGTCTTAGTTCCGGTCAGTCATCAACACGAAAATATCGATTGGAAACGTCATTCCGATCCGTTTCGCGAGCGGACGCTCGACGCGCTCGCCCAAATCGGGTTGCACGATGTCCGGAACCGGATCCGGGTCGAACATCGGATTACCCCGGACGACTGGAACGGTCGCTATCGGATCTATCGCGGCGCGACCTTCAACCTGGCCCACAACCTCGGGCAGATGCTTCATCGCCGACCGCGGAACCGGTTTGAGGAACTGGACGGAGTCTACCTGGTCGGTGGTGGGACGCATCCCGGTAGCGGCTTACCGGTGATCTATGAATCGAGTCGGATTTCGAGTCGGCTGCTGCTGCAGGACCTCGGGGTAGCGACGGAGTTCATCGACGGAGCGGCATTGCCGTTGGGGACGGCGCCGCCACTGGTCGCCACCGCTGGCCCCTGAACGGGTCGCAAAGGCGATTAAGCCGAAAGACACGTCAGGGGGTGCTTATGGCGTGCGCGGGTTGCGGTAGTAATAGAGCCGCCCGTCTTCGGCTCCGGCGAGGAAGTCGGGGATGCCGTCGCCGTTGAAATCGCAGACGGTCGGACTGGTCGAGTGTCCTTGGATCGATTGTTCGACGATCGGTCCGACGTCGCGAAAGGTCCACCGCCCGTCGGCGGCTTCGGTTTGGATGAGCAGATTGGCGTTGGCGGAATTGGCCATCAGGTCGAGTTTTCCGTCGCCGTCCCAGTCGGCTAACCAGAGCTTACGGCGGCCGCTCGCCCCGGCGGTGCCGCGATTGAGCTGTAGCGGCCCGGGCGTGGGATCGACGATCGTATGTCGGCCGTCGGTGACCGACAGGTTGTCGCCATAGAAGACCCGCTCGGGTGGTAGCAGGGTCAGCTCATCGCCCCGTCGTTGGCGGCGGAGCAGCGTCAGGTAGCCTTCGTGGTCGAGGACGACCAAATCGGTCAGCCCGTTGCCGGTCCAATCGAGTGCTAGCGGCGTGGTCCGCCACTGAGTCACCAACTCGCCCGCTTGCGGCTGCCACCAGGTCCACGCGGGCTTGGGAGGACCGGCCGGCCAATCGACCTTGATCGGTTCGGCCGCGGCGAGCCGTGGCTCGGTTCGAGTACCGACATTCTTCAGCCAGCTGACGCGGCCCCAGATCCCGTTGACGATCAAATCGGGTAGTCCGTCATGATCCCAATCGGCGACACTCAAACAGCTGTAGCCCCATTTCGCCTCGGCCGGGCCTTGAATGCTACCGTTCTGGCCGGCCATGATGCGGAACGGTTGGCCGTCGACTTCGAGTCGTACCGGTGCGGCCCAGCGGGGGAATTCGACGCCGGGGCCACTGAGGTTTTCGAAGTACTCGATGTAGCCAGCTGTGTTGCCACAGAGGATATCGAGGTCGCCGTCACCGTCCCAGTCATAGACGGCCGGTGTCGCCAAAGCGCCGCATTTCAGCGTATCGGCTTGCTGCTGGAAGTAGCGTGGCGGCAAGAAAATGGGGGTTCGGTCGGCGGTCAGCCGACCGGTGTTCTCGATCAACGCGACACGGCCGTCCTCGTCGCCGACGACCAGATCGATATCGCCGTCACGATCCCAGTCGATCGCGATCGGGACGATCATTTGCAGGTCCATCGTCAGCGGCAGCCCGTCCGCGGTCTGCAATCGTCGGCCGGCGGCGTAACGGGGCTCGGTTCGTGTCCCCACGTTTTCGAAATAGGTGAAGCCGTCAAGAAATTCGCCGCAGAGCAGATCGAGGTCACCATCACCATCAAAGTCGGCGAAGTTGGGTGACGGACAACCGTAGACGTCGATGATCTCGCCAGCGGCCTCCAGCTTGACCGGGTCAGCGTAGTTGGGTTCCGCGGTGGTTCCGAGGTTACGGAACAAAAAGACGTAGCCACGGAGTGGGCCGTTGGTCCAATTGCCCTCATCGTCATAAGCGTCGTCCCAACCGTAGTAGCTCCAATCTTCCAGACCGACCACCAGATCGACCGCCCCATCGCCGTCGAAGTCGACGTAACGCCATTGGTTGTGGCGGACCTTGGGGCCACGAGGTTGTTGACCCGAGGGGGAGTAAAAATTGGGTGGGATCGGCAACTCGACCCGCCGGGTCAACCCGGAACGGGTGAAGTCGGGATACTCAAATCCGGGGCTGAGGACCCGCAGTTCTCCGTCGACATAGCTCGGCATCACATAGTGGGTCGCATGACTGAGTCGTTGCGGCGACTTGAAAACGGGGAAGCGGTTTTCCGCGGTATCGCCGTCGACGTTTTCGAAGAACCAAATGCCGTTGGACGGTTTATCGGGACAGCTGACGATCAAGTCATAATCGCCGTCACCGTCGACGTCCCAGACGATCGGCCAAGCCCATAGGCCGACACCGAGGTCGACGGTCAATCCCGGATGGTTGAATGGCAGTCGGACCAACTCCTCGCCGCGCGCGACGCGGGTGAATCCCGACAGACCCCCAAACAGCCCGAGCAGTCCGAACAGCCGGAGAAGGATTCCGGTAGCAATGACCGTTCGGGTGGATGGCTTGGGGGGTGGGTAAAGCACGTGTTCAATCCTGGTCGAGGTTCAAGTCGGGAAAGAAATCTGCCAATATTCGGGCCACTTCGCGGCGCTCTGGGTGACGAAATCGGTGGAACGGTTCGGCCATGAAATCGTCACAGATGCCGACCAGTGACAAACCGCATTTGGTCGCCTTGATGTGCCTCGACGCGTACTTACCGATTTCATAGATCCGTTGCAGTGAAACGATCTGTGACTGCAACGAGTCGCCGCGAGTCGTGTCACCGCGGCCAAACGCTTCGAAACGCTCAACAAACAACCGCGGCAACAGGTTCGCCCCGCCGGAAACGCCACCGTCCCCGCCGAGCGATAACGAATCGGCCAACAACGCTTCGGGACCGATCATGATCGACCAGTCGGGGCGAAGCGATTTGAGACCGACCAGACGGGAGTAGTAGTCCAGATCACCGCTGCTGTCTTTGACACCGATGATTCGCTCGAGTCGTGCCAGCCTTTCGATCGTTTCGATATCGAACCAGACCTTCGTCAGGCTCGGCATGTTGTAGAGCACCAGTGGCAGCGGCAGCAGCTCGCAGAGATGTTCCACATAGCCGATCAGTTCGGTCTGGCCCGCCGGGAAGTAGTAGGGGGTGGAAAGCACCACGGCATCGGCACCCGCTGATTCGGCGGCGTTGGCGATCCGCAACGACTCGACGAATGCGGTGTCGGTGATGCCGACCAGTACCGGGACCCTTCCCCCGACCTGCTGACAAACGCGGTCGATCAGTTCGCGACGAAGCCGGTAGCCGAGGCTCGGGGCCTCGCCGGTCGTCCCCAGAATGAACAGGCCATGAACGCCGCCAGCGATCACGTGTTCGACCAGACGCGTCAGACCGTCCTTATCGAGTTCGTCACGTCCCCGCAGCGGTGTGACGAGCGGAGGAATGACTCCTCGATAGCGGGGGCAAGCGTCGGATGGAGGCATCGTAGGTAGCGTCTGATGGGGCGGCCGTGAAGTTCGCCGAGAGGATGGGGGGTGACGGAAATCCTCGATCCGGATCAACGGATCGCGATCGAAATCCAGCCGTCGCGGGAATCGATCAACGTGGGGGAGTAGGACTTACCGCGGAGCGAAGCGATCTGCACCGTATCGAGCATCACGATCGGTCGGTCGAGCAGCTTTGCGGGGAAGCGGTCGGCGAACAGCTTTTGGATCGAAGTCCGGATCGCCACCTGCTGGACACTCAATCGCCGCGTCCCTGGGAAATCGACCGCTACATCGCCGCGACGGACCAGCACCACCGCGCCGTCGGACCGGCGTTCCGGCAGATAGGTAGCGGTGATTTCGACCGCTCGGCGGAGTTCGCGATCTCCCTGACTGAACCGATTGCCACGAATCCCGATGCGGACTGTTTGCTCACGGAGTTCACAGATAATCGGCCGCACGTTGGAGAAGTCGATTTCGAATCGATCCTGATCGGTTGTGCGTCCGGTTACCGGCAGCCCGATATCGCCGATCAACCGATCGATCTCGGCGCTGGTGACCGTACGGCCAGCAACGATCCTCGAGGCGACATTATCGACCATCGATTCGTGCAGCTGGATTGCGGCGTCGAAGCGAAAGTCTTTGTCGGTCCGCATGCCGGTATCCGCCAAATCGGGTGGCGGGATCGATGCGGCGAGTTGGCAGCCACTGGTTTGGGCTACCTCGACCACGACTCGCGAAGTGGTGGAAGAAAAGTTTCGCTGCGGCGGGTCGACATTCAGTCGGGCTAATTTGACCCCTGATCGTTGTTTGAAAGTCGTCAACCGCGAAGCCAATTCGGCGGCGTTGATCGCCTCGGAGGTCTGAGCCGCGAACTCCTGCGAGACCTGGTCGCGAAATCGTTCACCGGCGATCCGTTCTGCCTTCGGTTTACGCTGTGCGATCTGCTTGCGAGCGATCCGGCGGACGAGCTTCAGCGGATGTTGGATCGACGTGATCGTGCTGGACACCGAGCCCGAGGTCGACGGTGGCGATAGCACGACGCCTGCTTCGTCGAACCGGACGGTCCGGACCGACTCGGCTTTCCCGTAGCCGACCGTCGGCAGCCTGACCGGTCCGTTGTAGCCGACCGTTTGGCTGTGAAACTCGCCGTTCAAAATCAGTTCGATTCGGACGTGTTGATCGTCGGGAATCAGTCTGCCGGACACCTTGCCGGTCATCTGTCCGGTCCCGACCACGCGGGTTCCGAGAATGCAGTCGCAGATCGTTCGCGAGCGATCGACATCGCGTTGGATCGCCTGAGAGATCGCGTCTGCGTCGATCGTTACCACGGCATTAGCGTAAGAAAAACGCTCGCGAACCGCCGTAACCAGCTCGGTCGCTTGGCCGGATTGGTCGAGGAAATCGAGTAACAAGCCCAGGGCGGCGGCATCATCGGGCGTCGGCACCGGTTTCCATTGCCGCAACCGTCGGGTCAATGCGTCGAGTGTCTGCTCGACCATGCGGATCGCGTTATCGGCGTTTGCAAACCTGGCGGAATCGGCCAATCGTTCGGCATCGCGTCGCAGTGCCGTCATCACCGGCAATTCCAGCCCTTCGCGATCACCGATCAAACGGTGCTGAACCCGGCGGGCGAGTTCGGTGACCTCGTCTGACGAGGCGTCTGACTCGATCGCTTTGACGAGTCGATCCGAGCCGATGTAACGGACCCATGCGGCAAGATTTTCGGGAGTCGTCTTGGGGGCTAAGTAAGCGGTAACGGCTGCTGATGAAGCGACGACATCAGCCGCCGCCGTCTCGATCGATGGCAGCGGGCGATCCCCGATCGAACCACGCGTCGACTCGGCCAATTCGACCAATTCAGCGATCGGAGCGGTGGTCAATTGGCCGGCACAATCGTTCGACCATCCGATGCAGATTGCGGCCAACAGGACGACGCAAAGCATTGTGCGGGAGAAAAGCCGAGTGGGCATCTGCGAACTTTCGGCGGGAGGGCGGATTCGAGATCGCCCATTGTAATACCGAAGTCCGCCGCCGCGAGAACCCGTGCGTCAACGGTGGTATCGTCAGCCACGTTGGCACCACCATCCGGGTCGCATTACTGACCCGGTGGCAGCGCCGGCAGATCGATCTCCGCCGGCAGATCGATCTCGGGCGCCAGATCGATCGAACGTTCGCCCGGGGCCAGTGGTTCGGTCAGCCGCGGCATCGCCGGACCGGTCCTGACTACCGGCTCGGGCGTCATCGTCCGGGGGCGGGCGCCTTCTCCCAGCACTTCCCACGGCTTGGGATAGTAGAACCGGGTTTCCATCCGTGGGGCGTGATTGGCGTAATAGCCTCGCTGATAACTTTGTTGCCAAGCCATCGCTTCCCGCGTTGCTGGCGCGAACGTGTAGGCCAACCGTCCGGTCAGGTACGACGGACGGTTGTACTTGGCAGCGTGGGACCGCGGCAGCCGATTACCTAGCGGCGGGATCACGTCGATGTTGGGCCTCGCCGGTACTGCCCTCCAGTTCGGGAATTGGGCGGTAGCGGTCCGCGTGTCGAACGCCAATCCGAGCAGTCCGATCGCGAGCATGGTCATCGTGAGTTTTGGCATCGTGAGTCCATCCTTGGAAAAAAGTGCCGACGATGGTTGGTTTATCGGGTGTCGATCGACGGTCTGCCGAGCCCCGTCGTACCAGATCCACTCGTCTTTTGCGTCACAGCCCTACGGACCATTACAACCGTTCAGGTTTGCCGATCGGCAAGCCGTTTCAAGATCGCCGGGACAGCCGCTTCGATCATATCCAAAACCTGTTCAAACCCGTCGGGGCCGCCGTAGTAGGGGTCGGGGACGTCACGAGGCCAGGAAGAATCGAGGAAATCGCTCAGCAGCACGATGTGATCGGTTTCCGCGGCGGCGAGCCGTCGGAGGTCTTGGAGATTTTCGCGGTCCATTGCGATCACGTAATCGAATCGTCCGGGACGCAGGTCGTCGGCGGTGACCTGGCGGGCGCGGCTGTCGAATCGGTATCCGCGGGCTTCGCCGGCTGCCCGCATGCGGGGGTCGGCGCGGTGGCCGACATGCGCGGCGATCGTTCCGGCCGAATCGACTTGGACATCCACCCCCAACGTCGCGATCGATCGGTTGAGCACCGCCTCGCCGGTGGGCGACCGACAGATATTGCCGAGGCAAACGAAGAGTACCTGTTGGGACATCGAGCGATTTCTTGGCGATTGTTTGGGAATGCTTACGGGATGGCGCTGAATGCGATCGCGAATCCGGTGGCGTGGGTCCGACAACTTCCCAGGCTGACCGTGACCTGTTCGATCGAGCACTGCGCCGCCCAACTGGCGGCTCGGGCGGTCAGTCGAACCCGAGGCCGATTGGCGTTGTCGAGCCAGATCGCGATCTGATTCCAGCGGATACCGTGGGGGCGACCGGCCAGCGCTTTGACGACCGCCTCCTTCGCGGCCCAGCGGGCGGCGTAGTGTTGAGTCGACGATACCCGGCCGTTGCAGTAATCGACTTCCTCGGGCGTGTAGACCCGCTCGAGGAACAGTTCCCCGTGGCGTTCGATCATCTTGGCGATGCGGACGCATTCGATGATCTCGGTCCCGATCCCGAAAACGTTCATAAGCCGACGCCACAGGCCGATTTCGCTCGGGCGAGTACGGTGGAAGCGATTTCGCGGGCCCGTCCGGCGCCGGCAGTCAGCACCTGCTGGACGTAATCTTGATTCGCTTCGAGGTCCCGTCGCTTGGCCCGCGCCGCGGCGAAATAGGCTTCGCTGGCATCGGCCACCGCCTTCTTGACCGCTCCGTAGCCGAACCCGCCGCGGCGATACATCGCGGCCATCGCGTCGACCTGATCACGGTCGGCGAACAGCCGATAGAGTTGGTAAAGGTGGTCGGACTCGGGCTCCTTGGCGTCTTCCATCGCCCGACTATCGGTGACAATCCGCATGATCTGCTTGCGGATCGCTTTCTCGTCGCCGAACAGCGGCAACGTATTGTCATAGCTTTTACTCATCTTTTGGCCATCGGTACCCGGCACCTTGGCACCGTGTTCGAGCGTCTTCGCCTTCGGCAGGACGAAGGTCTCACCGAACTGATGGTTGAACGTCCCGGCGATATCGCGACAAACCTCGATGTGTTGGACTTGGTCTTGGCCGACCGGAACCAATTGTGAATCGTAGGCCAGAATATCGGCTGCCATCAGCACGGGGTAGGTGAACAGCCCCGCATCGGCGGTCAGCCCTTTGGCTTTTTTTTCCTTGTAGGCGTGACAGCGTTCGAGCAGCCCCATCGGGGTACCGGTCATCAACAGCCAGGTCAATTCCGATACTTCTGGGACTGCGGATTGGACGAACAGTGTCGCCTTGGTGGGGTCCAAGCCGAGTGCGAGCAGGTCGAGTGCTGCGTCGAATGTGTTTTGGCGGAGCTGTTGTGGGTCACGGATGGTGGTCAAGGCGTGCAGGTCGGCGATGAAGTAGAACCCTTCGTGGGTCTGCTGCAGTTGGATGTACTGAGCGATCGCGCCGAAGAAATTACCCCAATGGGGACGGCCGGTGGGCTGGATACCCGAGAGGACTCGCATGAGAAAAAATCGGTTGAGATCGGAGGATGGGGCCGGAATCGCCGCCGTCGTTCGCCCCGAGAACCGCGGGAACGGGCGAAGTCCACACAGTTTTGTCGGAAAGATCGGTCGCGAACACTCCTGATTATCGATGTTGAAGCGTTTTTTGTACCACTCGGCCGATGTTTTCAGTGGTTGATGTCCGCTTTGAGAACTAAAATCGATCATTCGGTCTGGGAAATCGTCGTCCGATCCGAACGTCTCGTTTCACTCCTTGTCTCCCGCACGTCGCTCGCATGACCCCCATTACGATGATCCGTAGTCTCGCACTCGCCGGCCTCGTGACCTGCTTCGCGAGCCCTCAACCCGCCACAGCTGTCGGTGATCTGTTGTCACCGGCGGAAGCCGAATCGTTAGGCCTGGCCGAAGTCTGGCACCGTCAGGTCGGCTCGATCGGTGGCGGCCGGGCGATCGTCGACCTGCGACTGTGGGTCAACAAAAGTGTCCAACTCGAATACATCGAGGTTTTTCAAAAGGACGCCGAAAAATCGGCGGGTGTGCTGCAGCGGATTCCGACCCACCAAAAGGATCTGCAAGGGAAGCCGCTGGGGAAGGCCGAAGCCGAACGGTTGGCCAAGCTCAGTGTGATCAAGTTGAAACGTCGTGGCATCGAAGCTGACATCCGTTCGGTGATGGTCGATCAAGTCCGATTGCACGTCTTGACGGCTGACGGTTTGGTCGCGACCTACGATGCCGAGACCGGCGAACAACTCTGGTCGATGCGGATCGGAAAGCCTCGTTTGGTCTACGGCTTGATGGGGATTAACGACCGCTTTGTCACGGTGCTCAATGGCACCACGGTCTATCGCGTGACCGCGATGGAAAGCGAAGTGGTCGACCCCGCCGGCTTCACCGTCACGCTGCCCGCGGGGCGACCTTTGCCACCGATTCGGCCCGACGGGCTGGCGATTCACGGTGTGGTCAATTCCGGGTTTCACGCGATCATCCCGACGTCGCAGGGAGGCATCGAAAGTCATCTGCTCGAGGGGATTACGATCGAGCCCGGGTACGAGCGGTTCAACGGCAGGCCGTTGGCGCAACCGGTGACGTTTCCCAACTCCAATACGGTCATGTGGTCGACCGATCGCGGATTCGTTTATGCGATCGAAAGTGGCGAAACCCCGATCGGTCGGTTTCGGTTGCCGATCGATGGCAACGCTGAAGGGGGGCTGACCGCGGCGAGTGATGACCGTTTTTTCTTCGGCTCGACCGGCGGTCGGGTCTATGCTGTCAAGGCGTCCGAGTCGGGTGAGGTGCTCTGGAACCGCAGTGTCGGCGAACCATTTTACCAGGCCCCTTACGTTTCCGATGAACGGGTGATGATCAGCAGCGCTTATGGCCACCTGTTTTGCCTCGATGCCGAATCGGGTGAGGCGGTGTGGCGACAGCCGACCCCCGACGTCGATCAGGTCTTTGCCCATGTCGGGCCCCATTTGATCGGTCGTGACCGTGAACATCACTTGATGGTCGTCGATGCCGAGACGGGTGAAGTGCGACGTCGGATGCGGCGGCTGTTCGTCGAGAATGTGATCGTCAATATGGATACCGATCGTGCCTATCTGGTCGGCAATGGAGGTATGGTCCAGTGTCTGCGACCGTTCGACACCGAACTGCCTCGATTTCGACGGGAAATCGAACCACTTCCCGAAGTACCGGATGACGAGGAACAGGTCGAGCAGGCGGACGCTGCACCGGCTGCCCCGCGTGGCCAACCCGATCCGTTTGGCGGCGATGCCGATGCGGATCCGGCCGTCGACCCGTTCGGTGGCGATGATCCATTCGGTGGTGACGATCCGTTCGGCGGTAGCGACCCGTTCGGAAATTGATCCGCTTGCCGCGGCACCGCCTTGGATCGACACCGGTCAGTCGGCGGATCGGGGCCCGATCAGTTCGACTCGTGCCCGCGTCGGTTGCAGCGCCGGGTGGTCGGGTGAGTCGAGTGGCGGCGGAAACAATTCCAATGGTTCGCTCGTTTGCTTTGCGAAAGCATGGAATCGCAGCGTTGACCCCGGGGAAAACGTGGCTCGCCATCGGAGCTTGTAAATACCCGGCTCGAAATCGATCTCGTATCGCTGACCGGTGCCGAGGTCGGTGGCGTCCGAGACCGGAAGCCGCTGGCCGTCGATTTCCAGCGACGGTTCGTCGCCGTGATCGCCCGAGGCGACCTCGAAGGCGGCCGTTTGCAAAGTATCGATCGTCAGCTGCCCGATGAACTCGAGCGAGACGGGCTGGCCGCTCGACAAGTCGACCTGTGACACCGCTCCGCCGGCAGAGACCAACTGGGTGATCACGTCGGCATTGATCGTCAATCCGGGTTGGTAGCGGACGAGGATTCCGACGTCGCGTTCGGCTACACGAATCCGCCCAAGCATGGCGGGGGTGTTGTTCTTGATGTCGACCAAGTTGCGGCCACCAGCAGCCGTGACGGGAGGGTCGCCAGCCGCCGCAGCGGGCAGATTGGCGACCGCGTGAACGACGGTTTCCCGGTGGTGCGGTTCTAGCGGTAACGTGGCGTCCGGAAAGTCGCGGGCGATCGCTTCCGCTCGGCGTCGTGTTTCCAATGCGGCGGTCGCCGATGCCGCCGGATGGTCGGCGGCGGCGCGGAGCAACTCGACGACGTGCGCGGCGTAGGAATCGGCGACCCAGCCAGGCATCTTTTTCGCTTCGCCGAGGTAGCCATCGGCCAAAGTCGCTGCTTCATCGGGCGACACCGGTCCGACCGAAAGCAGTTCGATGCCGGCCAACCGGGTCAGTTTGGGCGTTGAGCTGGCTGCCAGGTAGGGTAAGGCTTGATGCCAATCTCGCCTGACCAGGGCGTAATAGCGACCGACCATACCCGCTTCATCGGCCGTAAGTTGTTCGCTCGGCTTTCCTTCGGAGCGTTCCAAGACATCGGCATATCGGTGGCAGATGGCCAAAGCGTCTCGCCATCGTTTGGCCACCGATTGCAGGTCATTCGTACGAATCCGGTTGGCCGTTTCACGCAGCAGGGTGGCCAGGTCGTCGGCCAGGTCGAGGTCACCGGTGGAGAGTGAAAACCGCATCCTCCGTTGAACCCAATCGGCCCAGGCGGTGATGTCGGACGACGAGTCGAGATCATCGGCAATCCAGCGGGCGACTCGTCGTACCGCATCACCGGGAGTGATCTCAAAATCGTCGACCAGTCGGTTGATCGAATCGGCGGCCGCGGCTTGATCACCCAGCAGAACGGCGGCTCGCCCCGCCAGTAAACGGGCCACGAAATGCTCGGACGAGCCGGCGACTACCGTGTCAGCGAAATCGTTGTACTGGTCTGCTGACGGGTGCAGCGAGATTCCCACCAAGTCGTCTTCGGACATCGCGCGGATTCGACGTTCCACCTGCAACCGTGCCGATACCAGCTGCGAATCGGGCGGGACCGTCGGTCGCGGCAGTCCCGCCGGGGCAGCGGGGGTAATCGCATTAGCGGGGGCAATCGCGTTGGCGGGAAACGCGGGTGTCGCGGGCGACGTTGGGGCGAGCGCAAGTGGCGTCGCGTCGGTGGGCGTTGAGTCGATCGGCGGCACCAGCACGATCGGGTCGGCTGAAATACGGTCCGTTGGCCTGCCCGGCCAAACCGGTAAAGGCAAGCCAGGTGCGGTTAAGCCTTGCAACTCCAACGCCGCGAGCGTGTCTGCACGAGACGGTTCAAGGACTTCTTGGTCGTCTCCTGCGACTAACCGATCGGCTGCCGGTGGCACGATCGCCGGTTCGAGTTCCAGAGCGGAAGCCGGGACCACTTCGCCGGTATCGGCGATGCGAAGTTCGCCCGTGTCTAACGGAGTCGTAGCGCCGCTGTACTGAGGCATTGTTTCGCCCCTTGGATTCGCGCCTGTGGCAGCCAATTTCGAACTCTCGGGCGATGGTCCGGCCATCTCGACCACGGGCGGCGGGCCATTCCAGTGGCGCAGCCTGACGGTCATCCGCCAGGTCAGTACCAGCATCAACGACGCGATCAACAAGGTCGAGGCGATCAGCGACAACATCGAACTGCGGGCGATGTGACGACGGAACCCGCGAGCCGCGCGGCGATTGAGCGGTTCGGCGGTCAGGTCAAGCGGGCTGAGCAGTTCTTGCCACAGCGGCGATTGACCGGCATCGGAAAAGCGTTCGTTGAGCGATGCCTGTGACTCGAGCAGTCCTGTGGCGGCGGTGTCGGGACGGGGCGACGGTCGATCGCCCGAACCGACGACCGATTCGGCGATCTCCCACAACGCCGACTCCCCGGCCGGCACCGACGCCGCTTCGACCGCGTCATCGCGAAGGGCGAAAGCGGCACCTCCGCCGCGGGAGGACAGTTGTGCCAGGCTGACCGCCTCGTCGACCAATTGCGGATGGATCCGCCCGAGCATCACCCGGATCGCGGGATCCTCGCGACGTCGCGGGTCGAGCACCCGATAGCCGCTGATCAAAACGTCGGACAACAACCGCATCACATCGCCGTCGGGATCGGTCCGATGCAACAACACCAAGGGGTGAGCCGCCCGGTAGACCGCTCGCCGGATCACCTGCGGCCGAAACTCCATGCGACGGATCCCCAACCGCTGGAAATCGAGCGGAAGTGGTGGGGAAAGCTCGGTGGTGGAAAATGCCATAGTCGCTCGTCGCTTCGTAAATCCGTTCAATCGGTCCCGATCCATCGGCCCACTAATCAGACGTCACAGACGCCGACTGCATGGGCTAAAGCCGCCAGTGGGTCGTCCCAGGTGGGGATGAACTCCTGGGCGATGTAACCCCGGTAGCCGGTCTGAAGGATCGCCTCGATCACCGGGGGATAGTTGATTTCTTGGGTGTCGTCCAGTTCACCGCGGCCGGGATTACCCGCGGTATGGTAGTGCCCCACAAGCGGATGGTAATGGCGGATATTGCGGATCAAATCGCCGTGCATGATCTGGACGTGGTAGATATCGAACAGCAAACGGAAACGCTCCGAGTCGATCTCGCGCACCAGGTCGGCGCAGCGTTCCAAGTCGTCACCCCAATAGCCGGGATGCCCCTTCATCGGGTGGGAATCATCACGGCTGTTGAGATGTTCCAAGACCAGCGTGATCCCGTGCTGTTCGGCGTAGGGAACGACCCGTTTCCAGCACCGCAGGCAATTCCTGCGGGCTGCGTCATCGCTGATGCCGGCCCGCGACATGCCTGTGAAGGTGATCACGCTGGGAGCCCCGACTTGGACGGCCAGGTCGATCGAATCGCGTAGTTTCTGCTCGACCATCGCATGATGCTCAGGATCGAGCGGCCCCTGTTGAAAACCGTGGCTGCTGACCAACGAGATTTTCAAGCCGAGTTCGGTGATCGCGGGATAGGCCGTGGCCGGAACCCCTTCGATCGCTTCCAATCCGATCCGTTTAGCATGTCCCGCCAGCGTCACCGGATCGAACATGTCGAAACACCACCCCATCACCGATTGTCGGACGCGACCGTTGACGACCACCGACCGCTCGGATTCGACGCCGGGACCGTCTGCCTTGTCGGGTTTCGTCCCATCGCCGCCGACCGCCGTCGATGCCCACAGCACCGATGACGCCACTGTCGCTCGCTTACAAAAATCGCGTCTGAGCATCGCCTCGCCCTCTCCTCGGTAACCGGTATCGACCCGCCTGTCATCGCCACCCGCTGAATCATGGTTCGACGTCCATCATAAGGCGCCGGTTCGCCGGTCGCACGCCGAAACGGCTTTTCGGGGCGCAGCTTGACCTCATTTGGCTGTTGATGGCGAACTCGTGTCCCTTATGGACGGTCAATTCGCGTTGGCAGGCAGCCGCAGTACTCTGGCCTGCGGCCCGCGATCACGCCTCCCTGCGCGCCTCCCTGGGGCGAGCGGCGGCGAGTGATTACACTTCGACGGGAAACCCCGCTGTGATTTCAGGCCGAGCGGGTTACCGCCGACTGCATTCGACCAGATTCTGTCATCGACGGATCGCTGATGAGCCTCGCATTGATCGTTCTGCTGCCGTTCCTCGGCGCCGTCCTGCCGGCGCTGATGATCCGTTCGGGCCGAGACGCTTGTGCGATCGCGACCGGTTCGATCAACACGCTGGCTTTGGCGTTGCTGCTGACGAACGTCCCGGCTGTGCTGCGTGGTGAGACGGTACGAGCCGATTGGCCGTGGATTTCGCGGCTCGGGCTTGACATTCAGTTCATGGTCGACGGGCTCGGCCTGTTGTTCGCTGGCATGATTTTGGCGATCGGTCTGCTGGTCGTCATCTACGCTCGGTTTTATCTATCGCCCCGCGATTCGATGGGTAATTTCTTCGCGTATCTATTGCTCTTTCAAGGGGCGATGACAGGGATCGTGCTGTCGAACAACGTCCTGTTGCTATTGATCTTCTGGGAAATGACGAGTTTGGCGTCGTTCCTGCTGATCGGTTTTTGGGGGCACACGGCGGCCGGCCGCCAGGGCGCTCGGATGGCGTTGACCGTGACCGGGTGTGGCGGGTTGTCGTTGATCGGTGGGATGTTGCTGATCGGTCAAATCGTCGGGTCCTACGAACTCACCGAGATCCTCGGCAGTGGCGACGTCGTCCGAGAATCGCCGTATTACGGATGGGTCTTGGTCTTGGTGTTGATCGGCTGCTTTACCAAGAGTGCCCAGTTCCCGTTCCATTTTTGGTTACCGCATGCGATGGCGGCGCCGACTCCGGTCTCGGCTTATCTCCATTCCGCGACGATGGTCAAGGCGGGCATCTTTTTGCTGGCCCGTTTGTGGCCGATCTTATCGGGGACCGATGCCTGGTTTTTGATCGTGACCACGACCGGCCTGGTGACGATGCTCGGCGGCGCGGCGATCGCGTTGTTCAAAGACGATTTAAAGGCTTTGTTGGCCTATTCGACGGTCAGCCATCTCGGTTTGATGACGATGCTGCTCGGTTTCTCGACACCGTTGGCGGTGGTCGCTTGCATGCTGCACGTGATCAATCATGCCGCTTTCAAAGCGGCCTTATTTCTCAACACCGGGATCATCGACCACGAGACGGGGACGCGTGACATCAGCCGTCTCGGGGGCCTGTGGCGACTGATGCCGGGGACCGCGCTGGTGGCGACGGTAGCGGCGGCATCGATGGCTGGGTTGCCGCCTTTGGGCGGTTTTCTGTCGAAGGAGATGATGCTGGAGGAGGCTGCGCATACGAAGTTGTTCGGGCTGGCCGGCCTCTTGCCTGCGGTGGCGACGCTGGCGGCGATCTTTTCGTTCGCTTATTCCTTGCGGTATGTCGTGCATACTTTTGGAGGCCGCCAACGGGACGACTACGCCCGTCCGCCGCACGACCCCGGTTTCGGGTTGTGGCTGTCGCCGGCGTTGTTGGCTTCGCTCGCCGTCTTGATCGGGTTGTTTCCTGAGACGATCAGCGGCCCGGTGGTACGATTTTCGAGTCGATCGGTGCTCGGCGCGGAACCGCCCGAGTTTCACCTTTCGCTCTGGCACGGTGTGACGCCGGCATTGTGGATGTCAGCGATCGCGGTCGGGGTCGGCTGTTTCGCGATTTTGGTTTATGGTCTGGTTGACCGGGGTTGGCGGTGGTTGCCACACCCCGAGGCGAAGCGGGCATTCGACGCAACGGTCGCCGGTTTGACGGGAGCGTCGCGGCGTCTTTCCGACGGACTGCACAACGGTTCGCTACAGCGATATCTGTTCGTGATGATCTCGACAGCCTGGCTGGTCGGAGCGGTCTCGTTTTTCGGCCATACCTTGGATGCTGGCACGCGGCCGACGTTGCCGGTCAATCCGGTGATCCTGGTCGGTTGGCTGTTGTTGATCGGGGCGTGTGTGCTGGTCGTCGTGTTGCAGCACGAACGCTTGCTCGCCTTGATCTTGGTGAACGTCATCGGGCTGATCGCTTCGATGTTTTTTATCTACTTTTCGGCGCCCGACCTGGCGTTGACGCAGATCTCGGTCGAGGTTGTCACGTTGATCCTGATGTTGCTGGCGCTCTATTTTCTGCCCAAGCAGACACTCCTCGAGATCACGCGTCGGGCCCAGGTTCGCAACGGGATTTTGGCGGTGTTGGTCGGGATCGGTGCGGGTGGCCTGACCTGGGCGACGACGACGCGAGATTTCACCTCGTTGTCGCAGTATTACTGGGATCAAGCGTTGCCGGGCAGTGGCGGCGCGAACGTGGTCAACGTGATTTTGGTCGACTTTCGCGGGTTTGATACGTTCGGTGAGATCATGGTATTGGGGATCTCGGCCCTGATCATTTTCGCGCTGCTAAACGGCATGACACGCGGACCGTTGGCGGTGAAACTGGCGGCCTGGAATTCGGGTGAACGGTATTCGCCCAACCGACACCCGTTGGTGATGGTTGTCGTCACGCGGTTGATGCTACCGCTCTCGCTGATGGTCGCGGCGTTCATATTCTTTCGAGGGCACAACCTGCCCGGCGGCGGTTTCATCGCCGCCCTGGTCGTCTCGATCGCCTTGGTGATGCAATACATGGCCAGCGGCTTCGGTTGGGCGGCTAAACAGGTCCGCTTCGACTACCACGCCTTGATCGGTGGCGGGGCATTGATCGCGGGTGCCACCGGGATTTCGGCGATGGTCTTGGGGTTGCCGTTCTTGACCAGTGGATTCGAACACTTTCACCTGCCGATCGTCGGTGAGTTCGAACTTTCCAGCGCATTGGCATTCGACTTGGGGGTCTTCTTGACCGTGATCGGTGGTGTGATGTTGGCGTTAGCTCAACTTTCCTTCCTCGGTGACAGCACGACCCGTGAAGCGGTCAACGAGGAGCCGATGGATTACAACCCGGCCGCCCCGATGGGCAATCGTTGGCGGAAAAGAAAGGGATAAATCGAATGGAATGGTTGGTGGCGACCGCGGTCGCGGCGATGACTTCGGCAGGGATCTATTTGACACTTTCGGCACGGACCTTCACGGTCGTCATCGGGCTGACGTTGTTGACGTACGCGACCAACCTGTTCCTGTTCACGACCGGTCGTTTGACGATCAACCAGCCCGATATCATCAGCGATCCGCTGGCGCCCCATGCCGACCCGATCCCGCAAGCGTTGGTGTTGACGGCGATCGTGATTTCTTTCGGGGTTACCGCTCTGATCTTGGCGATGGCTGTCCGCGGCTATTTCGAAAGTGACGGCGATCATGTTGACCTGCTCGGGCCCGAAGAAACGGTGGCGCGGGGTCGCAAATGAATCATTGGTTGATCCTGCCGATCTTGATCCCGGCGACGGTCGCACCGTTGTTAGCGTTAGCGGTTCGTAACGATATCGTATTGGCCCGCATTTTTTCGGTCGGATCGACCGTCCTGTTGGCCGTGATCGGAATGCTCCAGTTGGGTATGGCTGCCGACGGGACGACCCGCACATACGCCTTGGGCAATTGGCCGGCACCGTTCGGGATCGTCCTGGTACTCGACCGCCTGTCAGCGATCATGTTGGTGTTGACCGCGGTCCTCGGGTTGCTGGTGCTGCTTTATGCGATCAACGGTTGTGACCGCCGCGGCGAGCATTTTCATCCACTGTTCCAGTTTCAACTGATGGGGCTCAACGGCGCCTTTCTGACCGGAGACCTGTTCAACCTGTTCGTCTTTTTTGAAGTTTTGTTGATCGCCTCCTACGGGTTGATGGTTCATGGAGGCGGTGCGGCCCGGATCCGAGCGGGGATTCAGTACGTGGTCGTCAACCTGGTCGGTTCCAGCATTTTCCTGCTCTCACTGGGGCTGATTTATGGTGTGACGGGAACGCTCAACATGGCTGACCTGGCGGTCAAGGTTCCCGAGGTTTTGCCCGGCGATTCGGCGCTGCTGTACTGTGGCGCCGCCTTGTTATTGGTGGTCTTCGGGATCAAATCGGCACTCGTCCCGTTGCAGTTTTGGCTGCCGGGGACCTACGCGAACACCTCGGGGCCGGTCGCAGCGTTGTTTTCGATCATGACCAAGGTCGGGGCGTACGCGATCATCCGTGTCTACACCTTGGCATTCGGTGAATCGGCCGAGGATGGGGCGTGGTTCGCCAGTGGCGGGTTGATGGCCGCAGCTGCGGCGACGTTGGCGGTGGGGATGATCGGCGTGGTTGCCGCCCGCAGTCTGAGTCAACAGGCGAGTTTCGCGGCGCTCGCGTCGATGGGAACCCTGATGATCGCGATCGCCGGCTTCACGCCGTCGACCGAATCGGCGGCGCTCTACTACCTGGTCCATTCGACATTGGCGATCGCGGCGTTGTTTTTGTTGATCGACGCGGTCGTGATCCGCCGCGCGGGATTCGGCGACGCACTCACGACCGCCCCGCCCTTCGCCAGCCTCGGATTGATCGGCGGCCTGTTTTTTGTCACCGTGATCGCTGTGCTCGGTCTGCCGCCGTTGTCGGGTTTCGTCGGCAAATTGCTGGTCCTCGACGCGACCGTCGGGCTCTCGGGTTGGCCACTGATCTGGGGGCTGATCCTGGTCACGACGCTGCTCGGGTTGATCGGATTTGCCAGTAGTGGAAGTCGGCTGTTTTGGAAGAGCGGGTCGCTTCCCGGGCGACTCGAACCGGTCTCCGCGGTTCCGCTCGCGTTACCGATGGTCGCGGTCGGTAGCCTATTGGCGTTGCTGATTCTGTTGACCGGCTTTTCCGGGCCGGTAACCGCCTATTTCGATGCGACGGCCGAGCAGTTGTTCGACTCGCAACAGTATGTCGAAGCGGTTTTGGGTGAATCGAGGGGGGAGCAATGATGGACGATCATGAACCGTCGGTGGACGATCGGTCGGATTCGACCGCGGGGGCGCCGTCCAGGGAAGTCGAGCCGCTCCAGCGACGGGGATTCCTGGAACGCTGGCTGCCGCACCCCTGGTTGTCGGCGGTACTGATCCTGCTGTGGATGGCACTGTTAAACAGTTTCACAGCCGGAGGGTTGGTTGTCGGAATCGTGTTGGGGATTTTGATCCCGATCTACACGTCGAACTTTTGGCCGGAACGGCCGATGATCCGTTCGCCATTTCGGGCGGTGGGGTTCCTGCTGATCGTTGTCTTTGACGTCGTCGTCGCGAACATCCAAGTCGCCTACCTGATCCTGTTCAGACGACCCGATCAATTGCGGAGTCGTTGGATCGCGGTGCCGCTCGATCTGACCAGTCCTGAGGCGATCACGGTGTTGACCGGAACGATCACCTTGACGCCGGGGACGGTGGCCAGCGACCTGTCGGCCGACGGTCGGACGCTGCTGGTGCATTGTTTGGATGTCGACAACGAAGCCGCCTTGGTACGTCAGATCAAGGAACGCTACGAACGCCGAATCAAGACGATATTCCCATGATCGACCTGGCCCTCGCGTTCGGCTTTATCGCCGTATCGCTCGCGTTGCTGATGAACCTCTGGCGGGCCGCTGTCGGGCCGACGGTGATGGATCGTGTTTTGGCGATCGACACGATGGTCGTCAACACGATCGCCCTGATCATCCTGTACGGCGTCCAGGAGAGCACGACGATCTATTTCGAGTCGGCGTTGTTGTTGGCGATGTTCAGTTTTATCTCAACCGTCGCCTACTGCCGTTTCATACTCCGTGGCGACGTGATCGAGTGAGTTTCGACGATGGATGAGCCGATGAATCGATACATCGAAATCTTGATCGCCTTTCATATCATCGTCGGGGCGGTGTTCGTCTTTGTCGGTTCGTTCGGGCTGATCAAGTTGCCCGACCTGATGAGTCGTTTGCACGGCCCTTCCAAAGCGACGACGCTCGGCGTCGGCGGTTGCCTGATCGCTTCGATGATCCATTTCGGGTCTCTCGAAGGACGGTTATCGATCCAAGAATTGCTGATCACTTTTTTCTTGTTCATCACCGCTCCGGTCACCGCGCATTTCGTCGCCAAAGCCTACTTGCATACCGAGGCCGATCCCGAGTCCGATCTACCGCCGCCACAGGGCCGTTACGGCTGGAGCACGTTTGTCGCTTTCAAGGCGACCGTCGAACAAGACGATCAACCGGCCGACGACGAAAACGAAGTCTAGACCTGCCGCATGCTCAATACCGCCTGCCCCTTTTCGTGCGGCAGGTAGATATCGAGTCGGTCGGTCGAAAACGATCGAAGTTTCGCGCCATGTTCCCATAACCGAAAATAGTGGGCGAACGGATCGGACTGGTCATCCACGGCGGCGTAGATCGGCCACAGCAGATAATCACGTAACGCCCAATCGCAGGCAGCGAAGTAATAAGCTGGGCCGAGCAACTGCGAAAGTTCGTCCTCACTCGCGATCGATGGGCTCCATTCGCCCGCTTCTCGCTTCAACAACCGGTACAAGGGAACGGTCTTCAGGTCGGACTTCGACTGCTTGGGGGCGAGTCCCTCGAGTACCCTCACTTCGGGCAACGGGTCGAGTATTTCACGCACATCATCGTTGCCGGAACGATTCGCCAAGTCCGCGAGGGCAGTGAGCCAACGATTCGCCGCTTCGGCCGCTTCGTCGGGATCGAGTCTGGGAGGATTGCGGACGAGGAAGTACGCATCTTGGCCGCCACCGGGACGTCTCGAGTCACCCGCCACGGCGTAGAGTCGGGCCAATCGAGCGGCCAGCTCCGTACCCATCGGCAAGTCGTCGAACAGTCCGCTTAAACCAGTCCCGTCCGGGCGAAACCGCTGAAGTACCCCGATCAAGGCTTCGCCATCGATCGGTTGGTCATCAGCCCAACCCAGCAGTACGCGAAAGCGGTCGATCAACAGGTCTGCGTAAGCCACAAAAACGCCTTGGGAGTAAGTAAGGATCGAGCGGAAACGGAGTGCCTGACACTTTTTTTCCCGCTCAGTATTCAGCGATCCGCAACGCATACACCCTGCGAATCACGTTTCGAGGAATCAAGCCAAGTCTAGCAATGTTTTCCTGCCGACGGTTTAACCGCTAAACCGAAGCGGCTCAAACCAGCCCCCAGCGGCGACGGCAAACCCACTCGGCGGTCAACAGCCCGATCACCCCGATCAACAGTGGCCAAGCCGTCAACGGGCCGTCGCCGAGGCGGTATTTTTTGACGATCGGCGATGCCGAACTCCGCCGCAATTCACCGATGCGAGCGATCAATTCGTCGATTTGCGACGGCAAAAAAGTGGCTCCACCCGAAGCAGCGGTCTGCGCCGATAGCTGATTCAGATAAGTGACGTCGGCAAACGGAGTCGCTAATTCGTCATCATCGTCGAGCACTTGAAACGATTTTTCGACCGGCGGTTCCCCCTCGGGCTGCCGGACCCTCAATCGGTACAGCCCCGCCGCCAACGTGGGTAACGTTCCTGATTGAGATGTCTGGCCGGTTGTCGGATCGGTCTCGGTGATGTCGGCGATGACTTCGACGAGGTTACCATCGGATCCGATGATTTCGGGGGCCTGATCGTCGCCGACGGCAGCGGTGGGTCCGGTCACTTGCCAACCGACCACGTCTCCCGAAACGAAACGACGTCGATCGAGTTCGATGCGGATTTCGGCGTCGTCATCATCGCGTCCGATGGCCCACAGCATCAATTGTCGCCAAAACCGGCGATGAGCCGAATCGTCGCCGCGACGCCACCACCGCCAAGTACTGTCGAGAGCCGATGAAACGACTCGCCCCGAACCGTATTCGCCAATCACCAACAGCGGTTCCGACTCGGCGGTTTCTAGCAACACGCTGACCCCCGGGGCGACGCGGGGTGGCCCCAGTCGATTCGCCCCGACCAGAGGCGGTAATTCGTCCCAGGCCGCTTGCTGGGCACCCGCTGCCGAATCGTTGACGCCCAGTGTCGTGATCGGGTGCGGGACGGTCAGCCTGGGTGCGATATCGCCTTCGAGTTGTGAGTTGGCTCCGTCTGGTCGCCGCCCGAGCTGCACCGGCAGCACATCGGCCAACGGCGATCTTCCGTACCCGCCGTCGTCGTAGGCTGACAAACCGCCGAGCGTGATCAAACCGCTGCCCGCTTCGACGGCAGCCGCCAACCGCTCCCATTGCCGATCGCCGATCGCCTCGGCGGGCAGGTCACCGATGATGTAGATGTCGAAACGCCCCGGATCAAAAACGTCGCCCAGGTCGAGCGGCCACGAGCTGGCCGTCGCTTCGGAGATCCAACGATAGGTCAGTTCCAGGTCGGGAAATCGCCGCAGCGCGAGACGGATAAACCTCTGCTCCGGCCGCGGTTGTCCCTCGAGATAAAGAATGCGTCCGCCACCTTCGCGGACATCCAAAAAGGAGAACCGCGAATTATTGCTCAGCAACGTTTCACCCGCTTGCGGTTCGACCTCAACCTCCAGCTGATACGAACCGGGTTGATCGATCGTCAACGGAATCGACATCGCGATCGCGTCACTGGTCCGTGAGGGAGTCTGGCGTCGACTGGCAACTTCACGACGGCCTTGGGGGTCACTTTCGTCGGTCAGCCAGAGTCGAATCGGCAACTCGATACCGTCCAAAGCCTGCGCGCGAACGACGAATTCGACGGCGAACTGATTGCCGGCAAACACATTGAAGGTCTCCGGCAATTCGGCGATCTCGACGTCGCGGACTTGGGCGGCGTCACCGGGTGGGCCGATCGGGACAGTCCACAACGGAACGTCGAGTGCCGCCAGCGAGCGGGCGACGTTTTGCGGATCGCCGGTTTGTGCCCCGCCACCGGTCGCCCGCCCGGTCGCCGTCCCAGGTACCGCCGCGGTGCCGCTCGTCGCGCCATCCCCGGCCGCCCGACGTGGCGGGTTATGGACCCCGTCTCCCATCAGCACGACCCCAGCGAGTGGTTGTCCGGCGGCGGTACGCAGCGCCGCGGCCAGCGCAGCGGCAAGATCGGTCGCCGAACCGTCCGGCGGCACATCCTCGCTCAGCGCGTCGAGATCCGACGGATACCACTGGGTCGCTTCGTCGGCATACCCCAGCACGGTCAGATCGAGCGAATCGTCGAGCCCGCTCAACGAAGGGGCGAGCGATTTCCAAAGAGCTAACTGAGTCGCCCATCGTGAGCGGCTGTCATCGTCTCCCAATGTCATACTTCGCGAGCGGTCTAACAACACGGCCAGCGTCGCCCGACTCGGCTCGGAGTCGGTACTCAGCACGGTCGGTCGCAGGACCGCCAATAGCAGCAATCCGGCCGCGATCACTCGCAATATGGTCAACGTTCGTCGCCGCCGAACATCAAGCTCGCCACCATGGACCCGAACCGTCAGTGGCAGTCCGATCAGCAGGACGGTCAACGCCAGCAGCAGCGGCCAAGACGCGAAGATCGGTTCGAAGGCGAAATGGGTCATGCCGCCATCCGGGCCGGTCGCGGTTCCGCTTGCCGCCGCTGAGTCCGATAGAACCGATTGGCTAGCAGATGTTCGCAGGTCCAAGCGGCGATCAAGATCAACAACAACCAATCGTAGAGTGGCCGAGTCGGCTCGCCACGTCCTTCCGCTTGACGGATTTCGTCTCGGTTTCGCACCAGGTCGTAGTGGTCCGGTCCCAGCCAGCCAGCGAGGCGATCGGGATCGAGCCGCCGCAGTACGGTCTGATCAGCATCCAAATTGACGCTGAATCCGGTCGCCACCCCTTCGCCGCGCAGCCAATAAGTTCCCGGCCAATCGACATTGCCGATCGAGACCCGATCGCTGCTCGCACGCAGAGGGACCACCGGCCCCCGGGGAGGAAACATCTGCAGCGGCGCGTCTTGTTCGGCCTCCACGACGATGCTCGGCAGGTCGCGGATCGACAGGTTTTGAGCCCCACGCTGCTGGTCGATCAGCGACTGCACCATTTGCCGGATCAGCAGAAACGCTGGCCAGGCGTCGGCGCCGGTGAACAGTTCGTTCCAGCCTCGCGCCGGCCCGGCCAATGCCGGCAACGGTGTGGTCAGGATCAATTGCGAATCGCCGCGGGCGACCAGCGCCGGGTGGTCGGTCCCCGCATAGCGAATCACCACAACATCGTCGCTCGGATCGGCGCCAACGGTCGCACGCGGTCCTCGTCCGAGTTGCCAATATTGCTGGACCCGAAAAGCGTTCCAAGGAACCGTACCGGCGACTTCGGTCAGCGCCCGCACCGACGGGTGACCGGGCCGGACCACTTCCAAAAAAGTCCCCGGTTCGGGAACTCGCCAACGTCTCACCAAATCGTCCGTGAAAATCGCCGGCAAAGTCGTATTCGAATCACGGTCGGCCGTTGCCGCGGACCCACGAGCTGGCAGCCTGGAATCACGAATGTCCAGCCCGGCTTCGACGGTCGGCCCCAACAGTGTGACGACCTTGCCGCCGTCGGAGAGGTAAGCCTGCAGGTCGGAGACAACGGCCGGTGTCGGCGATGCCGGGTCGATCAAGACGATCAAGTCGTACTCGCGATAAGCTTCACGCCGAGTCGGCAGCCATTCGGAAATCTCGATCCGATATTCCGATAACGGGTCATCGATCGCCAGTGGCGCGGTCAAGGCTCGTCCGATCACACGGGCCGAATCGTCGTCCGCGGCGACCACCAGAACCGACGAAGGAGGCGATACTTGGAGCGTAAAAAATCGTTGGTCATCGTCGGCCAGTTCGTCGTCACCGACCAGTCGCAGCACGCCGTGGTGTGTCCCGGTCTCCAGTGGCGGGACGGACAGCTGAATGCGGGAAGCGGTCGCTCCGAGCGTGACCGTCGTGCGATCGACGCTGCGGAGTGGTGGCAATACGGTCTCGGAGTCGCGGATCACTGGCAAGCCGACCGCCCGCTCGTCCGCCGTGTCATACATGCGCAATTCGACGGTCACCGCGCGAGACGCCTCGTCACCGGCCTCCAACGGTCGCCCTTCGGTGGAGATCACCGTCGAGACGGCGGTAGGGGTCAACCGCGGCGGCGTGGCATCGGCGATCGTCAGCGGGCCGAGGCGCCGATTACCCGTCGGTTCCGAGCCGACATCCAATATTTGCAGCCGCAGCGGCGGTTCTTGGGCCAACAGCGGAACGAGCGATCCGCCCCCCCACGACTCCTCGGCGAACGACCGTTCGGTCAGGTCGGAGATGACCATCACGACGCGACGCGGCAGATCGCTCGAGCGGACCAGACGAATCGCCGCTTCGACCCGTTCGGCTAATGGCCGCGTCTGCGCCAGCGGCTCGGACCGTTCGACCTGCCTCAGGGCGCTGGCGGCATCGACCGCGAAGGCTGCCGGCCGCGGCGATCGGTCGAGGATCGCGATCCGACTGTCCGACGGAAATCGGCCCACCATCCAGCCCGCATGCTCGCGGATCCGGTCGATCACACGCCCCGACTCGGTATCGGGCATCCCGCCGGCTTCCCCTGCCGCGTTCACGCCGTCAACGATCGGAGCGACGCGGCCTGATCGGATCGAATTGTCTAACACGATCGCCAGCGCCACCGGCGACTCGTCGCCCAACATCACTTCGGGGCCAGCGGTCGCCGAAGCCGCCGCTGTGACGCTCGCCGCCACCAACGCCGACACCGCCGCTACGGCCAATCCGTATCGCAGGCCGGCTGATAATCGCCGGGCCGCCGCAACCGTCGCCAAGACCAGTAGGACCGTGGCCAAAATGCCGAGCAACGCCACCGCCAACCAGCGATTCGACATCGCGGTTTCGACCAACGGCCTCGATAAAGCCAACGCCAAAGCTGCCACCGCCAAGATTCGCAGCGCCATCAACCACCATCGCTGGACCCGTAGCCGACTACGACTCGATTCCAACTGTGGCTTGAGGAACCGGGTGGCCGGAAAGACGACCCGCTGCGGTTTGCGACGCGACATCAAATGCACCGCGATCGGGATCGCGGCGGCGAGCAGTCCGGCTAGGAGCGAGGCGTTGAGAAAGGTCATGCGGAAGAATCGGCGAATTCCCCGGCGACCGTTCGCCGACGCTACGAGGCCACGGCGGGAGACGGCTGGGGCAAGCTCGAACATGGGAACCGGTGGCGGGATCGACGATCGCACGTCTCCGGGACTGGGTCCAGGTTAGTTTTTTCCCGCTGGGTTGCCAATCACGCGGCATCGCCTCGCCGTTCCATCTCGCCGCCACGTTCGCCGCCGCCACGTTCCGCGCCGCCAGGCCATCGGATATCATCGATCGCTCGGATTCTTTTGAATCATCTCCGATCTCCACGCTGAAGTTGATTGCTGACCGATGGAACCTGCCATCATCCTCTCGGGTACCGACCCCGACCTGCCACGGAATCCGCCGGTTGGCCATAAACGGTATTCCAACGTTCGCGAGATGGCCCGCGGGGCGACCGCTCAACTGCGGAGCGCCTTCGATACCGTGATCGGCCGGACCGTGGCGATCAAGTCGCTGCTGCCCGAACAATTTCGCAACCAGGTCGAACGCCGCCGACTGCTTCGCGAGGCCCGTGTCACGGCCCAATTGCAGCACCCTGGCACCGTTCCGGTCTATGACATCGGTGACGACGATTTTTGGGGCGTCTACTTCACGATGAAGCGGATTTCGGGCGAAAACCTATTCGAAGCGCTGAAACGGATCGCCCGCAAGGACGAGCCGACCACCGCGGCCTATCCGCTGTCTCGTCGACTGGAAATCGTCGCCGATACCTGTCAGGCACTCGCTTATGCCCACGCCCGTGGCGTGATTCACCGCGACGTCAAACCCGAAAACATTTGGGTCGGTAATTTCGGTGAAGTCGTACTGCTCGATTGGGGAGTCGCCAAGGTTTGGGGCCATCCCGATGACAACGAGCCGATCAGCCGTAGTTCCTTGGCCAGCAAAACATCGGCAGCCGATGAGAGCCAACTACAGACCTTGACCGGCCACGGACAACGTCCGGGAACGCCGCTCTACATGTCGCCCGAGCAGATCGACGGTATGCGGGGGATCGACGAACGGACCGACATTTTCAGCGTCGGCGTCGTGCTCTACGAAGCGTTGGCGATCCGCGAACCGTTTCGTGGCAGAACGATCGACGAGACGTTCGACAACATCAAACGCGGCGACGTTCCGCCACCGAGTGAACTTACCCCCAACGCCGGGATCACCGCCGAGATGGATGCCGTCGTCATGAAGGCGCTCCGCAAACGTCCCGGCGATCGCTATCAGACGATGCGAGATCTGATCCATGAGCTGAAAACGCTCGCTCGCACCGCCGACACGAATTGATTCACCTCCGGAAAACTCGCTGACGACCTGATGTGTGGCATTACCGGAGCCTTGTGGAGCGATCCCGCCGCGGCAATTGACGTCGCCACGCTCGGTCGGATGACCGACGCGATCCGTCACCGTGGCCCCGACGATTCGCACAGCCATATCGAACTTGACTGCCGTGACGGCGAAGGCCGCTCCGCCAGCGTCGCGATGGGGTTTCGCCGTCTGAGCATCATCGATCTCGGCGGCGCCCGCCAACCGATGACCAACGAAGACGGTTCGATCTGGTTGGTCTTCAATGGCGAAGTCTATAACTTCCGCGAACTCCGGCAGCGACTCGAAGGGGCCGGACACCGCTTCGCCAGCGACGGCGACGGCGAGACGATCCTGCACCTCTATGAGGACCTCGGCACCGACTGTTTTTCGCAGCTCAACGGGATGTTCGCGGTCGCGATCTGGGACCGTCGCCGCAATCGTCTCGTCCTCGCCCGCGATCGGATCGGCAAAAAACCGCTCTATTTCGCGGTCCAAAAAGACCGGTTGCTGTTTGCCAGCGAATTGAAATGTTTCGCCGAGGTGCCGGGCTTTCGCCCCGAGATCGACCCGGCCGCGATCGATCAATACCTGACCTACCAATACATCCCACACCCGGGAACGATCTGGAAAGACGTACAAAAGCTGCCGCCGGGCCATTTCGCGACCTTTCGCGACGGCGACTTGAAAGTCGCCAGGTATTGGGATTTCGACCCGGCCCGTGAAGTCGCGATCTCGCATGACGAAGCGGTCTCACAGGTCCGCGAACTGCTCGAAGATTCGGTCCGCGTCCGCTTGCAAAGCGACGTACCGTTGGGCGCGTTCCTCTCCGGCGGCATCGATTCGTCGTTGATCGTCGCCTTGGCCCAGCGCCAGAGCAGTCGGCCGATCCGCACATTCAGCATCGGTTTTCCCGACAAGGAGTTCGACGAAACCGGGTACGCCGCGGAGGTCGCCAAGTTCGTCGGCACCGATCATACCCGCTTCGAAGTCACGCCCGACGGCGTCGCGATCATCGACAAGCTCGCCTGGCACTACGACGAACCGTTCGGCGACTCATCCGCCGTCCCGACCTGGTACCTGTCGGAATTGACCCGCGGTGAAGTCACCGTAGCCCTCTCGGGTGACGGCGGTGATGAACTGTTCGCCGGCTATGAGCGATACCGCGCGCTCTGGCTGAGCCGCTTGATCCAAAAAACCCTACCGCTGCACCGCGTCCCCGGCATTTCGCTCGTCCAGCGACTGCCCGACTCGTCACGGCAACGCTCGCTGATCCGCCGCGGCAAACGGTTCCTCGAAGCCTTCGGTCAGCCGCCCGCACGGCGTTATCTCTCCTGGCTACAGATCTTTCCCGAATCGCTCCGGGCTGGCCTTTACAACGAAGATTTTGTCAGCCGATTGCCCGACGACGACCCGTTCGATTTCCTTGACCGAGCCTGGCAGCGGTCGGGCGATCGCGACGTGGTCAGCAAGGCCTCGTTGGCCGATTTGGAAACCTACTTGCCATGCGATTTGATGACCAAAGTCGATATCGCCTCGATGGCCCATGGGTTGGAAGTCCGGGCCCCGATGCTCGATTACCGACTCGTCGAGCTCGCCGCATCACTGCCGGTCAAGTACAAGTTTCGCGGCCGCCGCGGCAAATTGATCCTCCGTGACGCCTTCGAAGACTTACTGCCGCCGAGCGTCTGGACCCGGCGCAAGATGGGCTTTGGAGTCCCCATCGCAGGCTGGTTCCGAGGCCAACTCAAACCGATGGTCCATGACCTGTTGCTGGCCCCCGACGCCGCGATCAATCAGTTTTTCCAGCCAACCGCAGTAGCCCGCTTGGTCAGCGAACACGAAACGATGCGGCACAACCACTGTTACCGCCTCTGGAACCTCCTGATGCTCGAAAAATGGCTACGCACCTGGGATCGCCCCAGACCATCGTGAAAGCGATCCGACCCAACCTGCTTCCGAAGCCCACGCTCGCTTGTCGACCAACCCGCCGCACAGCGACTTGGGATCTCTTGGCGAACGGGTCGCTCTGCTAATCCTGCGGTGCAATTCCCTGCGGCATAGCTCCCTGCGGCACAGAGCCTTGCGGCGCTGCTCCCTGCGGCATGGACCCCTGTGGCATGGAACCCGGCGGCATGGAACCTTGTGGCGAACCACCGCCTGGCATCGCCTGCGGCGATTGACCGCCCTGCGGCGGCATCCCCTGTGGCATTCTTTGCGAAGCCGGTGGTGCCGATCCGTATTGTGGTGCCGATCCGAATTGTGGCGACGACTGGATTTGCGGTGACGTTTGGTGTTGGAGTGCCTGTGTCGTGCCGGGGGAGGTTGTCGCCGGTCCGAAAGGTTGCCCACGGTTGCCGTAGCAACCGCTCGACACGGCAGTCACCGCGCCGGTCGCCACCAAAATGATCGAACCTGAAATCGAAAAACGCATCCGAATCCTCTTCATCTACGGGGGGTGAAATCCATTTCCTGGTCTCCCCCCTAAAGGACACCCAGCACCCGTCGCAACCGCGAATCTTGCTACGAATCCCGAACGATTTGGCGACCAAAATCGGTATTCGCCCCGATCACAACGAAATTTTCTCGCTGTCGCTCGGCCGCCCTCGCTCGGCACAAAAAAATCAAGAAATGATGAGGGAATTCCTCCCCGCACCAGGTGCTGTGGCTGGCGACCTGCGATGACCCGTCGGGCGACAAGCATGGACACACCTACCGCGTTGTTCGTGCGATGACAGGCGGATGCCACTGCCAGACGTCAGCTAGGTGTCGGGTGCGTCGGCGTCCGGGCCTCCGAACCGATGACGCCAAAGTTCGAATCCGCTGACCGCCTGATGAGGTGTTGTGGTTGAATCGAGTGTGACGAGAGCATTCTCGGAGGCAGTTTCTAACTGCCAGATTGCGATTTGCCCCGAATCGCTCCAGAAAGACAAGCGATCGTTCGCGATGAACTCGATCCCGATGATTTCCCCGATCCGCGGCACCAACGTGGCGACCTGATTACCACTCGCCAGCTCGTGGATCTCGATCAGGTTCCTTCGGCTTCCTTGCCGGTCGTAGTCGCGCCGGATCGACGCCAACCAACGACCGCCGGGATCGGACGTGATCGAAATCTGCCGCGTCGTATCGGACGGCAAACGCCAGACCGGCAAACCGTCAGTCAGGCGGATCGCGGCGACGGCACCATTTCCGGCGGCGACCGCAATCCCGGAGTTGACCGAATAAGCCAGCCCCTGAGCGGCAATCGGGAGGGGATAATGACGCAGCGGGACGCCAGAGTCGATGTCGAACACATGCAAATCTTGTTGCTGCGTCAGTCCGAAGGTTTGAGAGTCTTCGGCAACGATCAAGCAGGGCATGAAGTCGGTAGGGAAGGGACGGCGGAAGCGAAGTGCCCGCTGCGGAAGTGACCAGCCGTAGATCGCCTCGCCGGTCGTGGCCAACAACGTTTTTCCGTCCGGGCTCCAGCGAATCCGAGTGACCCAGGCTTGATCCGGTGGATTCAACCAACCGATCGATCTGGAGGGCGAACGGAGATCGATCAGCCCGACACCGCCATCGCGAGCCCCGATCGCTAGCCATTCACCTGTGGGAGAAACGGCAGCTTGATGGATCGCCTGACCGGCGGTATCGATTTTTCGCGAATGATTGGGGTCCGACAATTCGTGCCAGTGCAGCACCGAAACCAGACCGTCGCCGACGCCGCCGCTGACTTCATCCATCAGGCGTGTAAAGCCGCGCTGCCCTGTGGCGTCCCACCCCGATTGGACGATGACTCCGTGGCGGACCGGGACCGCTGGGGTCCCGTCAGGCCGAGTCAAACCGAGTGCCGCCCACTGCGCCACGCCCATCATCGCGATCAGACTGGACGTCGCAATGAACAACCTGGGGACGCGGAGCAGGATCTCGCGTACCGATGATGACAACGACCGAGGGGCAGCCGGGGAGTAACGGTCGCCTTGCGTCTGGGGAGCGTTTCCAGTTTGAGCATTCATCATCGTTGTCGCAGGGGTGGGAGCGATTGATGACCGCGTCAATTCGTGTAGAGATAGGTCAACAAGCCGGCTTGGAAAAATGCGACCGGCAAGGCGACGGCAAACCCGACTCGCCGTGAATGTTCGAACAGACTCCACAACACGGCACAGACCAGCGAGGTGCCGAGCAACTTCGTGACGACAAACAGCGAAACGGAACCGGCGTTGCAGCGGATCAACCAACATCCGATCGGATTCTGCTCCATCTCCAGAATCACATCCCGATTGACCGCGACCAATGCCGCGTCGTGAACCGAAACGGCTGCGATGAACAAAACCAACAGAGCAAATGGAATCAATCGCTGCAGCGAAACGATTCGCCACGAAGACGATCGGATCGGCGACGATCGGATCGGCCAAAGAATGAACCGGTGCAGCCAATCGCCAGTCGACCTGGCGTCGGTAACCGGGCCGCGACCGGGTAACGCGGCGCTGTCGCCAACTCCCCAGCTAGCGGAAGCCCATCGCGGAAGGACGTTACCGCTAGCGACCGGCAAGCCCCAAGCGGGCAAGCCACGGGTCGATAGATCTTGGGCCAAAGCCCGCAACGTCAATTCGGAAGCGTTGAAAGGGCACGCAGGCGATTCGGCAGAAACGCCACCAACAATTTGTGATCGATTCACCTTGATTCCACTCCTTGTCAAGCGATGTCGGGTGAGCGAGCTTGAATTAAGTTAGCAGCAATTTGTCGATTTCAACCGTCTCCCCGAGCGGTTTCGGGAGCGTTTCGTGGCAAGGTTCAGGAATGCCCCCAAGCGAATAACGCTAACGGTGCCTTCAGCACCGCAAGCCGATCGTGAATTTTCCGGTTTTTTACGGCGGTCGCGACGGGAAACCTGCAAATAACCGGTTTGTGCGACAGTGTCAGCGTTTCGGATGCGTACGGTCGCGAAAAATGCCAATGCGGGCTTCTGTTACATTGCGGATCTCGGGATGCCACCGGTTTTTCGACTCATTTCCCCCTATTCAGCAGTCTTTCAGCACTGCCCTTGGACGGCTGGCAAGGGCGGGGGGTCGCGGGGAATGGGCGGTTCTTGCCACGTCACACTCGACGCATTGTTAGACTGAGAGAAACAGCTGTCGGCACTGCGGCCGACGGACGACATCCCCAGCTACTGGAGAGACCATGTCAATGACTTTCTGTACCGCTCGCTTAAAGACCGGTATGGCGGTGCTTTGCATCGCGATCGCGGTCCATTCGACGAGTTCATTTGCCAAAGAGCCATCCAACGAGGCATCGTCTGAGGAGAAGTTGTCGAAGCAACTCGCCGCGGGCCAGTGTCCGGTGATGGGAACGATCCGAGAGCCCTCGGATCGCAACACGGCCGCCGGAGTCTATTCCAATGGCGATTGGTGGCCCAATCAGTTGAATCTTCAGATCCTCCATCAGAACTCGGCGTTGAGCAATCCGATGGGAGACGGATTCAACTATGCCGAGGAATTCAACAAGCTCGATCTGGACGCGGTGAAGCAAGATTTGTTCGATTTAATGACGACGTCGCAGGATTGGTGGCCTGCGGATTACGGGCATTACGGGCCGTTCTTCATTCGGATGGCTTGGCACGGAGCGGGCACCTATCGAGTTGCCGACGGCCGTGGCGGCGCGTCTTATGGGACGCAGCGTTACGCGCCGTTGAACAGTTGGCCCGACAACGCCAATCTCGATAAGGCGCGTCGCTTGCTGTGGCCGATCAAACAGAAGTACGGCAAACAGATTTCTTGGGCCGACCTAATGGTTCTGGCTGGCAACTGCGCCCTCGAATCGATGGGCCTGGAGACCTTCGGGTTCGCAGGCGGCCGTGAAGACGTTTGGGAACCGCAAATCGATATCAATTGGGGCCCCGAGACGGAGTGGTTGGGCGATAAGCGATACAGTGGCGATCGTGAGCTTGCCAATCCCTTGGCGGCGGTTCAGATGGGCCTGATTTATGTCAATCCCGAAGGTCCCAACGGTGAACCGGACCCGCTCGCCGCGGCCAAAGATATCCGAGAAACGTTCGCTCGCATGGCGATGGATGACGAGGAAACCGTGGCCTTGATCGCTGGTGGTCACACGTTCGGTAAAGCTCACGGGGCGGCCGATCCGAGCGAATACGTCGGGCCCGAACCTGAAGCAGCCGGCTTGGAGGAACAGGGTTTTGGCTGGATGAACAAGTTCGGCAAAGGGAATGCCGGCGATACGATCACCAGCGGCCTGGAGGGAGCTTGGACATCGACTCCGGCGGTTTGGTCGCACGGATATTTTAATAATCTGTTCGACCATGAATGGGAATTGACAAAAAGCCCGGCCGGTGCTTGGCAGTGGATTCCTAAGGATGGAGCGGCCGAGGGGACCGTGCCCGATGCTCATGATTCCTCGAAGACTCATGCGCCGATCATGTTCACGACCGATTTGGCTCTTAAGGAAGATCCGATCTACCGTCCGATTTCGGAGCGGTTCCATGAGAATCCTGATCAATTTGCGGAGGCTTTCGCGAAGGCTTGGTACAAGCTGACTCACCGCGATGTAGGGCCGATCTCACGTTGTCTTGGACCCTTAGTGGCTGAGCCGCAAGTTTGGCAGGATCCCGTTCCCTCGGTCGATCACGATTTGATTGAAGATCAGGATATTGCCAAGTTAAAGAAAGCGATCCTCGATACCGAGCTTTCGATCTCTCAATTGGTCGAAACGGCTTGGGCATCGGCGTCTACCTACCGTGGTACCGACAAGCGAGGGGGAGCTAATGGGGCACGCATTCGGCTCGCCCCACAAAAGGATTGGGACGTCAACCAGCCGAAGCAGTTGGCAAAGGTTTTGGAGACGCTGGAGAAGATCCAGAGCGATTTCAACGAGTCGCAATCTGGCGACAAGCGGGTATCGCTCGCCGACTTGATCGTGTTGGGTGGCTGCGCCGCTGTTGAAGAAGCGGCGAAGCGGGCGGGGCACGAAGTCAGTGTTCCGTTCTCACCAGGCCGCACCGATGCGACTTCCGAGCAGACTGATGCGGAATCGTTCGCCGTACTCGAACCGAAGGTCGACGGCTTCCGAAATTTCCACGGACACGAACTCGATCGGCCGGCGGAAGAGTTATTGGTCGATCGGGCTCAATTGCTCACGTTGACCGCTCCCGAGATGACGGTCTTGGTCGGCGGTTTGCGGGTGCTGAACGCTAACGCCGGTAGCTTACCGATGGGCGTCTTCACAGAGCACCCTGAGACGTTGACCAACGATTTCTTTGTCAACCTGCTCGATATGGGTACGACGTGGCAGAAGTCGGCGATTTGCGATCACTTTTTCGAGGGTCGCGATCGCGAGACCGGTGAGGCTAAA
>SKZY01000279.1 GCA_007127095.1 Planctomycetaceae bacterium
GATGGGATGATGGCGGTTGATGAAGACGGCAACATGTTGCTGCCGACGATCGATGTCACGACCGGTGGGCCCGACAACTGGACCGACGAAGACGGCAACCCGATCGGCGTTGGGACGTTGACCATCTTCCCGGCTGCGGACGCCTATGGCTTCGCGGTTTACTTGGTCACGGCGACCGACAGCGATCCTGACGATCCGACCGGCGCCCGTACGACCACGCAGACGCTGACCGTCACAATCAACCCGGTCAATGATGCTCCTGTCGCTCGCGATCGAGAGTTGCGCGTTACCGAAGCGGTTGAAGCTGATGGTGAGGTAGCGTTATTGGAGTTCACCCGCGAGCAATTGCTTGTCGGTTCGATGGATGAACTGCCCAGCGCTGCTGGTGACTTCGCGGAAACATTGATTTTCCCGTACAACGAGTCGGAGCAAGTTTTGCGGGTTGTCCGTTTTGAGGTCCCGGGGCAAGAACCGGTCGATGCGACGATCGACGAGCCGGGATTGGTGAACGGGACCGGCACGGTCACGCGAGTCACACGGACGACGAACGTCGGCGATCCGACGGCGACCAGCGGCATATTGACGTTCGAGTTTGTTGCTGGCGAGTTCATCTCGGGCAGTTACTCACCGGCGATCGATTACAACGAACGGACACCGTTCGCTGCTGCCGATATATTCACCTATTTCGTCGAGGATGATGGTGCGACGACACTTCCCGGCAGTGGATTCATTGATGGCAGCGGGGTCGATTCGACGATTACCCTACCCGCGTTGCGATCGGTGGGGGGCAATATTTCGCTGCGTGTGACGCAGGTCAACGATCCGCCGCAGTTCGATTTCCAGCCGAATGTCAACATTCTGGAACGTGACGACAACGGGGAAACGATCGTCTCGGCATGGGCGACCAACATCCTGCCGGGTCCGGAAACGGCCTTGGACGAGTTAGCTCGACAAACCGTGTCGTTCGCATTCGTCGCGGATGAGTCGACCATTCCCGAGGGGCTGTTTCGATTGCCACCTGTCGTGGCACCCAACGGGACCTTGTCGGTCTTCCCGGTACGCGATGCCGTCGGCCAGGCGACGGTCGTGATGCGGGCTACCGACTTCGAGCCGACGACCGGATTCGAAGCGCGAAGTGTCAACGCCACGTTCACTATCAATGTGCAACCGGTCAACGATCGTCCCGCGGTGGTGCCGTCGCGGTTCGGCACTTCGGATAGCCTCAATGCCGATACCGCTTGGGCGGTCACGTCGAACGGAACGATCCGCTACACGTTACGGGAAAACAACATCCAGCCCGATGGCGATACCTCGGTCGATTTCTTCATCCCGTTACGTGAATTGGACGTGATCGATGTCTACAACCAAATCGGATTGCTCGACATTTTCCGGGCTGGGCCTCCCAACGAACTCGATGACACGAAGGGCGGATCGCAAACGCTCAGTCTGGCCGATTTTCCGTCAACGACGGCCTTGGGCGGGCTGTTGACACCAGCGGTCGTCGATGGCCGAATGGGTTTGAACTACCGTCCCCCGACCAACGCGAACTTCTCGAATAGTGGGCTCGATTCGTTTACCTATACCGTCACCGATGACGGACAGACCTACGTCTTGGGGATCAACAACTTCGTCGACGGGATGTTGGTCGATGACCCGTTGACGATCAACGGCCGCGTCGAGTTGCGACTCAACCCGGTCAACAACCCGCCGCAGTTCACGCTGCCGAGTACCTATATCGAAGCTGCTGAGGACACCTCGCTGGTGGTGCAGCAGGAGTTCGCTACGCAAATCAGTCCGGGACCGGCCGGGGCGACCGATGAAGCCTCGCAGTCGGTCAGCTTCATCGTCAATCCGCTCGACTTCACCCGTGGTGGGGCCGATGACCCGTTCGGAACGGGCTATCCGCAGATCAATCCCAACGGACGGTTGACCTTCCGTCCGTTGCCCGATGTCTTCGGAGCCTTCGAATTCGAAGTCATCTTGGTCGACAGTGGTCCTGGGCCCGAGGACGGTCGCGGTGACAACAATCGGTCGATACCGCAGACGATTACGATCGAGATCCAACCGATCAACGATCCGCCGATCGCTGTCGCTGAACCCGAGCCCTATGTAATACTTGAAGATCAGCCGTTCGATATTCCGGTCGATGCCCTCGATGGTATACCCGGATTACTCGACCATTTCCGTGTCGGGCCGCCGAACGAGGCCGAGGATATCGCCCCCTTGCCGGGCGGAAATCAGACCTTGTCGCTGTTGGACCCGCCGACCGAAACGAATCAGAACGGAACCCTGACGCCGGTGTTGGATGCCGATGGCAACCTGACTCATCTGCGGTACACACCTCGAGCCCATTTCGTCGGCATCGATTCGTTCACCTACACCGTCGTCGACGATGGTGAGACGGTCGACCTTGGTACCGAGGGAACTCCACGGCTCGATCCGAAAACGGCCGTGGGGACGATTTCGATATTGGTCGAAGCGGTTAATGATCCCCCCCAATTCTCCGGGGCTGGCGACATTTCCTCAATGGAGGATCAGGGGCCGGTCACCATCACGAACTGGGCGACAGCGGTTCAAGCCGGTCCGAGCGGCGCGATCGACGAGTTGACCGGTGTCCGACCGGGGCTGCCATCGATCGCGCCCCAGACGACCGAGTTTATCATCACACGGGTCGATGGAGCCGGTTCGACCGACTTCGACCCGCTGTTCACAATGCAGCCGACGGTCACCATCGTCGGCAGCACAGCGACGCTCAGTTATGAAACGGCGGTCGACGCCAACGGCGTGGCGGTATTCGAAGCGGTGTTGCGGGATAGCGGCCCGAACGACCCGGTCCGTGGCGATGTCAATTCGTCCTCGCCGGTCCGGTTCACGATCACCGTCGCCGCCGTCAACGATCCGCCGTTATTCGAGGCCGGCCCGAATGTCTCCGTCGGCGAAAACAGTGGCGAGTACAGTCAACCTTGGGCATCGGAGATCCTACCCGGTCCGCCGACCGCGATCGATGAAATCGCCTCACAAACGGTGAGCTTCGAAGTCGAACATGAAATCGTGTCGCCGTCCGGTATCACCACGATGTTCGCCGCGGGCGGTGCCCCGGCGGTCAGCCCCACCGGTGTACTCAGCTTCACTCCGGCGGTCGACGTCGCCGGTGAAGTGCTGGTCACCGTCACCGCTGTCGATTCGGCTGGTGGGCGTAGTGAACCCGCGACCTTCATGATCACGATCAGTGACACCAATCAGCCGCCGATCGCCGCCGATTTGGAATTGGAGGGTGACGAAGACAACGTCTTGGAAATCCCCGCTGATGCTCTTCTGGATATCGCCTTCGATCCCGATCTGGTAACCAATCCCGACGAGTTTTTGACGATCACCAATGTCGCTACGGAATCGCTCGCCGGGGCCGTAATCCGGGTCAATGCCGCCGGCGATATCGAGTACGACCCTCGCGCAGCCGAGACCTTGCAAGCGTTGGCACCGGGCGAAACGTTCATCGATCGCTTCACTTACCGGGTGGTCGATGCCAGCGGTGCCTTGAGCAATGTGGCAACGGTCACGATCAACGTCGCCGGAATCAACGACGCGCCGACAGTCAATCCCGTGCTTGTGCTCGCCGCACCTGGCGAAGCGATCCTGATTTCGCCGCTGGATAACGATTTCGATGTCGATGGGACAATCGACCCGTCCAGCATCATCATCACTCGCCAACCGTCAGCCGGCAGCCTGACGGTCAATACAGACGGGACGCTGCTCTACACGCCGTCAGTCGATTTCCGCGGCCAAGACATCATCCGTTACACGGTCGCGGATAACCTGGGTCAGCAGAGCGAACAGGCGACCATCACGATCGATGTCAATGACGCGATCATGGCCGTCGATATCGTCACCGGGACTTACCTGGTCGACCCGGTCACGATCGATGTCGTGTCCGTCGCCACGGCGGCCGGACCAGCCATCGATCCGACGTCGGTCGAGATCGTGACGCCGCCGACCGGTGGCAATTTGACAACGCTTGCCGACGGCTCGATCGTCTATCAAGCCGATGCGGGTTACTCGGGCACCGATTCGTTCGAATATCGGATCTACGACGTCGAGGGCCGGCCGAGCAACCTCGCTACGGTGACCGTCGAAGTCGTTTCCAGCCTAGCCCAAAACCCGACCGCCTTCGCCGACGTTAACGCCGACGGCAATATATCGCCGCTCGATGCTTTGTTGATTCTCAATCGGATCGCCCAAGCCCGGCGTGAAGGAGTCACCGGTTCCGTCCCGGTCGAGGTCGTATTAGACGATTCGCCGTTCCGGTTCTATGACGTCGACGGAAATGGCCGTATCGAACCGCTCGACGCCTTGCAGGTACTGATCGCGGTACGGCATCAGAGCTCGATGCCAGCGGGTGAAGGAGAAGCCGCCCCAGGCTTCGATGATTCGCCGATCCTGGCTGCGGCGTTCGACCAGACCCCGTCGGAAACGCCTCAGTTGGAGTTGCCGATCACGCCCGCGTCTCCATTCGCTGAGGAAACGAAGGTTGCCGACTTCGACTGGGACGACGACGCACTCGAACGGGTCGCGGCCGATGTTGCCGGTTTCCGCAGCGGCGACGATGACGAAACCGAAGAGCGGTTGCTGGTCGACGCGATTTGGGATGATTGGATGTAGCGCCGACTTCGCAACGGACCGCCGCGCCCAGCCAAGGCTTTCTGCGACCCCTCCGGGGTCGATGAATCACGTCTTCGTTCGAAATCCGGTGGTGTTCGTTCCGCTCGACCGCCGGCTAATGGCTGACATCCCTCCGGGATGTTGCCCCCGGAGCGCAGTGACCACCCGGAGGACATCGGGATGTTGCGGTTCGGCATGCCGAAGGCATGACAGCCATTAGCCCCGGGTCGCGCAGCGCACCCGGGGTCAGGCGAACAAAACAACGTTCGACCCCGGAGGGGTCGCAGCCCAGGCTTGCTGCGACCCCTCCGGGGTCGATGAATCACGTCTTCGTTCGAAATCCGGCGGTTTTCGCTCCGCTCGACCGCCGGCTAATGGCTGACATCCCTCCGGGATGTTGCCCCCGGAGCGCAGCGACCACCCGGGGGACATCGGGATGTTGCGGGTTGGCATGCCGAAGGCATGACAGCCATTAGCCCCGGGTCGCGCAGCGCACCCGGGGTCACGCGAACAA
>SKZY01000142.1 GCA_007127095.1 Planctomycetaceae bacterium
CAGCGTGAGTCGCTGATGATCGCATCCATCAGCGTGCTGGAAACGCAACTCAGCAACGCCGCCGCCGAGCTACGTTAAGCTTTATCGGTGCTTCGCCGGGATGTCCGGGTGGGAGGTTGTGTAAGCGTTCAATCTGCCCTGGTCAGTGCCTTGGGTGCAGACAGCGAGCACGAGTGCTAAGCACCCCCTGACGTATCTTTCGGCTTAATCGCCTTTGCGACCCGGTCCTGACCGACCGGTCGGCAATCAGCCGGCAATCAGCGTCTGTATCCCGAAGGGATTGTTACCATTGGCCATTAGCCGGAGGTCGAGCGGAGCGAATACCACCGGAAAACTGTCGGGCGATTCTCCTCCGGGGGTGGTCGCTGCGCTCCAACCCCCGGCTAATGGCTTGTATCCCTTCGGGATGATTACCGTTGAGTCTATCCTGATGCCGAGGTGCTCGCCGTAGTCCATCACACAACCAAGCCCCTTTCGTAAATCTTTGCGAGTAAACGCCCCTGCGATCTGGTCGTGCTCATAGGAGCGTTATGCTCAAAGACTCCTTCGGGCGTGCTAACCCCAACTGTCAACGATTGCAGCTACTCATGCCGACGCGCGGAGAAGATGAGTTTTCCCTTGATTCCTGGGACACGCTGCTGAGTGGTGTCGAGTGCGATCTCGAAGGTGTGGTTGTTGCCTTGCTTTTTGAGTTCCGCGGTCTGGTTCGCGACTCCAAGCTCGACTTCGGTCTCTGGAAGGCCGTAGGAAATGATCCAGTCCTTGCGGGGCGGATTTGTATCGAGGTCCGGTGGCGTGGCGGCGATGTGGATATGTTGCGAAATCAATTCCGCCCCGTCATAGTGCGCATCACGCCACAGGCGCCGGTCAACGGTATACTCCGGTACTTTGACGGCGACCTTCATTTCGAAAGCTACACTGGGGTCTGATTCGTTGACCCGAGCCCGAGTGTCGCTTCTCAGGAAAATCGAACAGAGTATCGGAACACGTTTTTCCTTGCCATTGTTGCCGATAAGGTCGTCGTATCCCCGGAAGATCGCCGAACCCTCATTGGCAAGACGCGTGTGGATCGGTACGTCGAGACCGCGAATCGCGACACTGCATTCGATGGTATACGATGCTCGCACCTTCTGACCAGCGTCCATTCTCTCCTGTACAGGCGCCGGTAGCGTGATTTTTTCTACATCGAACGCACAGTCGACACGAACGTCACCGAAGAGAAATCGCGTTAGGTTCTGGTAGCCTTCCTCGCTATTGACGATGCCAAAGTGCCCCGAATGGGCGCGGTGGACGAAGGCTCGTGGTGAATGCTCGACTTTGCTCGATTCCGTCGCTTGACTGAGCAGCGTCGCGTTCTTCAGTCGGACTAAACCGTCACTCATCGGCCCGACGAGTCGGCGGGACCAACCGTAGAGCACGGCGTAATCCTGATGATTCGTACCCGCGAGCGTAAAAAAACGCTCGGCGGGAAAGCGACCGCGGAGGTTGTTCACATGGCCTTTCTTGACCGACCAGCTCGGGAGATCGAGAAATTCCGCCATCCGGTTGCGGTTGAAGTTGTCGACGTCCAACGGTGAAAAGAAAGAAGGTACATTGCCGATGATCTCGAACTCGATCCCGTTGTGCGGTGTCGCATAGGTGAAAACTTTGTCGACGAGTTCTTTTGCCTCCTTGAATCGTTTTTCCCAATCCGGCGAGTACCGATCGCGAACCTTTGCACCGCCGTGCCCGATGTGCTGCAGGAAGCTGCGAATGATCAAGCCGCCCATCGAGTGTCCGACGAGGTGGACCTTGAACGCTGCTTTCAATTCCGAAGAGATTTCCTGGGAATCAATGTACCGTTTGCGGACCCTGAGAATCAGCCTTCCCAGGCCGGCGGCGAAGTCTTCGATGTCTCGCCGTTTGCCATAGACCTGGTCCTTGTCGGGTTTACGTTTCGAATGAATCGGCGGTAAGCCGTCTTCGTCCTCGTCCAATTCATCGTAGAACTGGCCATCGTAGTAGCGGTAGATCACGATCGGCCGCGGGCAAAGGTCTCGATCAGATGGCATGTAGGCGCCGTCGCTGTAGACGTCGCGATAGCCGAAGTCTTTGACCAACCGCACCAATGGCGACTCAAAATAGTGGCGACGAACGATGCCTTCGTGGTGCTGCTTGAACTTCGTCGTACCGAGATTGAACCCCATGTAAGGATCGGCAACGGTATCTTCAATTTCATTTTCTGTTCCCGCGAAACCGCGAACGTAAATGATCGGCAGAAGTCGCTTGTCGATGGAGGTCGCGGACATGGAGCTTTCTCACTCGGCGGATAGATTGAGAGTCAGTATTCAGCGGAGTTCCAGAAGTACTGTGGCTCCATCGCATGAGCGATCGTCACCAAATACTCGCAACTCATCGCAAGGGATTTGAAGGAGTTCGTTCGGATATGCATCAGGATACAGGACAGGCTTGCTGGCCGGAAAAAGGAGATTCACGAGGGCCGAGATACCGAGCTCGAGGTAACAGTCGATTTCGTAAGTCCCGATGACCAATTTACACCGCTGATCGATTGAAATTAAGAGACGCGTTCGGCCACGCTCACTAAGGCGTATCCGACCGAGGGCACGGTGAGTGCGCCCACCAACGGATCGGAGCTGAGCGGACGGAAAGCCCCGCGGCTCTCGTTCTTGACTGCCTGGATGATCTGGTCGACACGACGGGCGCGGTCGCCAGCCGGCTTATTCAGCAGAGTCAGCTTGAGATTTCCCAACCGCTCCAGAACCTGTTCTCGGGCCTTATCGCAAACGCTGCGCAGTATCCATCCGGCTGCAATCACCGCGACGATCGGTATCAAAAGCAACCCGATTTGAGGATAGGAGAGCTCGTAAGCGTCGATCCAACGATGGTGAGTGAACAGCAGCAGGGTTGCGAGGACCACCGGCCACCACAGCAGGTTGGTGACCACGCGGGATTGAAGAGCGAGGAATTCGATCGTCCGGATCTCGTCGTTTTCCTCTGAGTCAAATTGCCGGCCCTCTCCCATCCAGGATTGGCGAGTTCGTGATAATCTTCTGGCGACCTTAATGCATTGCACCAGCGCATCAACCGTGAACACGGTAACCAATAAAACCAGCGAATGAGATAGAAGCAGCACACTCGTGACCACACAAAGGAAAACTTGACTTCCACGATGAGAGAAGACCGGATAACCCGCGAAGTACACCAACCAAAGGTAGATAGGTATCAATAAAGAAAACCAAACAATTGCCCGTGCAAGCAGAGACCAACCCGCTGTGCTTTCGCGGAAAGCATCCACCAATTGTTCGGTCGATGACTGTTGGGAACTGAGACGCAAGCCACGTTGCTTCTCGAACCAGACCAGGTTTCGAAAACTCCTGAAAAAATTACTCGTTCCGAGTGAGAATGAACCTGAACCTGAACCTGAACTCGATTCGAATCCTTCGCTGCCCTCGGAAGCCGATTTCGCGTCACTGCGGTCTCCCGGCAGCGAAGGAACACCTAGTTTGGAGAGAAACTTCGAGGCAAAATCATCATCGACCGGATGATTCCCTTGTTGATCGCTCTTCAACGCTTGTTCGCCATACCGACTTTCGACAACCTTCCGGACTCCATAAAACAGGGCCCCGATCGAGACAACGGAAATTCCCACCCGGAGTAGTGCGGGTGGCCAAACGCTCAGTCCTGACTGCCATTCGAAAACCTGCCCGTCCTCATTGAAGTGACTCCATGTGGCTATACCGAAAAACACAAACAGAAAGATACAGCCGCCAACCAATGCCCAGGGAAACCTAACGTATGCTGCGATCGTCTTCAGAAATCCGTTCTGAATCCGGCCTGCGTTCTTGCCGGCAGCGCCTTCGCGCAAATAGAATACGATCATAAGCAACGGTGCGGAACTGAAGAAAAACCCGATCGCGGTGAAAATGTTAAACGCGATTCCGACACAGATACCGGCAAAAGCGTAAGCGACAGCACTGAGCGCCAGTAAAGCGTTTGCACGAGTATCCGTTGCGGCCGTTGCAGCCGTTGCAGCCGAAGGCTGACCACGGGGGCCATTTGCTTGCTCAAGAATCGCGGCTGATGGTTTGTGAATGTTTATGTAGGTGAAAAGCATCAAAATGACTGATGCCAAAATAGCCGTGCCACCCAATGCCAGAAAGAGTTGTCGGTTTTTTACCGCCGAGCCTCTCGCGGGTGGGTGCACAGAAAACTTCTTCGAGTCGCTAAGATTTGGCTGTGAAATCGAGTCTGGAGTCAATCGCACGGCACCTTGACGGCCGATTTCAAAGACCAATGGGACTAGTCTCTGTTTGCATTTGCTTGGCTGATCGCCTGGGTTAACCCCCCACGGGTTTTTAAAGAAGCCTTGCTTGAAACTGGTTTTCTGATTTTCGTTTTTGGAGCTGCCAGGTTCAAAGCCATTGTAGATCGCCAGGTGGGCGGCGAGGTGCGTTGCGGTTTGATAGCTATCCCGAAAGGGACCGAGTCGATTGTTGGTAAAATCGCGGTGTAAAAACAGGTCATAATGCGATACGATCAGCAGGTTTTTGGTTTGCAAGTACTCGGTGGCATGACTGAGCCGGGCGTCCATGTCGGTCGTGAAGAATTTGACATGGGGGAAGTGTGGGCGGAGTGCTGTGAGGAGCAGAAGTTTGTCGTAGACGTCGGTTCCGATCAGACCGATTGCAGCGATCCTTCCTTCTCCTTTCGTGCGAAGTCTCTCATTCAAATCGATGAGTTCTTCTTCGAGTCGTCGTAAGTAGTCGAATTGGCCGCTCCCGTGTGGCAGGGAGGCATCAATGAGTTCAGTATCTTGGTAGCCGTTGTTAGGTTTATCTTCCAGTCGGTCGCTCTTTGGGTACTGGCCGTCGATACCTCTCAAGTAGCTGAAGAAATGCAAGTCGGGGGTTTCCGTTGGTTTCAGATTGGCATTTTTTTGTTTTGCTGCATCAATAAAGGCGTGTCGGAAGGCTTGTGCGTAGGTGGTGTCTTTCTCTCCGATTAAAACGATGTGTTTGCGACGCCTGAAAGTCAGGAACTCATGAGTCCACGCATTGCGTAAGCTGAGCTCGTTGATGATTGTTTTTGCCAGTTGACTATCGTCGCCGATCGTTCGGATGACTTGCAAGCCCGTTTGGGAGCCGTCTTGG
>SKZY01000168.1 GCA_007127095.1 Planctomycetaceae bacterium
CGCTCCACCCGGGGCTACTGCCGATGGCCGCTTCGCGGCATGTGGCAACGAAAATCTTGGCCTCGACGCGCAAAACGGAATCGATCGACGGATGGTGCCTGAGTGATCGATGGGTAGCGCCCCAAATCGCTAGACGGAAACCCTATCCAGGCGTTGAGCAAAAACGACTCGGTTCCCCCCTCCTCCGAGCCGCGAAGCTGGCGACAGGCAGTAGCCCCGGGTGAGCGCAGGCTTGCTTTGCGAGCCAAGCTTGACCCACGGTCTAAGAACCATGACACTCGGCGACGAGCAAACGATTCACCACATCGCTCGATTCAATCGAGTCGCAACCGGCAATGCCGACAACGCTGCTGGCGCGACCGGCTTCCGTTGGATTGCGACTCGGCAGGATTGATTGGGTTTGTGTATCGATCGCTCGTCGCTTGAATTGTTGTACCCACAAACCCCGGGTTCCGCTCGACTTGCGGAGCTCGTCAGCGCTCCACCCAGGGCTACTGCCGATGGCCGCTTCGCGGCATTTGAAACGGATATCTTGGCCTCGACGTTCTCGATAGAAATCATCGATGGATGGCACCAAAATGGAGACGAGCGGTGGTTGGCACCAAAATCGTCATCTGCTGCGCCCGGCGGTACCGGTGCGAGCAATCACCCAAGCGACCCCACAATCATCCACGCCCGGCGGGCGATACGATCAAAATCCGATCGACCGCCGCGGAGGCTCTCCAGAATTCGCAACAACTCGGCCGCGCACCCCTCAGAAGAACCAAAAATCCCTGCCGTCACAATTCGGCCAAAAATGCGACATCAAAAAGGCCGGTAACAGATTCTGCCGTTGACATGCTGCCAGCACTGAAATTTCAGTGCCCCCCGTGTGGTTCAGATCATCCGGATTGTATCCAGGCACCGGCGCCTTATCCACCAGGGGGTGGGGGTTTGCATGTTCCTCAAGGGTAGCCGGCCGCGGCGACGTTCTCGATCGCGGTGGGGCGGGCGGTGCGCCCAGGGTTGGTCTGCGACCCCTGCGGGGTCGAACGGATTTTTGGTTGGCCAGCCCCCGGGTGCGCTGCGCGACCCGGGGCTAATGGCTGTCATGCCTCCGGCATGCCGAACGGCAGCATCCCAGAGGGATTCAAGCCATTGGCCGACGGTCGAGTGAAGCGAACATCGCCAGACGGCAACCTCGCCCGAGTATTGCTTGGCCAGGCCGGGGCTGTGTTTCCATGTACTGGTGCTAGAACCGGATGCCGGACGCGAACCTCAGACCGATCAGGCCGAGATCTTGATTGGCATTCCTCGTTCCCGCACTGCCGCCGAGAATCGAGTCGGAGTTCGTCGAGTTGCCGGCGTCGTACCAGACCATGCCGACGAAGCCGCCTTCGGCCATCAGTTCGAGGTTTCCGATACAGCGGGTCCAATTGGCTCCCAGTTCGAGTTCCATCACCGGACGCAGACTGTTGCTGAACAGCGATGCGGTGGTCGTTGCGGTCGGTCCGAGCAGGGGATCGTTGATCCCCGTGGCGACCTGGCGGCTCTCTCCGAATAACACCGATCCGCGGCCGAGTCCGTAGACCGATAGATTGGTATGCCCGATTTCACGAAACGCCTGCATCGCGAATGTCGGTCCGGCGCCGTTGAACGTCTGCGATGCCTGCAGCGTGCTCGTTCGTGTCCCGACTCCGATAAGCGTTGTCGTTTCGGAAATGAGACTGCCGTCGTAGGTTTGGCCGATGTGGGCATATCGAACGCCAGACGAGAGCAACAGGGTGCTGCGACCCATCGTCGTTTTCCAAATCGCTTCCAGGTCGATCACGTCCATCCGTAATCGACTGGAGAAGTCGCCGTCGACGACGGTTGTGGTGAACAGCGCAGCGGGTGTGGAGCCGAAACTGCCGCCGGTTCCTAATGGCGAGGGTCCGTTGATCGTGCCATCGGCCGCGGAAAATCCGTCGATCGCCAGATTGTCGCTGGAATCCAATGTCCACCAACGTCCACGAACCCCCAAACCCCGCTCACCGGCGAACCCGATCTGGACCAGCGGTGCGAAACTGGCTCCATGATCGAAGTCGGTCTGAGTCGAAACCCCGCCGAGGCTGCTGGCGAATGCCGGATTGCTGCCACTCCAACTCGGGCTGAGTACGTAGAAGCCGAGGTCACCGAACCATCCGGAACTGCCCTCATCAGCGACATCAAACCGGCCGGGGGAGTGAAAATACTCGCGTGACGTCACGACGACAGCGGTGTGGGACGAATCGGGCAAGGCTCCCACGGCGCTACCGACCGCGGGCGATTGACTGGGCCCGGCGTCAGCGGCATGGGCCTCCACCGCCGGTAGGGTGAGTGCCAACGCCGGTAAACACAAGAACGAGAAAACAGCAATCCGTCGCATCTCTGATATCCTTAAACTGCGATGATCCGCGAACCGTAGCATCCCGCCGGGTTCGTTGGGTTATTGAGTATGTCACCCAGTGGCATCACGAGCGGGCAGCTGCCCTGTGTGCCGAACAAGCCTGTCTCGCCCGCCCGCCGACGATCGCCCGCTTCACCATCCGGCGAACGAAAACGCCCCGAGTCGACCGACGCCAGACAGACTCCGCCTCTGCTTGACAACGATTACCAACAGCATCGACCCGTTTGCCGAAGAATTCATTAAAAACGGCATCGGGTGGCACGACGCGGAGAACAGATGCAACCACGGCAACCGATCCGACCGGTCCAATCGGCGCAAGCGTAACGGCAGGGAACCAGCGTCATCGGCCGCGCCATCGGCGCCCGGTTGCGTTAATATGGCGACCCGTCGGCGTGCGGGTGTACCGCCGCGGCCATCCTTTTCCGCGGGCGATACTGAGGTAACCATTGGACTTTCGCATCTCCGCGGTCGATTCGACGATCCTGGCGGTCTATGTCGCGATAACGCTGGCATTGGGGCTTTGGATCGGGCGTGGATCGGGGACACTCAATCGATTCATGGTCGGAGGTCGCGACCTTCCCTGGTGGGCGGTGCTGGGGTCGATCATCGCTACCGAGACGAGTGCGGTGACGTTCCTGAGCATTCCCGGGCTGGCTTTTGTCGGCGGCGGCAACTTTTTCTTCCTGCAGTTGGCGATCGGGCTGATCATCGGCCGGATGATCGTGGTCGTCTGGCTATTGCCGAGCTTTTTTCGCGGTGAGTTGTTCACCGCCTATGAGGTCCTCAAGTCGCGATTTGGGGTATTGACCCAACGGACCGCGGCCGGCATTTTCATCGTCACTCGCACCGTCGCCGACGGCCTGCGGCTCTATTTGACCGCCATGGTGCTCGGCCAAGTGACTGGGATGAGTTTGACCGTTTGTGTATTGTCGATCGGCGTGGTCACGATCATCTACGCGACCTATGGCGGGATCCGCAGCGTCGTCTGGAACGACTGCATCCAACTTGTCGTCTACCTGATCGGCGCCGTCGTGGCGATCGCCGTGATGGCCGACCGACTACCCTCGGGCTTTCCGGGGATCGTCGAGTTCGGACGCGAGACCGGACGATTCGCCGTCATCGACCGCTCCCCGTTTTCGTTCGCTTCACAGAACCTCTGGGCGGGGATCATCGGCGGTATTTTTCTGACACTGGCGACGCATGGGACCGACCAGATGATGGTCCAGCGATACCTTTGCTCACGGAGTCTCGGCCAGGCACGGCTGGCGGTTGCCCTCAGCGGTCCTCTGGTGGCCTTGCAATTCGCGCTGTTCTTACTGGTCGGTGTCTCGCTGGCGGCCTGGGTGCGGTTTACCGGAGCGGAGATGCCCGAGGACAACGATGCGGTATTCGCCGCGTTTATCGTCCAGCACATGCCGGTGGGAATCTGCGGCTTGACGTTGGCAGCGGTATTCAGCGTCGCCATGTCGACCCTGTCGAGTTCACTCAGCAGCAGTGCATCTTCGGTAGTCAGCGATTTCATCAAGCGTGAACGTCCGACGACGGGGATCGCGACCGGCATCGTTGCGGAGGACCGGCGGTTGACATACTGGGGACGCCTGTGGACCGTGACGTTTGGCGTTTTGCAGATGGTTGTGGCGATTGTCGTGATCCATTCGCCATCGCTGCTCGCAGGTTCGGCGGTCAATCAAGTGATCACCGTCGCCGGTTTTGCTGCTGGGCTGATCGTTGGTGTTTTCCTGCTCGGTCGCTCCTCACGCCGCTTTGCCCAGCGGAGCGGAGTGATCGGGATGCTGGTCGCATTTCTGGTCACCAGCGTGCTGATCTATCCACCGATCGAGGTACCATGGGCGATCAACGGTTGGTGGGCGGCACTGATCGCCAGTTCGGTCTGTTTTTTGGTCGCCTATCTAATCGACATCGTGTTTCCAGCCCGTCAGGATTATCCGGCATGAGCAATCCATTGAGCCACCGATTATTCCGTCAGCGCCTTTCGCTAGCCGTGATTTGCGTGACGATCGGTCTCGGTTTCCGCCCAAGGGTCGTGGTGGGATGTGAGCCCGCGGGAGGCCTTACGATCGCGTCACCCGAACAGGTCGGCCTGGCACCCGACTCGTTCGGCGAGATTCCGTCTCTGATCGATCAGGCGATCGCGGACAAAAAAATGCCCGGCGCGGTGGTGTTGATCGGACATGCTGGGGTGGTCGTTTACTACCAAGCCTTTGGTGATCGTCAAATCGAGCCCGAACGGTTGCCGATGAAGCCTGACACCGTCTTCGATTTGGCATCGTTGACCAAGCCGATCGCCACGGCGACGAGTGTCATGCGGCTGGTCGAGTCCGGCATCGTGTCGCTCGATGACCCGGTCGCCAAGCATCTTCCCGAGTTTGGGGTACGGGACAAGCAAGACATCACGATTCGTCAATTGATGCTGCACATCGGTGGCTTGATCCCCGACAACTCGTTGGCCGATTACCAGCAAGGTGCGGATCAGGCTCGCGATAATCTTCTCGGTCTGGGGCTCAGTTATCCGCCGGGATCGAAGTTTCGCTATTCCGATGTCGGCTTCCAGGTGCTTGGCGAATTGATCGCAGCCAAAACAGGCAAGAGCGTCGCCGAGTACACGGCCGAGTCGATCTTTCGCCCGTTGGGGATGCAGGAAACGGGCTACCTACCGGAGGACGCGTTGCGTCAGCGGGCCGCGACGACGCAGCAGCGAGAAGGCCGCTGGATGGTCGGCGAAGTCCATGACCCGCGAGCCTATCTGACCGATGGCGTCGCCGGCCATGCCGGACTGTTCAGCACGGCGACCGATCTGGCCATCTATGCTCAAATGATGCTCGGCGGTGGTCGCTACGGTGACGTCACGATCTTGAGTGACGAATCGGTCGCGTTGATGACGTCACCGGTGGAAGTCCCCGGCGGTATCCGAGCCCTCGGTTGGGACAAACGTTCGGGCTATTCATCCAATCGCGGCAAATCGATGAGCGATGCCGCATTCGGCCACGGCGGTTTTACCGGTACCGCGATCTGGATCGATCCCGACCTGGACCTGTTCGTGATTTTCCTCAGCAATCGCGTTCACCCCGACGGCAAAGGCAACGTCAACGCGTTGGCCGGTCAGATCGGAACGCTCGCCGCCGACGCTGTGATCGCGGCGCGGGCCGCTGAGGGTGAGGCGGGTGGCCGATCGGGGGATGCTATCACGGCGGTGCGGACCGGGATCGACGTGCTGGTCGATCAACAGTTCGCTGCCCTGGCCGGACGCCGTGTCGGGTTGATCACCAACCACACCGGCATCGCTCGCGACGGAACACCGACCCGCGTTTTGATGCACCGCAGTCCGGCGTTGAAGTTAGTCGCTTTGCTGAGCCCGGAACACGGCATCGCCGGGCGACTCGACCAGCCGCGGATCGATGATTCGGTCGACCCTGACACGGGGTTAAAGGTTTTCAGTCTCTACGGCCGCGATCGCAAGCCTTCCACGGAGTCGCTGGACGGGATTGATACGCTTGTCTTTGACATCCAGGACATCGGTTGTCGTTTCTACACCTACATCTCGACGATGGGCGAAGCGATGCGGGTTGCCAGCGACCAAGGCTTGCGATTCGTCGTGCTCGATCGCCCCAACCCGATCAACGGTGTCGATATCGGAGGCCCCCTACTCGATGCGGGCAGCGAATCGTTTGTCGGCTATCACACGATCCCCGTTCGTCATGGCATGACGGTGGGAGAGATCGCTGGGATGTTGAAGGCCGAATTGGCACTCGATCTCGACTTGGACGTAATCGGCTGCGACGGTTGGGACAGGCGTGACTATTGGGAACGCACCGGACTGATCTGGGTCAATCCGTCGCCGAATATGCGAAATCTAAATCAGGCCTTGCTGTACCCCGGGGTTGGCTTGCTGGAAACGACCAACCTATCGGTCGGACGCGGGACCGACACCCCTTTCGAATTGATCGGCGCCCCATGGTTGGATGGCCCGCAAGTCGCCGCTGAATTGATGCGACACGACCTGTCTGGAGTGATTTTCATTCCGACCCGGTTCACCCCCGATTCGAGCAAGTTTGAAGGCGAAACCTGCCAAGGGATTCAAATTCTGATCACCGACCGTGCCGAGATCGACCCGATCGCAGTCGGGATCACGATCGCGGCAACCTTGGTCAAGCATCATCCGCAGCAGTGGAAAACCGATGCCTACAACCGGCTGCTGAGCAACCGAGCGGCCTTCGACGGCGTGGTGGGGGGGCGTCCGGCCGGTGAATTACTCGAGACGTTCGACGGCCCGTTGGAGTCGTTTCGCCAACGTCGTCAGCCGTTTCTGTTGTATCGCTGAGGACCCATCGATGCGGCGAAACACCGAATTAGTAGGGCGATCAGTCGAGGTCGGCCATCGATTGGCTGACCATCCAACTGACCAAATCGGCCGGATCGTTTGAGAGGCGACGTTGATCGATCTGCCGTTGGGCCCAGGTCGGACGATCATTGATGCTCAACAGGTGAGTCAGCTCATTGTCACAACCGAGTAGAGCCGCCGTTGGCAGTAGCTCAGTCGCCAAGCGGCGAATCGTTTCGCGAGCCGGCACCAGGCGGTAGGTCTCGCTTTCGACCAGTTGGGCATCGATCCCGTACCTGGCCGCTCGCCACTTGTTTTGTCGGACCAGCATCGGGTGACAATCGTGCTGATAGGTCCCTTCGTCGATCTCATCGGACAACTTTTTGACCAGGCAATGAACCATCGCGACCAGCCCCGCCGTATCGCTGAGGTTGCCTGGCATGTCACAAATCCGGACTTCTACGGTGCCAAAGTTGTGGTGCGGGCGAATGTCCCACCAAATCTCGCGGATCGATTGGATGAAGCCGGTTTCGACCAGGTGGTTGATCAACCAAACGTATTCACTCCAATTTCGCATGAAGGGCGGCAACCCGGCGGTCGGCAGCCCTTCCAGAACGCGAGTCCGCCAGGAGTACAAGCCGGTGTTGCGGGCCTCCCAAAACGGGCTGTTGCAACTCGCCGCGAGCAAAACCGGCAAATAACGCAGCATCCGGTCGCAAATCATCACCGCCTTATCGCCCGAATCGACTCCGACGTGGACGTGCAAGCCGAATGTGATCAATTGCCGGGCGGTATCCTGTAGCAACGAGACGAGCCCTCGGTAGCGATCGTCATCGGTCACCGACTGGTCTTGCCAGGACGAAAACGGGTGCGTGCCCGACCACAGCAGGTCGACGCCGAGCGGATCGGCGGCCGTGCGGAGCAAGCGGAGGTTATCCCGCAATTGACCAATCGCCTCGCCGGCGGATTGGCAGACATCGCTGTTGAGTTCGATGTAGCACTGCATTAGTTCGGGCTTGATCGCACCGTGACGAGGCTCGGGCAAGGCATCAAACAGTTCGGCGCTGGACGAGCAGAGCCCGCCACCATCGCGTTCGACCAACGCCAACTCGATCTCGACGCCCAGCGACGGGTTTTCTGACCTGTTGAACTCGATCCGCGACATAATGAGACTCGCTCGGGGTGAAAAGGATCAATGAAGCGAGGGACGGTGGTTCGTCCCCTTGAGAGTCACACCGTCGGCATCCCCTTTGGGGTCACACCAGCGGATAACGGCGTGGGCAAGGACTTCCGCACCGATCGCCAGCGCCCGTTCATCGATGTCGAACAGTGGGCTGTGCAGCGGTGGTGCCGGCGAGGCGGTGGCACAGCCGAGCCGAAACATCGCCCCACGTACTCGCGTCAAGTAGTTCGCGAAATCCTCGCCACCCATACTAGCGTGTCGAATCATCTGCACGTTGCGATCGCCTACCACCGCCCGCCCGGCTTCGATCAGTAGGTTGACCAGTTCGGGATCGTTTTTGACCGGCGGCGGCCCCGACAACCAACGACAGACAACTCGGCCACCACAAGCGGCTGAAATCCCGTTCGCCAGCCGTTCGATCTGTTCGATCGTCTTAGCGCTGACAGCGGCGTCCAAAGTTCGCAGCGTCCCGCGAACCACGACCTGATCGGGGATCACGTTCGCCAATTGTCCGCCATGGATCTGACCGAAAGTCAGGACGACCGGATCATGCGAGTTATTGACACGAGGAACGAATTGGTAGATCGCGCTGATCAACTGTGCCGCGATCGCGATCGGGTCGACCGCTTCATGCGGCCGCGCTGCGTGACCACCACTGCCGTGAATCTCCAGTTCCAATTCATGGCAATCGGCGGTGAAGTCGCCATGGCGAACGCCGATCGAGTTGACGACCCGCGAGGGGTCGACGTGGATACCCAATAATTCGGCTAAACCGTCAACGGCACCGGCTTGGATCATCTGCAGTGCGCCCTGGTTGGTTTCCTCTGCGGGCTGAAAGATCGCCCGACAGCGGATCGGCCACGGCAACAGCCCCGCCCGGTCGAGTTCGGCCAGCACCAGGATCGCGCCGAGTACGATCGTCGTGTGTGCGTCGTGCCCGCAGGCGTGCATGACGCCGTCGACGCCGCTGCGATACGTCACACGTTTTTCATCTTGAATCCATAACGCATCGATGTCGCCGCGGATGCCGATCCGAGGTCTTTCGGGGGCCGAATCGCCCGCCGTACGATCTTGGGAATCCGCTCCCAAGCCCGACCCGCTACCGACATCGACCCAGAGGCCGTGGCTGCCGGGTAGGATCACCGGTTCGAGATGCTCAGCGGCCAACACAGAGGCGATGTAGCGAGTCGTCTTGACCTCAGCCCCACTCGGCTCGGGATGCCGATGCAGGTGACGACGGATCTCGCAAAGTCGTTCGAAGCGACGCTGCAGCGACGCGCCGAGTTCACCCGCCCAGTTCAGCGAAGCCTTCGAAGGATGCATACGACTATGGATTCAGTTCAAGCTTGTAGGGATCAAGCGGTCAGTATGACGGCGGATCGTTATCGGTCCGGGGGTGATCATCGGAACGACGTGGAGGCTGTTGCTGCGGCGGAAGTTGTCGCATCGCTTGCTGCAACGATTCGAGCAACCGAGGGATCTGCCCCGCAGCGAGAAAGACTCGGGCGCTGACGGCCGATTGAGGATAAAAGCTGGTCAAAAAGTCGAGCCCGAACTCGCTCGCGCCATGTCCGATCATCACTCCGTTGGCGTAGGCGCCGCTGAGGACATGTTCGGGGATTTTGAGATCGTCGTAGATTTCCTGCGGCGTCGGTCGGCGAACGGACGGCGGCTGATGCCCCGTTCCCCCCATCGATTCGGACGTTTTGCCGGTCGCTGCTTCGCCCGAGCCCGTTTTCGTGGGCGGCGATTGCCCTGGCGGCGTCGACGGAGCGGCCGGTGGAGTCGCCCCCGGAAAAACGTCCGTCGACCCGAAAGCCGAACCGAGCTTGCTGGGCGAGTTTAAATCGCCCGATTCGGCAGCCGCAGCCGCCTCGGCTGCGGTTTGAGACGCTGGTGGCGCCGTCGGAATAATAGGGCCTCCCGGCTGCGGTATGCCGGTCGCACCGATCGCGGTAGCCGGACTACCAGTCCCGGCGAGTTGGCGGGGGACGCCGAAACGGTCGCGGTACAGGCTCCAATTTTTTGCCAACGCTTCGATGAACTGTGGCATCACGGCATGCGGAATGATCACCCGCGCGGCGACCTTGTGGGGCCGCCCGATCGTCTGCAAAAAATCGATGATGAACTCCGTCGGCCCGCTGACGACGATCGCGCCGGTGCTGAACGCCCCGTCGGCGACATGGTCGGGAACCCGTGCCCGCAGGTGCGGTGAATTATCCTGCGGCTCCGGGCGGTCTGCTGGTGACGGGGACCCATCGTGCATGTCAGTACTCTTTGAATTCGGAACAAGATTGCCGAGCCTACAGCCTAGGTGGTTGGTTCGCGATTGCCGAGGCCCAACGGGTCGGTTTCCGGTTCGGCGATCAGGGTCAATCCGGCCATCCTGCGGTATTCCGCTTCGACCCGCTCCGGAGTCGCCAATCGCTGTGGCAGAACGCGTTGTCCGAGCAGCATCAGGTGACCAAAAAAAGCGATCGCTCCGGCGGCTGCCACCAGATAGACGACCTCGCTTTCCAACCGACCGCGGATCGCCAATTCGAGCGTCCATGCCCAATTCGGGGACTGCCAAATGCTGTACTCGTATTGCCGATAATCGTTCAGATGCAGCCCCAACCCGTACGGCACGACCGCCATCAGCAGCAACGTCACCGCTAAGGCGGCGATACCGACGCGCGCGTCGACCGGGTTTCGCTGACGTAGAAACGAGATGATCCCCCGCACCCCGACGAAACCGATCGAAAGGTAGGCGATCACCAAACCGGTCGCTGTTCGGATGGTCTCGGCCTGCTGGCCGGAGAGTGACGCTTGCGAGGACGACTCGGCATAGAGCCAGTTGGCGGCCGTCGCCGTTGCTACCAAGGTCGTGATGGCGAATACGAATCCCGTCGCCGGACCGGGCGTCAACCAGGTAAAAAACAGTCTGCCGACAAAGGTTCCCGGCAATTCACGTCGAATCCGCGGCGTCAATGACGGCGATTCAGCAGCCATCATCGCCCCGACAATCATCCAAAACAGAATGACATAGCCGAGCAGCAATATCGCGGCCGATATCCCGAACATCCCGTTCGTTTGGTTCGGATAGGCCATCACGGAAAAGGCAGAGACCGCGACCACGGCGAACATATGTACCAGCGAAGCGACCCGCACCTTGGTCGACCGGTTCTCACTCGCCGGCGTCAATTTGGCCGCTGTCGCGACCAACAAGATGCCCATCAAGGAAACCGAAATCGCCAGCGTAGCGACGACGATGAACGCGGTTTGAGAGGCGGACAACGGGTTGCCGTTGCGAATCAGATTGATCGCCAGCGTACCGATACCGATCTCGGCTGACAGCAGGATCGCCATCACCGCCAGCAACGCCGCGATCTGTCCCGTTCGCCCCGGCGAGACCGGCGCCAAAAACAAGGCGACCATGGTCAAACCGATTCCCGCCAACATCAAAATCCCGACCAACAGTCCGAGCGTTGGCAGGTCGATCCCGCGAAGGGTGTAGGCGTAGGCGACGCAGGGAAACAGGACGATGAAATAAAGCATCATCTGCAAAGCCGCGCTGCCGAGTTTGCCCGTGACGATCTGAACGGGCGACAACGAAGTGACGGTCAACAGTTCGAGCGTCCCGTCATCGACTTCGCCCTCGAGCGACCGATAGGCGGCTAAGGGGACGACCAACAACATCGGCACGGCGAGCACGAAGTAGTAGCCGACCAACAGTCGTGGGGCTGACGGCGAATAGTAAATCTGCGGCATCTGTAGCAGACTGCCGATCACCGACCAGGCGAATGCGGCGAGCAGGAGCAACGAAAAGGTGACGACGAACTGACGACTTTTCAGCGCCTGACGGGTCTCCTTGACCAGGATCGGGTTGATCGAATCGCCCCAACGGGTCGCTTCGTCATCGACCCACTGCAGCCACCCCGGAACCCGCGCCGCGGATTCGCCGCCTCGCAAGATCTCGACCAGACTGGCATCACGAGCCCCATCGGTTGCGGTCATTGCACCAACCCCTCGGTCACCTGCAGAAAGACGTCTTCGAGGCTTTTCGAACGCGCCGTGATCTCGGCGATTTCAAAACCGGCCACGACCAACTCGCGGAGCAACGCTGCCTGATGCGACACATCACCGATGAATTCCAGCCGCACCAACTGACCGTCGACCAGCAGGTGACGGACCGAGTCGCGGCCGGAAAGCCACTCAGCCATCTCTCCCGCGCGATCGAGGACGCGAATCACGAGATCACGGTGTTGAGCCCGTTCCCGCTGGATCTCCTCGACCGACCCGGTCGCCAGCAATCGCCCTTGCTCGATGATCCCTACCGAATCACACATCTCCGCCAATTCGGTCAAAATGTGACTGCTGACCAGCACCGTCTTGCCGCGATCGGCTAACTCACTGATCATCCGCCGCAACTCGATTCGGGCTCGCGGGTCGAGCCCCGCGGCCGGTTCGTCCAGGATCAGAACGGCCGGGTCATGCACCAAAGCTCGACCGAGACAGAGCCGCTGCTTCATCCCTTTACTCAGCCCCCGGATCGGCTTTTCTGCCATCCCTCGGGTCCCGGTGAAGTCGAGCACCCAGCGGAGCCGCCGGATTCGGTCACGGCCGACCAGGCCATAGGCACGGGCGAAAAAGTCGAGGTATTCCCAACAGACAACGTCGCGATAGGTTCCGAATGAATCGGGCATGTAGCCGAGTTGATGTCGAACCAACTCAGGGTCGTTGATCACCGAAAATCCGTCGACAAATGCCTCTCCGAAACTCGGCAAGTCGAGGGTGGCGAGGATTCGCATGCTGGTCGTCTTCCCAGCACCGTTCGGACCGATGTAGCCGAATACGTTCCCCCGTTCGACGGAGAACGAGACGTCGCTGACCGCTTTCGTTTTGCCAAAAAAACGGTGCAGTCGCCGCAACTCGACACAGACCGATCGCTCACGATGGACACCGCCATGTCGGGCGACGTCGGCCGCCAACACCGAGCCCGTCATCGCAACACTCCCATCACGTAATGGATGCTCTCGACGACCCTGGCCGATTCCACCGCGATGCAGTCGGCGGTCGGATCAGCGACACTCAGGAACGTTCCCAACGGCAAACCGGCCCGGGTCTGAAGATTGCTGCGGAGCCGCCATTCCAGTTCACCTTCGGGGATGGCGATGCGTTGTGGCGGGATCCGCTTTTCGAACATTTCGCTCGTCGCTAGCAAATTCACCATGTCCAAGCGGGTCCCCATCGAGGAGTTCCTGCGAAACATACCTGGCGGCGACGCGGGGAGCTGTCGCAGGTAAAAGTCGCCGATCTGTTCCGCCAATTGCTGGTCAGCCATGCGACGGGCTGGCTGAGTCTCACCGCCGGCCAAACGCTCGACGAACCAATAATCGCCCGCGGAATCGCGGATCACCACTTCGCGAAGCTCGTAATCGAAAGCACTCTCAACCGCCCTCGACTGCTGGGCATCCTCCGCGAAAAGTCGCAAACCACCGGCGGCTTCCAGTGGCCGATAGCCGACAAATTGACGCTGCTGGCGAGACGGCAAAAACGACTGGTCCAGCCGCAACCAATCGCTGTCGAGCCGAATACTTCCCGGTGGCGAACCGTCGCCCTGCCGCATTTCATACCAATTGTCGAAGTCGCCGGGATAGTAAGGCTCGACACGAGCATCGCTGGGAAACCGCAATCCGGCGGCGGGACGTACACCCGCAAACAGCGTCGAACGCCAATAACGGACCGCGGCACCCGAATCGTCGCAGATCAGCGTCATCTCGCGGATCCGCGTCTGCGTGCCCAGTCCGTCGGCGATCAATCCGTAGCCGACCAGCAATAAGGTCGTTACCGCGGCCAACAACGGGGCGACGAAAAACATCAGATAGCCACGCCCCATCCGGCTCAATTTCAGGTAGGCCACCGGACCGACCACGGTCACGAAGATCGCGATCAACGTCAAAAACGTGTAGACAGGCGGTTGCGCGACGCCGGGAATCACCCAATTCCAGAACCGGCCGTCGCCGACGATCGGGTCGACTCCGCGGGTCAATACACTCGACGCATGCCCGCCGGTCCGGTCGAGCATCCGCCGCCATTGGCTCCAACTGCCGCCCCCGTCGTCTTGGTAGGTGGAAACGACGATCAACCCGGCGCCGAACGGTACTCGCGCGGAATGCTGAGGCCCCTCATCACGCTCCCGACTGCGGAGCCACTCACCGATTTCCTGATCCGGTGAGCGGCCCAGCCCTTGCCCTCGATTCAACAGCATATCGCGAAGCGCGCGGTTCGCTTGCACCAGATCGGTCGACAACCATTGCTCCGCCCCACCAAGGCTAGGGATCGGAAACGGGTATTCATTCGGAAACCTTTCGCCGTCGATCAATTCGACACCTTGATTCGCCGCATCGGCATCGGCCTCGTCCGCCTCTGGTGGGCTGACCGGAGTCTCCCTAAACCGACCGATCACCTCGTCAACCGACGGAGCTTCGGTCAGCCACAGAGCCCCACCGCAGCGGACGAACTGTCGCAGAGCCAAGACCGACGCGGGCCGATTCGCCTGCAACCAATCGAGCGTCGACCAGCTGACGACCCAGATGTGGCTGCGGTCGAATCCGAGCCAGCCTTCCGGTAATTCCTCAACGGTCAAATAATCGAGACCGACGTCATTGCCGTATCGCACAAGCATCGTCAGGCGGTCGTAGTCGCTGAGCAGGTTTGGCACCGACAACAACTCCGGTGCCATCGAAACCATCAACACCCGCAGTTCCTCGACATCGGCGGCATCACGGGCGTCGGAGAGCGGCGGAGAACCGGGAGACGCAACCCAGGCGATACGCCCCTGAGCCGAAGCGACCCAGTCAGCCTGTAATTCATCGATCTTGCGAGTGAGAAAGCCACCGGCGGCATCGATATCACTGTCGTAGCCGGCGAGCGGCTGACCAGCTTCGAACACTCTGACCCGCGGGCGACCGCCGAGAAACCACTTCGGCAGATAAAACGTTTCGTCGAACTGACGTGCCCCTTGTGACAGCTCGACGACGACTTCGAAATGGTTCGCCCGCCGGATCGGCGAAGCCGACTCGGGGCTGACCTCGATTCGCAGCGTCAACCGTCGATCCTCCGCAAACGACGACGCCGACGGTCGGACGAGCACCCTCAGGGGCCATTGACCGAAGCGGTCGGTCGAGCCGAAGCGGGCTGCGAGCGTGAATCCGACCGGCGTCGAACCGCGGGCCGGCAACTGGATCGACTCACCGTCGATCAACGGATCGGCCGGAAGCGATTGCGCGACTGCCGCCACAGAAAAAACGGCTGCCAACAAAGTTCCCCAGATCGCCACCAACACTCGGCAACCGAGTAGCCGGCGGAGCAACCGCGACCATGATTTCGGTTGTCGTTGATGGTTGATTGCGACGTCCATCCGATGCAAGAGATCCGAGAAATAGCGATTGGGGGGCCGTGAGCAGGTCCGAAACGCGAGGACGTCGCCACCGCCTCAACCGCTTCAATCGATCCTCGATATAGTCGCTGATATCAACTCCGCCAACAAGCATGCGGCCGATCAGATCAAGTCCTGGGATGAACTCGCAACGTCAACAGAGCCAGTTCGGGGCGACAATTGATTCTCATCAAATGCGTCCCGCAGAGACCACGTGAAACGTGCATCGTCGTCGGTGTCTTGTAAAACGTCCCCGAAGCGTAGCGACTGCCATGCCAACTCGGGCTCAACAGCGGCCCGGCCAACGGTAGACGGCCTTGGCCGCCATGGGTGTGTCCGGCCAGCATCAACTCGATGCGGTGGCGACGGGCCCAGGCGAGTTGATCGGGACTATGGGAGAGCAACAGCCGGAAATCCGCGGCCTGCGTCAGCACCGAGTCGCTTTGCGGCGCGCCGAACCAAGGGCGCTCGTTCCCCAAAACCAGCGAATTCACGGATGGGGCGCATTCCTCGCCGGCGGCGGCCCGCAGTTCGACCCGCAGGCACTGTCCGCCGACATCGCGCCACCCGATCCGCGACATCGCCGTTCGGATCGATCGCGGGTCCGCGATCCGCGTATCGTGATTTCCGAGCACGAAGTAGCAGCCGTCGGACGCTCGGGCCAGCCCCACCGTGGATTCGAGCCATTCGATGCACGCGGCGCGATCGATCAGGTCCCCGGTCAAAGCGAAGAGGTCGGGCGACCAACGGTTTGCCCGCTGCACCGCATAGGCGGTCCACTGCGGCGCTACATGCCCGGTGAAATGGAGATCGCTGAGGTGGGCGATCCGGTAGCCATCGAGCCGATCGGGTAGACCGGCCACTGGCAACTCGATCTCCTCGATCGCCAGTTCAAAAATCTGGTTCAGTGGCAGCTTGGCTGCTAAACGACACTTCAGCGAACTCGCCAACGGTTGTCGCAACTGGTCGGCGACGCGAACAACTTCGCTGCGGCGCTGCGTGGCGAGCGTTTCGAGTCCCCACAGCGGCCGCCACAGCAACCAGGGGATACCGAGCAGCGGTAAGGCGGCCAGACAGAGGCCACCATAGATCCGCCAACCGAGCGGCAATGCCGTTAGCGTGACGGGTGCCGAGTCGGCTGCGTTCGAACCGAGATCGGTCGCCGTAGCGCCCTCGATGGCGTCGCCGATGACGAACCAGGCCACGACCGGCAGGACGAGGCAGTTGATCAATAACAACTTCGAGGCCGACTTGATCCAACGGCGCCGCAGGCCGGTGGCATTGACCCGGTTGTACGCCGCCAGATGGAGCGAAAAATGGCCCACCAGGACCGCCAACAACACGCCCCACGCCGCCAGACTCATGAATCGCTGGGGGGCTGATTTCTGCCGCGGAGTACTTCATGCCCCGGCAGATCTTTCGGCCTTTGAAAGGCGATCACACGCCGCGGTCGCGGGCCCTCCAAGTCATCGGCAGCCAATGGCTCGCACTGCACAACCGAGATCGCCGCGGTCGGCATACCGCTCTCACGGCCCGTCAATTCACTGACCAGATACCCGATCCCCGGGTTATGGGCGATCACCATCGCGACCTTGGGACGGCGACCATCGGCGGTGATCGCGTCACAGCGAATGTGCTCGCGGAGCGTAGACGGCGTCGCCATGTACAAAGCCCCGCTGTAGAGGACCAACGGCTGATGCGTCCAAACGCTCAGCAAGCCGTCGACCGTTTCCCTGACACGGGTCGCTGTCGAAGCCAAAATCACCTCCGGCAGATATCCGGTTTCGGCCAACCAGTTCGCCATCCGCGGCGCGTCATGACGTCCGCGACGGTTCAGCGGCCGATCATGATCGGTCAATGACGGGTCATCCCAACCACTTTTCGCATGCCGCATCAGACAGAGGACGATCGAATCGGTGGACGGTGCCATGGCGAAGTGCCGTTTGCAACAAGAATAGGGATCGTTGATGCCCGATCAGTGCGGACGATGTCGGTGGGAGCGAGGCTTCGGGCCGATTACCTGACCGCGGTTGGCCGCTCACCGCAAGGTAGCGATGAGCGGCCTGCCGCGGGCAGATCGGTGGCCCGAAGCCTCACTCGACCGGGCGCTGCGGGTCGGCGAAGTCGCGGGAGGGAGGTACGACTTACCGGCGCGCCGCCGACAAGCTCGCAAGGCCCGGGTCGGGTGCAGGATACCCGGAGGGATTCGCCGATGCGAGCGTTTCAAGCGGAGACGAGGCGTGGTAGCGATCAGCAAGGCTCAGCTCGCTGCCAACCGCTTTTCCACCGGTGCCGAAGTGCGAGCCCGCTCCCGTTTGCGTGGCTTGTGCTGACCCCATTCCTTGGTCAGCATCTCAAAAACCTCGCCGGTTTCGTATCGCACGATGTTTTTGCCCTCAGGGATCGGGCCGATCAATCCGCGGAAAACTGGCATCCCGCGGAGTCCGAGGTCGGTACTGCAATCATCGACACCGATCTGCTGATAGGAATCCAAAAGAGGAGCGGGATCGGGATAGTCTTTGACCAACAACGATCCGTCGGAGGCTCGGGCGACGACGCGGAACGTATCTTTTTTTGCCATCGTGAATTAACAGAATCAGGTTTGCAGGAGGATCGGAGGAAGATCACCTCGACAACAGTGTCTTCGGTCCTCACGGTCGGTCCGGCGAGAAAACCGTGACCGCGCCACACGACGGGTACAGACGCTTTGCCAGGACCATCTGAAACAGCACCGACAGGCCGCAAGTCGGGCACCGTCGTCACGTCCGCTACCGCCGCGCCACGGCGACCGACCACCGCGATCGCTACTCAGACCGAGACCGCTGCCTTGATCGCCGGATGGGGCCGGTAATCGACCAGCTCAAAGTCTTCGAATGCGAACCCGTCGATCCGCTCCGGGGTCGTGGCGATCCGCATCGTCGGTAGGCTCCGAGGCGTTCGTGACAGTTGCAGTTCCGCTTGCTCGAAATGGTTGCGGTACAAATGCACGTCGCCGAAGGTGTGTACGAAATCGCCCGGACGCAGACCGGTCACCCGCGCCATCATCATGGTTAACAAGGCGTAACTGGCGATGTTGAACGGGACTCCTAAAAAATAATCCGCGCTCCGTTGGTAAAGCTGACAACTCAGCCGCCCAGCGGCGACGTAGAACTGAAACAGCAGGTGACAGGGCGGCAACGCCATCCGATCGACGTCAGCCACATTCCAGGCCGACACGATCAATCGCCGCGAATTCGGGTTCGTGCGAATCTCTCGTTCGACCCACGCGATCTGGTCGATCGTCTCGCCGCTGACGGTCGGCCACGAACGCCACTGATGGCCGTAAACCGGCCCCAGGTTTCCCTCGGCATCAGCCCATTCGTCCCAAATCGTCACGCCGTGACGATTGAGCCAACCGACGTTGGTATCGCCACGAAGAAACCACAACAGCTCGATGATGATCGACCGCAGGTGCAGCTTCTTGGTCGTCAACAGCGGAAAGCCCTGCTCGAGATCGAACCGCAATTGACGGCCGAACAGACTCCGCGTCCCCGTGCCGGTCCGGTCATCGCGGTCGACGCCGGTTTCGATGATTTCGCGGAGCAGATTCAGATAGGATTCCATAGCGGTCAGACCGATTTCTAAAAGTAACGGCGGTGATCGATCGTCGACGGGCCGCCTGGACAGCGGGCCTCGTCACGACCCGATCGCGATCAAGCGCTGACCGACCGCCGGACGGGATTATCAGCGACGCGGCCAGAGAACGTCCAGTGACGATCGCTGGTCATCCGCAGATCAGCCGGATCGAAGCCGCAATCGGCGAACATTTTCCTCGCCTCGTCCAGCGTCAATGCCGCGAACAACGAATCGCGGAGCATCTGGCGGGCTGCCTCAGGCTCCGATGCCGCGTGGGCAGCTACCAGCGATTCAACGGCGGCGGCGGTCGATGGTCGAAATAGATCGCGGACAAACAGTCGACCACCGGGCTTCAGCAACCGCTTAGCCGCTGCGACGGCGAGTACCGGATCGGGCAGGTGGTGGATCAACGAATTGCAGATCACCGTATCGGCAATCGCGGGTTCGAACCCCGCCAATCGCTTGCAATCGGCTTGAACCAACTCGATCCGCCCCTTCAACGATTCAAGCTCCAGCCGTCGGTTTGCCAGGTCGAGCATTTCGGCACTGGCATCGATCGCCATCACGCGTACGTTTGTGACGCGGCGACATAACTCGATGGGAATCAACGCCGTGCCGGTGCCGAGATCGACGACATCGCTCCCCAGGTCGCCCTCAGCCAACAAATCGTCGACGAATTGCCGGTTTACCGCCTCGTGATCCATCTGGTCGTACAGTTCCGCCTCCTCGCGGGTATCGATCAATTCGGGTTCGAGCAGCCGAGCGTTGAGCGCGCCGGCCGGTGCCGAACGAATGCCGGTGACCGCCTGCGAATCGTCCGGACCGTCGGGCAAGCGTGGCGGAACCGGGAGCACGAATCCCCATAACAAAAGCAGGCCGGCGGAACCTCCGTAGCCGGCGGCATACTCCAGCGTGAGGTGACGGTAGTCGGTGGCGAGTATCCAATCGCCCCAGGACTCGGGCCCCATTGGTAAAAACAAACGGTTCTCCGCCAACGGCGAATGGATGACCCCGAACAGAGTCAACAGGCCGCAGCAACCGAGCACAATCGCAGCCAGGCGAAGTTGCCGATCGATGATCGCGGTCAACACCCAAGCCCACAACAAGCTTGTCAAGATGAAGCTGTTGGAGAGCATCGTCAGCGTCGTTAACTGCTCCTTCAGACGCGGGTCGCCGAGACTGTCGAAGCCGAAACCGGAGGCGAGCGCTGCCGGGTCACCGAACAGCTGGTTCGGAAAAGACAATGCCAGGAACGCCAGCGCAGGGATACAGCCGAGCGCGACAGCCGGATAGTGCCGCCGCGGTGTCGCGGCAAAGCTCTGAGCGGTGATTTCCAAGCCGATGAAGACCAAAATCGGCAGTACCACCGGGATCGGTAGGTAGGCGTTGAACCATTCGAAATAGCCGACGATGCCGGCGGCACCGATGAACATCGCGGTGGCCAACGAGTAGGCGGCCCGACCGCCCATCGCTTTGTAGGCCGGGTGGCCGATGTAGGGCGTCGTTTGGATCACGCCACCGGACAGCCCGGCGACCAAAGTCGCTGCCCCTTCGATCCCGACGACCGACCCGGTGTCGTAATCGTCGCCAGCCGCAGCGGCCGATTCGGTGCAGTCGATCCCGCCGACAACCGTCATCAGGGCGAACGGCAGCGCGATCGGAAAGTACGGGATCGCATCCTGAATTGCCCCCAGCCAACCGAACGACCAAGCCGCCAACCAATCGCTGGGCAACCAAGCCACCCCCGGCGGTTCGGGCATCCGGTAGCCGTCAAACCCCAAGGCGATCATCAGGTAGTAGACCGCACCGGCGACGATCAGGGCGCCGACCGTACCGGGTAGGCGCCCCGGCAACGACACCCGCCCGATCAACGTGGTCAAGACGATCACCAATGCCAACATACCCGGCAGCGGGTGGGCGAAGATTTCCAACATCGGCATGAAGCTGATCAAGACCAAGGCGATCGCCGCCAGCGAGCCGAGCAATCCCGCCCGCGGCACGGTAGCCCGGACTCGGTTGCAAACCGGAGCACAAATCAGCTTGAACACGCCACTCAGTACCAAACACCAAATGCCGATGTGCCAGGTCCGCGTCGCCGCCTCCGTCACCTCCAACCCGAGCACGTCACGGCCGGCGACAAACGACGGCCCCAGAATGAAAAACACCATCCCGAACAACGACGGGGTATCGATCCCCAGCGGCATCGCGGTGACATCGTCGCGGCCGGTCCGCTTCGCCAGCCGAAACGCCAAGGCAAAAAAGGCGAGGTCGCCGACCAAGACGCCGAGCGCCGTTCCCGGCACCATCGTCCGGATGATGAACTCACCCGGGAAGCCGAAGGCCGTCGACAGCAGCAGCACCAGCAATAACAGATTGGCGACATTGTCGAACATCAACCCGAAGAAGGCGTTGATGTCGCCAGGACGTGCCCAGCGGTATCGGTGGACCGGCGACGGGGGCATGGACCGCAAAACGCGACTCCTCGGCGGCAGTGATTGATTCGACCACGACCCACGCGCGGTCGTGACGTATGGTATCACCGCCTATTATGCGTGGGATCGCAATGAGTGGGGTCGCATGGCTGCATGCGTGGGACCGCGTGGCTGCATGCGGCCCGCCGTCAGTCGGTCGGGAAAGCCGAAAACTCGACCTCGTCGAAACTGGATATCATCTGACCCGCTTCGGAGATCTTCTTCCGATCGAGATCGCTCAGCCGCCCCACGTAGAGGTGCTCGGCGCGGTACTCCCGCGTCTTCAATCCTCGCCGTACCTCCAACTTGATCTGCCGCGGCAGTGTCTTTTCGGCCGCCAAAAACTCCGCCAACGTCATCCGTGCGAATGGCGGCGACCCGACGTGGCGGGCAATGTTCAACCGACAGGCCCAGACCGTAAACGCGGCGTATTCGGCGGCTACTCCCTCATGCAGCGACGACTGGGTCGTGACGACATATTTGGTGTCACCAAACTCCAGCGTGTAGCGATCGCGAGTCCCGTCGGGGACGACTTTGGCGCCGATCCCCAGCGCCCGCTCAGCACCCGATTCGATCGCTGCGGCCCGTACCTGAGCAGAAATCTGGATCAATGATTCGGTCGAAATCGAGGTCCGAACACGTTGGACTTTGTGCAGCAGGATGATCCGGCTGCGTCCGGGATCGAAAATCGAGACCGTGGCTCCGGTCCCGACCGGCAAGTCGTAGACGACGCCCGCATCGAACAGCAGCAGATGCTGTGATTGCGGCTTGACCTGCGTCCCTTCGAACAGATCGGTCTCGACGCGGAACGTCAATGGCGACGCTGCCGCCGGGGCGACGTACTTGACCGCGGTCACTTCGTCGGCGCGAGCCATCGCGGCCGCACCACTGAAAAGGCCGAAACAGGTCGTCAAGAACCAACGGCGGCCAGCCAGCGAACGGTCTTCAACCGGTTGTCGGTCAATCGCGACTCGAAGACCTCGCCGCGATCGGTGAAGAGATTCAGGGAATAATCGAGTGGGCACAGCAGACATAGCGATCAGCCGATCCTGGGACAGAAGCATTAGCCAACAGTACGACCAGCGCGGAATCGAGATCCGCGACCGGCGGCGACGTTTACCAGAAGCTAGGGCAGAGAATCGTCTCACGTCCAGTGCGAAAATCGCGACCCTCGCGGCGTTCGGAAAAGCGGTCCGAACGGTTTCGAATCGGCATCATCACCAGTCCGACAGATCGTCGCCAGGACTACGCATCGCAAGCGGCGATCTGGATCGCCGTCGCCTGCCCTTGCGGCGTGACGTTGACGCTGACAAAGCTGTCGCCCGCTGGCGTCCCCGGACCGGTCACGAGGTTGATCTCACAGGCCGGATCAGGCTGGTCGCAATTTCGGATCGGGAACAGTTCGCCGCCCAGGCAAAGCGTACTGGCGATGATCTCGACCATTCCGCCTCCGGCACCGAGATTGCCGAAATGCCCTTTCGCCGTGGTCACCGGGACCTGCGGACGGGCGTCCCCGAAACAGACCTGAATCGCCTCGGCTTCGGCCAGATCGCATTCGGGGGTAGCGAGGCCATGAGCGTTGACGTGGCCGATCGACTGCGGTCCGCGTTGCAGGGTCGCCATCCGCATCGCGTTGACCATCGCCCCCCGCAGCATCCCCGATCGCTCCGTCGGCGGTACGGCACTGCTACCGCCGCCGACGATCTCGGCCAGGATCGGTACGCCCCGCTTGCGGGCGTTGGCGAGCGTTTCGACGATCAACGCACCGGCACCTTCGCCGAGCACCGATCCGCTTCGGCGGACATCGAACGGACGACACGACGACGCCATGTCGTCTTCGCTGGCCGGGCGCGGGAGCGTCGCTAACTTCTCCTGCATCGCCGCGTGCAACGACCGGAAGGGCTGAATCCGCGACCCCGTCGAACCGACGACCATCACGTCGGCGTGACCACGCCGCAACGTCGAACAGGCTTCCCAAAGCACTGCGGCCGGCGAGGCTTCGCGGAGTGTGATCGAGTTGTTCGGCCCGCGGAGATCGTTGAAGATCGCTACATGGCTGGCCGGCATATTCGGCAAGTATTTCAACAGCCACAACGGATTGACCTGGTGCAATCCCTTAGTCGCCCAATCGCGAAAACAAAACTCGCCGTTCTCGTCTCGGCAATTCTGAATCCCGGCGGCGAACTCTTCCGGCAAGGTCATGATGTAATCGCACCCGAAGAGCACTCCGGTCCGATCGGGATCGCGAGACTCGGGCGTCAGTTCGGCGTCGTGGATCGCCAATTGCGCCGCGGCGACCCCCATTTCGATCTCACGACACATCAGCTTGGAACTCTTGCGGATCGTCCGCTGCAACGGCTTGTCGAGCGGACCGTAATCCTCGATTTTGCCGGTGAAATCACGGACCTCCGCCCCATGGTCAACCGACAAAACCCCCGTCGGGACGCGGGTGAACTCGCCGATCCCGCTGCGGAATGACCGTAGCCCGTCGATCAACTGGTCCGGCGAACAACCGAGCGGGCTGACGACGCCCAGCCCGGTGATGACAATGCGGTCGGATTGGGAGTCGTTCATCGATCGAAAAAACGGAGGCATCGAGCAAGGGAAACGGGGCGTGACGGTACCTCACCGCCCAGTCGCCTCGCAACGACCCAGTTTGCGCAATCCAGACGGATCGGCAAGGCGTAGGGCGGTCGAAAATCGTCGCCGATCAGTAACGGCCCCGGTTGGTCGTACCGAGTCGGTCGGCGACTTGCGGTGCCGCAGGCAGGTTCTCGTTCACCCGTCCACGAAACTCGACGAACATCAAGGCATCGGCACGCCCCGCCGTCGTTCCGGTCAACGAGTTGAAATTCAAAAGCGGGATCGACGAAGCCGAGCGGTCGGGACTCGCCACCACACCACACGACAGCAACAACACCATATCGGCCGGCCAGCGGAATCGTTCCTTCAACCGCCAACTGACAACCTGCGGGACATCGACACGAGCGCGATACATCTCTCCGCTAGGCAGCGGTAGATCGAGGTCGACCGGGACGAGCTTATCAACTTGGTCGATTTCGACCTGAATCACACAATCGATCGTCCGCCGATCGACCGAGACGAGCGGACTGATTTCCATCCGATATCCCTCCTGCACCTCACCGGTCTGTGGTTCATACGGAGGCCAACCCGTCGGGGCTGGGCGGATGTTTTGGATGTAGTTGCGTCCCCGTGTACTGGCCAGTTTTTCGGTCTGACCGTTGTGCGTGACCAGATCGACCGTCTGGATTTCGCGAACGTCCGACCTTTGTCGCAACATCGACATCACCATCGCGGCGTTCTCCTTGGTCAGCAACCACGCTTGCAGCCCCGCCGAGTTGACACTGACGTGCTGCATCAACATGTGGGTTCGGGTTCGCCAGTTCGGACTGCCGACCGTCATCACCCGCAGATTCATCATCTGAGGGTCCATGTCTCCGGCCGTAAAACGTTCGACCATCTCCGCGACGACCTGGTGAACCTCGGGCGTGTGATAGACCGATAAGGAGTCGCGATCGGCGCTCAAAAAACCGAACGGCTCGCTGAACCAGAGGTCCGAACCGGTCTCCCGCAACACCCAATCGACGACCGCCTGATGCGGCCGATCGTGTTTGGTCAAGTACCCGGTATAGGGCCGTAGGTCGTACACTCGGTGCTCCTGGCCGTTGCCTTGCGGCAGCGTTCCGCCGCCTGATTTGACCGGAGTTTTCGGCAGATCGCCGCCGCCGTTTTGTCCGGCCGGCATCCCTTGCAGGCTGGGCGGCGAGTCGGGGGCCTGGCCCCACAACTTCGCGGTCCCGACGCTGATCCAGACGATCGCGATCGCGCCCATCAGGAACGTCACCGCCAGTCGCGATCGCCGCGCCAGTGGTGCGGTCCGGGACAACGACCCGGCGACGGTCCACGATACTGGTTCTCGCATGGTGTGATCCTTCGTCTTGGCTGGAGAAGTGTGCTGTGCGGATTTCGGACTTAATCGTCGCGCCGATCGCGTTGGCGACGACTCACACGGTTCTCTTAGGCGATGCGGGCTCGGCCGGACAAGACCGATCGATCCAGCCAAAGTCGAGTTTTTACTTAAGAAAAATTGTCGCAGCGGGACTTGTCCCGACTCTAGAGTCTTCACGTCCACCGGGAAACAAGCCGCAGCGGTGAGACAACGTAATCGTGCATTGCGGATCGTCGATTTCTGTTCCTACCCGGAGTTTGTTATGCGTAAGTTGATGATGATTTGTGCCGCAGCGATGTTGTTCGTCGCACCGGTCCAAGCCCGTGCCGCCGACGCCGAAAAGTCGATCGTCGAAACGGCGGTCGCCGCCGGCAAGTTCAAGACGCTGGTTGCCGCTGTCAAGGCTGCCGACCTGGTTGATGCCCTCAGTGGTGAAGGCCCGCTGACTGTCTTCGCACCGACCGATGAAGCCTTCGCCAAGCTCCCCAAGGGCACCGTGGAAACGTTGTTGAAGCCCGAGAACAAAGAGAAGTTGGTCGCGATTTTGACCTATCACGTTGCCGGTGGCAGCTATCCGGCCGCGAAGGTCGTCAAGACCGACTCGATCAAGAGCCTGCAAGGTCAAAGCATCACCGTTTCCGTTACTGACGATGGTGTGAAGGTCGACAAGGCCAATGTGATCGCCACCGACGTGATGTGCTCCAACGGTGTGATCCACGTCATCGATTCGGTCATCCTGCCGAAGGAGTGATTTGACGAAAATCTTGGCAAAGCAGCGACTACGGCCTGCATCTGACTGACGAAGGAATCTCGGCGAGTTTTTTAACTCGCCGAGATTTTTTCGTTCAGAGATGAGCGGTTGATAGGGGTCGGTTGGTCGTTACGCTGTAGCTTGGATAACCCTGTTGAAACGCGGGTTCGATCGCGTTCGGGGGCGAACTGCCCCTAACGTCCGCCAAATTTTCTCAATCGAGCAGAGCGACCTTGCCCTCAACCGCAGTCAATCACCCGGTCGGCCCCCGCAGTCAGGCGGCCTTTTCACGCGCGCTGAACCTGATTCCCGGAGGCGTCAACAGTCCGGCGCGAGCTTTCGGAGGCGTCGGCGGATCGCCGTTGTTCATCGAGCGTGCCGCGGGCCCGTATCTGTTCGATCTCGACGGTCGACGTTATCTCGATTTCATCGGGTCGTGGGGGCCGATGATTCTGGGCCATGCCCACCCCGAGGTGATTGAGGCGATCCAGCGATCGGCGGAGCGAGGGACCAGTTTTGGTGCCCCGACCGAGGCGGAGAGCGAACTGGCCGAGCGGATCATTCGGGCCGTGCCGAGCGTGGAGCGGGTCCGGTTGGTCAACAGCGGCACCGAAGCGACGATGAGTGCCATTCGGGTTGCCCGCGGCGTGACGGGACGCGACAAAATCGTCAAGTTCGCCGGCAATTACCACGGACATGTCGATTCATTGCTGGTTTCGGCCGGCAGTGCCGCGGCGACGCTGGGGGTCCCCGATTCGCCAGGAGTGACTGCCGGTGCAGGCGGTGACACAATCGTCCTGCCCTACAACGACATCCCCTCGTTGGTATCGACCTTTGACCGACACGCCGGTGAAGTCGCCGCCGTGATTCTGGAACCGGTGGTGGGGAACATGGGATGCGTCATCCCGACAGCCGATTTCCTGCGCGAATTGCGGGAATTAACCCGTCGCGATGGAGCGGTGTTGATTTTCGACGAGGTGATGACCGGATTCCGACTTTCACTCGGCGGCGCTCAATCTCTCTACGGCGTCACCCCCGACATGACGACGCTCGGCAAGATCGTCGGTGGCGGGATGCCGCTGGGTGCGTATGGCGGCAAGGAAGAGATCATGCGTCATGTGTTGCCGGCCGGGAAGATTTTTCAAGCGGGTACACTGAGCGGAAACCCGGTAGCGGTCGCCGCCGGGAACGCGACGCTCCGGCTGCTCGAATCCGACCCGCCGTACGACTACCTCGAATCGCTCGGCCAGCGACTCGCGGACGGGCTTTCCGCTGCCGCTGCAGATGCCGGAATCGCTCATCAGGTTCAGCGGGTCGGCAGCATGATGACCCTGTTTTTCAACGCTTGCCCGGTGCTCAATTGGCGAGATGCCGATCTCAGCGACCGCGACGCCTTTGCCCGCTATTTCTGGGGACTGATCGGCCGCGGCGTCTACATGCCATGCAGTCAATTTGAGGCACTGTTCTTCGGCAAAACGCATACGATCGAGCAGGTCGACGAAACGATCGATGCGGCTCGTCAGACCTTCGCCGACTGGGGTTAGGTCCGACTGGGGGATACGATCGGTCGACACGTCGCTTATCGTCGATCGTTCCCGTAGTAGCCGGGCACCGGCACGTTGACCGGCACGTAGAGAATATTTCGCGTCGGATAGCGACTTCGCATGAAGGGGTTCGACGACAGGGTCGGCCGAGCCTGCTCGGTCCAAATCCGTATCGCCCACGCTTTTTCGATCGCCCGCCGGCGGCGTTCCTGGGCGGCTCGCAAGGCATCCTCTCGAGCCTCTTCCTCGGCCCGTGTGATCGATGAATGGTCAGCATTTTCGGCATCCCAAACTTCTTCAAACGCGATTCGGGGTGAACCGTCGACCTTTCCGTTTTGGGCACCCGCGGTCCCGGCCCAAGCGGCGGCTAATCCACAAAATGCCACAATCGTTCGTAAATGGTGCATCGTTTCCAGTCCCTGCTGACGTTCGGCGTTCCGTTCGACTTTGGCTTCGACAACCGCTCTGTCAGAGAATGGGTGAAACCGGTTGAAAACCTGGGAATGACGGGAACACACGTGAACTTTGACGGTCCCGTACAATTTTCCGAATGCGCCGATCAGGGATTGGTCGGAGTGGCCACCGAGTAACGGAAACCGGGCTAACTGCCGATTGTGGATTGAAACGCTGATCATCTGCCCTATCATGGAGGTGTTGAGAGACCCGTTTCCTCGCATCCAAAGAGAGACTTTAAAATGCGAATTTCACTCCGTTTGTTTTCTGCAGCTTGTGTGTTGGTTGCCGCGGTCGGTTGCCAGCCCGCCGACGATGTTGATACCTCGACCGACCTCGACTTCGGTGTCGACGCCGGGGAAGCCAGCGACATGGGCGATTCGAACCTGACCGCGACCGGCGAGATCCCTGAGATCGAGTCGCCGACGACGACCGAGCAGGCGATCGAAGCGGTCGAAGAAGCGGCTGCCGATGCTTCAGATAGTGCTGCAACCGCTGCGGATGCCGCTGCTGAAAAGGCTGAAGAGGTTCAGGAAGTCACGGCTGAAAAGGCTGAAGAGGTGAGCGAGGCCGCCGCCGAGAAGGCCGAAGAGATCAAGGATTCGACCGAAGAGACTTTGGAAGAAGCCATCGAATCGGTCAACGCACCCGAGTAATTCGTAACTGGTCGGCCGTCATTCGTTCGGCTCGACTCATCGAAATGCAGCAGAGCCACGGGGATCACTCGTGGCTCTGTTCGTTTTCGCTCGAAAGTTCGATGACGACTTCGATTTTTCGGGTCAATCGGCGGATCTCTTCTTTTCTGTTAGGCGGCGACAATGCGAGTGATCATGGCCTTGGACCAAGGGACCACCAGTTCCCGGGCGATTTTGTTTAACCAACAAGGTGAAATCGTCACCTTGGCTCAGCGAGAGTTCACGCAACATTACCCACAGCCGGGTTGGGTCGAGCACGACGCGTCCGAAATCTGGCAAACGCAGCTCGATGTCGCCCGCGAAGCACTCGACCAAGCCGGTTTAACGGCCGCTGATGTCGTCTCGATCGGAATCACCAACCAACGCGAAACGACACTGGTCTGGGATCGGAAAACGGGTGAGCCGATTCACCATGCCATTGTCTGGCAAGATCGCCGCACCGCGGGCGACTGTGACCGGCTTCGTACGGCCGGACTGGTCGAGCTGGTGCAGCGGAAAACCGGCCTGCTGATCGATGCTTATTTCTGCGCCACCAAATTGCGTTGGTTGCTCGATCAGGTTCCCGATGCCCGTCGCCGCGCCATGGCGGGCGAATTGGCTTTCGGTACGATCGACAGCTGGCTGATCTGGAAACTGACCGGTGGACGTGTCCACGCCACCGACGTCACCAATGCGTCGCGAACGATGTTGCTGGACATCGATCGCTGCCAATGGGACGACGAATTACTCCAAGCTCTTGACATCCCCCGGAAATTGCTGCCCGAGGTGCTTCCGTCGAGTCACGATTTCGGTGTCACCGAAGCCGACTTATTCGGCCGCGCGATCCCGATCGGCGGTGCCGCTGGCGACCAGCAATCGGCTTTGTTCGGACAAAATTGCACCTCCAGCGGGATGGCCAAAAACACCTATGGGACCGGCTGCTTCGCGCTGATGAACCTCGGCGAACAGCGAAAAACGAGCGGTTGTGGGCTGTTGACCAGTGTCGCGTGTACAACCGGTGACCAGCGGCAGTACGCGATGGAAGGAAGCATTTTCATCGCTGGGGCCGCGGTCCAGTGGCTCCGAGACGGACTCGGGATCATTCGGTCATCGGCGGAAGTCGAACCGCTCGCCGCGAGTGTGCCCGACAGCGGTGGCGTCTATCTGGTCCCCTCCTTTGCCGGCCTCGGGGCGCCTCACTGGGATGCCTATGCCCGCGGTACGATCGTCGGGATCACCCGCGGCACGACATCCGCTCACATCGCCCGTGCCGCCTTGGAAGGGATCGCCTTCCAGGTCGCCGAAGTGCTCGACGCGATGAAAACCGATGCCGGACATGAGATCACCGAACTGCGGGTCGACGGCGGGGCTGCCAACAACGACCTGTTGATGCAATTCCAAGCCGATATCCTCGGCGTGCCGGTCGTTCGTCCGCGGATCGTCGAAACGACCGCCCTGGGTGCCGCTTTCCTGGCCGGATTATCGAGTCGAATGTGGGATGACGCCAGCCAAATCGAGTCGATTTGGCAGAGCGAAAAGGTGTTTCAACCCGCGATGTCGGACGACGAAGTTGCCGGCCGTCGCCAACGCTGGGACGACGCGCTGCAGCGGTGCAAGCAATGGGTCGACCCCGCCTGAGGATCGGACCGAAAGTTAGGGAGACGAAATGAAACGCGCGGAATCGCTGCGACGGATCGACGAACGGCAATCGCCCTGGGACCTGTTGGTGATCGGCGGTGGCGCCACCGGTGTCTCGATCGCGCTGGATGCCGCCAGCCGTGGATTGGACGTCCTGCTCGTCGAACAATCCGATTTCGGCAAGGGGACTTCCAGCCGTAGCACCAAATTAGTCCATGGCGGCGTTCGCTACCTCGAACAGGGCAACCTGACACTCGTCCGCGACGCACTGCGAGAACGATCACGACTGCGCCGCAACGCTCCGCTGTTGATTCACGACCTGCCGTTTTTCATCCCCTGTAACAACCTGTTTCAGCGTTTCTATTTCTGGATCGGACTGAAACTCTACGATTTCCTGGCCGGCAGCCGTGAGTTCGGGCGTTCTCGCGCCGTCGGCCGGGATGCCGCCGCCGAGCGTCTGCCGACGCTGCGGCCAGAAATACACCGCGGCGGAGTGATTTATCACGACGGCCAATTCGATGATTGCCGATTGTTGATCCATATCGCCCGAACGGCGACGGAGCACGGCGCTTGCTTGGTCAATTACATGCCAGCGACCGGACTGAAGAAAGACGCTCAAGGGCGGGTCACGGGCGTGGTTTTGAACGATCAGGAAACCGGGATCGAGCGAACGGTCGAGGCCCGCTGTGTGATCAATGCCGCAGGACCGTTCTCCGATGCGGTCAACCGGTTGGATGCCCCCGATGGTCGTCCACTACTTGCCGCCAGCCAGGGCGTCCACATCGTCTTGCCGCGCCATTTCTTTCCAGGTGACACCGCACTGATCGTCCCTCGCACCTCGGATGGTAGGGTGCTGTTCCTGATCCCCTGGCACGATCAGGTCGTGGTCGGGACGACCGACACGCCGATCAGCGAAGCGGTGCTGGAGCCTCAAGCCCAAGAACAAGAAATCACGTTCTTACTGTCGACCGCTACCGAATACTTGACTCAACCGCCGACCCGTCAGGACGTCACCAGCCTGTTCACCGGCATCCGTCCGCTGGTCAAGAACGATCGCAGTTCGCGGACCGCGTCGTTGTCACGCGACCACTCGATCACGATTTCTCCGTCAGGGGTCGTGACGATCCGCGGCGGCAAATGGACAACGGTCCGCAAGATGGCCGAGGATTGCGTCGACCGAGCGATCGCCTCCGCCAAACTCACCGCCTCGCCCTGTCGGACGATGACGCTCGCTCTGCACGGCCCTGCCGAGAGACCCGCCGAGTTCGCCACCGGCGTTTTCGATTCTCCCGATGCGGCCGCCATCGAACGACTGGTCGCCGCGTCTCCCGACTTGGCCGAGACGTCCACCGGTTTGCCGAATCTGCGGCGGGTCGACGTCGTTTGGGCCGTCCGTGAAGAGATGGCCAGAACGATTGAAGACGTGCTGGCGCGACGTAGCCGATGGCTATTCCTCGACTCGGCAGCTTGCGTCGCCGCCGCCCCAGAAGTCGCTCGCTGGATGGCGGCGGAACTGGCAACTGACGACGACTGGCAAAGCGATCAAGTCGAGCGGTTTACGGCCGTCGCAGCCAATTACCGGTTGCCATCAGGGTGACTGCGTATCGTCTGCCGTCGGGCCGTAGATCGCCGGAACAGGAACTTGGTTTAGCCGGTAATAGACACTCAAAATGGCCCGGTGGTGAATCAGGTGGCTGATCACGAAAGTCCGCACGACGGCACCCCTCGGCATCGTAAACAGCTCTTTACCGCGCTCGAACAACGACCACATTTCACCCAGGGCGTGGTCATCGACCGCCGCGATCGCCGCCCGCGCTTGAGCGACATTCTGGTCGAATTGATCGAGAATCGTCTGACGATCGGATAAGTTCGGTGTCGCGTAAGGTGGGCCACCGACCGGATCGATGTCGAATGACGATTCGGTCAATACGCCTTCGACCCAACCGACGATTTCGACCAAGTGGTTAGCGTTCCAGCCGATCGTGTTCGACTTCTCGTTCGGTCGCCAATCGAGCAACGATTCCGGGAGGCGTTCGAGTAATTTCCGGGTGATCGCCATTTCGTGATCAAACTCGGGCAACGTCGATTCGGCGTAACTCATGTCTTTCTCGGTGATTGCGGGATGGAATTGGTCGTCGATATGATACGCCGTTCGACCGGCCCGCCGCGACTCGACACCCTCCGGAACTTCACACGATGTCATCACCTATCGATCGAGCCGCTTCCCCGTTTTCGCTTTCCGGACACTCGGCGTTGGTAACCGGATCGACCCAAGGGGTGGGCGCCGCGATCGCGGTCGCGATCGCTCGGGCCGGCGGCAACGTTTGCCTGCATGGTCTGCGGCGCGATGCGTTGGCCGACGAGACACTTGCCCGCTGTCGTCAGTTCGGGGTTCAGGCCGAATTGGTGACCGCCGACTTGGCCCCCGCTGACACCGCGTCGGCTGAAGCGACCGCTGACCGGTTGGCCGCTGCGGTCGAGTCGGTGTTGCCCGGCATCGACCTGTTGGTGAACAACGCGGGGACCTATGTCGACCTGCCGTTTTTAGAAATGACGGCCGAACGATACCGCCTGACGATGCGATTGAACGTCGACGCCCCGTTTTTCCTAACCCAACGTTTCGCCCGACGATGGGTCGCCGCAGGAGTGGCGGGGCGAGTCTTGATGACCGGATCGATCAACGGCCTACTCGCCGAACCCGACCACGTCGCCTACGACGCCAGCAAGGGTGCCGTCGCCGCAATGGTCCGGTCGCTCTGCGTCGCCCTGGCACCGCTGAACATTCGCGTCAATTCGATGGCCCCCGGATTGGTTCGGACACCACTGACCGGCAGCGTGCTCGACAACGACGCCGACGTCGATCGCTGGATGCGGCTGCACACGCCCAACGGGCAAGTCCCGGATGCTGCCGTCTGCGGCGACACCGCGGTATTTCTGCTCAGTGACGCCGCCAAGCACATTCACGGCCAAACGCTGTTGGTCGATGGCGGCATGAGCGTCTGGCAACAACCCGACCTACCGCCGTCGCTTCGCGGTCATCTCGATCTCAGCCGCTGAAGCCGCAGTGCCGCAGGATTTCGTCTCCGGTAGCGCGATAGCCGGTGTAGAACGGCCCGAATTCGGCGTACTTGGCACTCGCCTCGTCGAACCGCATCTTGTAGACGATCTCCTTCAAATATTCAGGATTCCGCGCCCACAGCGTGACCATCCATTCCCAATCGTCCAACCCCACGCCGACAGTGATCACTTGACTGACCCGACCGGCGAAGCTGATGCCGCTGCGGGCATGTTCGGCCATCAATTCGCGTCGATGAGAAAAGGGCGTGGTGAACCAGTTCGCCCCGACCACACGGCTTTTGTTCATCGGATAAAAGCAGGCCGCCGGCCATTCGGGAAACTCGGGCCGCAAACGCTGGTGATTCATCATCGGTAGCCGATCGGCATAACCCTGGACGCGGGCTTCCAGTTCGGGCGAATCGGCTGCCATCCCTTCCTGAATCAGGTTTTCGCGAAATCGCTCGACGCTCGGCACGTATTCGCTGACCTCGCTCATCGAGACAAACGACCAGGTCGGCTCGATCATCGCCGCCAGCGGACCGCTCATGATCGCTTGATGGACCGCGTCGACCTGCAGCGGGTCCGGGTCCATCACCATCACTCCGAAGTCGGCTTTGTGCCCGCTGATGATGTACCCCTGAATCCGCTCCGGTCGATCACCCGCTGGTGGATCGATCGCGGCGACAAAATCGGCTTGGCCCACGGCCCCAGCTCGCTGTGGGCCAAGAAAGCGATAGAAGTAATGGCCACAGTGCCAGCCTTCCTCCGGTGTCAGCGAATTGGGGGGCGGGGCGGTTTGAGTATGGGGTGGCCGTGACGGGGCGACGTTCATGCGAGACTACCTGTGGGAGCGGTTTACGGTCCAAGGTGACCAGCATAACAGCCGAATCCGAAAGCTGACCAGGCGACCCTTTGCCGTGGGGCTGCCAAGCGACCGCCGCACCGCTTGACGGAGCCTGGCTACACCTTGTCCTGCCAAGCGACACGGAGCGATTCGAGCCCGGCGGCGGTCGAAACCTGCGGACGGTAGCCGAGAATCCGCTTGGCGGCGGAGATATCAAAGTAATGATCGCGAGCCAGCTGCGCCGCCAAAAAACGGGTCATCGGCGGTTCCCGTTCAACCCCCGCGAGCCGATAGATTGTCTCCAGCGTCGCCCCCACCCGCCACGCTGTCGCCAGACTGATCGCCCGCGTCGGTGCCGGTACGTTGGCGATCTCCAACACCCGTGAAATCCAGTCCCAGCAGCCAACCGGTTCATCCTGTGTGATGAAAAACGGCCGACCACCACCCTCAGGGTCGACCTTAGTGAGGTGATCGAGTGCCGCCAGATGAGCCGCGGCCGCATTGTCGACATGCACCGTATCGATGCGGTTCTTGCCGTCGCCAACGATAACCAAGCGACGGCGACGCGCGCGGTCGATCAGCCGCGGAAAGAGGTGCGGATCATCGGCTCCCCAAATCAAATGCGGACGAAGGGCTGCCGTGTGGAGCTGGCCGACAGCGTGGGCCGCTAACACCGCCCGTTCGGCGATCGCTTTGGTGTCCGAATAATGACAGAGATGCTTGGCGGGGTACGTCGCCGATTCGTCGATCCCCGACTGATTACCACCGTCGAACGTGACGCTCGGGCTGCTGCAGTGAACCAGCACCGGAACCCTGCGGCGGTGGCAGCCCGCGATCACGTTCTCGGTTCCCAACACGTTCACGCGGTGGTATCGTGACCAGGCTCCCCAAACCCCCGCGATCGCGGCGCAGTGAATCACCGCATCGACCCCTTCACACGCGCGATCAACCGTGTCGGCATCGCTGACGTCACCCCGCCGCAGGTCGACTCCTCGATCTTGCAGGTCGTGATACTCGCCGCGAGCCAAGCCTCGTACCCGATCACCGCGGCGCAATAACTGAGCACTGATCGATCGACCGAGAAACCCGCCGCAACCAGTAACCAATACCAACATGAATGTAGGCTCTTTCGGAAAACGGGACTGCCCCTGTGGAGGGCAATGGTATCTGCACAAGCCAAGTCAACGCCAGCGAAATAAAAGCCACGCCCCCCTTTTTTCAGGAAGGCCAACCAACAGCGAGGCTGGGTTAAATATCTCGGCTACCCGAGTCGCAGCGTGAGACGGAATGCGGTCGTCGCTTTGCGACATGTGTAGATACCGATGGTGGAGGGCACCTAACACATTTTTTTTCTGCTCGATCCTAACCTTTGGAGTACCGCAGCGTGATCGAACGAACTGCGAACCTGATCGATATCGAAGGCCGGCGAATCGGACCTTACCGCATCGTCGTGGAGGATCGTCGGATCGCGGCCCTAGAGCCATTGCCGGGGGCTGATGAGGCGTCGTTGCCTTACGCCCTGCCGGGTTACGTCGATGCTCATGTCCACATCGAATCGTCGATGTTGGTCCCCAGCGAGTTCGCCAAGTTGGCGGTCGCCCACGGGACCGTCGCGACGGTCTCGGACCCTCATGAAATCGCCAATGTCGTCGGCGTCGCCGGTGTCGACTTCATGATCGAGAACGGACGCCGGGTCCCGTTCAAGTTCTTCTTCGGCGCGCCCAGTTGTGTCCCCGCGACCGCGTTCGAAACCGCTGGGGCGACGATCGATGCCGCCGCCATCGGCGAACTACTCGCCCGCGACGAGATCCTCTATCTGGCGGAGATGATGAACTACCCCGGCGTTCTCGCGGGCGACCCTGAGGTACTTGCCAAATTGCGACACGCCGAGGCGACCGGCAAACCGGTCGATGGTCACGCACCCGGAATTCGCGCTGCAGAGGCAAACGCTTATGCCGCCGCGGGGATCACGACCGATCATGAGTGCGTGTCGATTGAGGAGGCGATCGACAAGCTCAACGCGGGGATGAAAATTTTGATCCGTGAAGGGAGCGCCGCCAAAAACTTCGACGCCTTGTTCCCACTGATCGATCGCTTCCCAGGACGCATCATGTTCTGCAGCGACGACAAACACCCCGACGACCTGCTTCACGGCCATATCGACGAACTCGTCCGGCGGTCTCTCGCCGCAGGCGCCGACCTGTTTCTCGTCCTGGCCGCCGCCTGCCTAACACCGGTACGTCATTACGGACTGCCGGTCGGCACGCTACGAGTCGGAGAACCCGCCGATTTTCAAATTATCGACAACTTGACCGACTTTAAAACGCTGGAAACGGTGATCGATGGTCAGCCGGTCGCTTCCCAAGGCGAGCCTTTTTTCGCCTCGGTCGCCTGCCAGCCGATCAATCGCTTCGAATGTCATCCGAAACAGGTCGAGGATTTTCTGGTCTCGGCGACGTCGCCGGCAGGAGAACGCTCTGGCATCGATCCTGCAAAAGCCTCCGATGGATCGCCTGATTCGGTCTCGGTACGTGTCATCGAAGCGATCGATCGCGCTTTGGTCACCGGAGAACGAACGGTCGAACTGCCGCTCCGCAGAGGACACGTGTTAACCGATCCGGCCCGCGACATCCTCAAATTGACGGTCGTCAACCGCTATCAAGACGCTCCGCCCGCCGTCGCCTTCATTCACGGATTCGGTCTGAAGTTGGGAGCGATCGTGTCGAGCGTCGGTCACGATTCGCACAACATTTTGGCGATTTCGGGCGACGACGAATCGCTCTGCCGAGCGGTCAATCGCGTGATCGGCGTTCGCGGAGGGATCGCGGCGATCGACGGTTCGGAAGGACATCTGCTCCCGCTACCGATCGCCGGACTGATGACCGATCGCCCGGGCACCGACGTGGCCGCGGAATACCAGGCGATCGAACGGTTCGTCAAGCAACGGCTCGGTTGCCCGCTGACCTCGCCGTTTACGACCCTGTCCTTCATGGCCCTGCTGGTCATCCCGTCGCTGAAACTGAGCGACTTGGGACTGTTCGACTGCGGGACCTTTCGACTACTCGGTCAAGCGAACACCAGCGGCTGAATCAACCCTTCGACAACTCAGCTTCGACCGCTTTGAGCAATTCGGCGTCAGCCGGAGCAACCCGGGGTGAGAAGCGGTTGACGATCTGGCCGTCGCGACCGATCAAGAATTTTTCGAAGTTCCAACTGATCTTCCCGCTGCCGACCGGTTTGGTCGATTGCGAAGTCAGGTATTGATACAGTGGCGCGGCACCGCTGCCGTTCACCTCAACCTTGCTGAACAGCGGAAATGTGACGCTGTACTTGGTGCTGCAAAATTGCTTGATATCGGCTTCGGTGCCCGGTTCCTGGCCGCCGAACTGATTGCAGGGAAAGCCGAGGACGACCAAACCTTTGTCGCCATACTTCTCGTACAACGATTGCAAACCGGCGTACTGCGGCGTCAGTCCACATTCGCTCGCCACATTGACCACCAACACCACCTTGCCCCGATAATCCTCCAAATTGACCGCTTCCCCATCGATCGACTCGACCTTGAAGGAAAGGGCGTCCTGATTCTCTTCGGCTCTGGCGGAAAGGGTCATGGCAAAACACGTCAACAGTGCGAGTAATTTGGTCTTCATCTTCGGTTTCACAAATTGGCAACGAATCGGTAAAGGAACAACCTTGGTCCAATTGTAACGGCTAGCCAAGGAGCGGTGGGGTACGGATTCATAGGGCTACGGCTACGGTTCCGGCGGCATCGTTTTGGTGGCATCGAGTGATCCGACCACCTCGGCGACCGACACGGCACCGAGGCTGGCGATCGCCGCCGGTAAGCGGTCGATGATCCGCATCGATGCCTGTGGATCGTAGTAATTCGCGGTACCGATCTGGACGGCCGAAGCGCCGGCAACGATGAATTGCATCACGTCATCGAGGTTGGCGATCCCACCGATTCCGACGATCGGAATCGGGACCGCCGACCGCACCTGATGGACGCACCGCAAGGCGATCGGTTTGATCGCCGGACCGCTCATCCCACCCATCACGTTGCCCAGCATCGGACGCCGCTTTCGCCAATCGATCGCCATCGCCAACACGGTATTGATCAAACAGACGGCATCGGCACCGCCACCCGCAGCGCCACGCGCGATATCGGCGATCGAGGTCACATTCGGCGTCAATTTGGCGAGGATCGGCACTCGACAGCGGTGTCGGACGGCCGCCACGACACGCTCGCACGATCGCGGATCGGTGCCGAAATCGACCCCGCCGCTAACGTTCGGACAGGAAAGATTGAGTTCGATCGCTGCCACACCATCAGCTTCGCCGACCTGCTCGGCCAAGGCGACAAAGTCGTCCTCGGTACGTCCAGCGACGCTGACGATGATCGCCGTCCCGATCTCCCGCAAGTACGGCAAATGGTGATTGAGAAACGTCTCCACTCCGTCATTGTCCAGCCCGATCGCATTGAGCAAGCCCGCCGATACCTCGACGGTCCGCCACGGAGCGTTGCCGATCCGTGGCATCGCGGTGATCGTCTTGGGAAGTATCCCACCGAGTCGCCGACAATCGACGATCCGCTCCATCTCGCGGGCGTAACCGAAAGTACCCGAGGCGACCATCACGGGGTTGGTCAGACGCAGGCGGCCGAGTGTTACCGACAGATCGATCGGCGGGTTGCTCATGGTTGATCGCGATTCGAGGCAGTTTCGGAGCGGGTGTGCGTCGACACCGGGACTTGGAGTCCGAGTCGCCGAAAAATCACCTCGATGATCCGATCGGCCACGGATTCTTTGCTGCCGGCGATCGCTTCGACCAACGTCCCGTCCGCGGCTAAGATCTCCACTTGGTTGTCAGTAGAATCGATCGCGTCGGGACCGTTGCTGACGATCAGGTCGCAGTGCTTCTTTTCCAGCTTGACGATCGCCCGAAAACGACGGTCATCGGTTTCCAAGGCAAACCCGATCACCCGTTGATCGGAACGTTTCGACTGGCCTAACGTGGCGACCACATCTCGGGTTTCGATCAGCTCGATCGTTAACGGTTGCCCGGTCTTGGCGATCTTTTGCGAGGCGACCTGTTGCGGTTGGTAATCACACGGGGCTGCGGCCCCGATCGCGACGTCACAACCGGTGAACTGCTGCGACGCCGCAGCCAACATCTCGTCGGTCGTGACCACGGGGATCACCGTCGCGGACACCGGATAGGTCACGGCCACCGGACCGCTGACGATCACCACTTCGTGACCACGTTCGATGCAAGCTGCTGCCAACGCGGCCCCCATCCGCCCACTCGAGGCGTTAGTCAAATAGCGGACCGGGTCGAGATACTGACGGGTCGGCCCCGAGGTGATCAAAATCTTAGCCACACCGCATCCGTCAGTTGGCCAAACAGCGGCTGATCAACGCATCGACTTCGGGCAAGCCGTAGCCGAGTTTCGCGGCACAAATCGCGAACAAACGCTTTTCGTTTTCGTCCAAAATCCCGTCGGCGGCCATCATCCGCAACATATCGATCAACAGCGATTCCGCATCGTCGCGGTCTTGTGGCAGACTGACCGACGCGCCGTCCTCCAACGCGAACCGGATCGCCGCTTGCAGTTCCTGCTCGCCCAGTCCCAACTCGATGCAGCGGTCGGTAAGGTAATTGACCTCGCGTTCTCCCAAGGAACCGTCGGCGAGCGCCATCACCATCAAGTTTTGCATTCGGACCGAAGGTTCCATCGCCGGTAATCCAGGTTGGCAGAGATACAGGAACGCAAAATCGCCGCCCGAAAGGTTCGGTGCCGGCGGACTCGACGGCGCCGGTGACCAGCGATTTGACAGTCTGAAAGTCTACCAGAGTCCGCGAAACCCGAAACCGGTCAAGTCCGCACCGCCCGACCGAACGTATCCAAAACCATCGCGATATCTCAGATGCTCACGCCCTCAGCCAACGTCACCGCATCACCAGCCAAATCGATTTGGCGTTCGCTCTCTCATCTCCAACGCTGCCGCGTGGTGGCCGCCGCGCGAAAACAATTGGCCGATGACGCCGAGTGGTTGGCAGAGCTCTGCGAGAGCGACCAGCGGACCGATCCGGTCGAGACGGTAACCGCCGAAATTACCCCGCTTTGCGCCGCACTGAAGTTCATCGGAAAAAACGGCCCGTCGATCCTTCGCTCCCAGCGATTCGGCGTTCGCGGCCGACCGATCTGGTTGTGGGGCGTTACCAGCGAGGTTAGCCGTGTCGCCTGGGGCGATGTGTTGATCCTGGCGGCTTGGAATTACCCGCTGCTATTGCCGGGCGTCCAGATCGCACAAGCACTCGCCGCCGGAAATCACGTCTGGTTTAAGCCCGCCCCCGGCTGCGAAAAGATCGCGGCGGTCCTGGTCTCGGCCTTCCTTCGCGCCGGCGTTCCGCAAACGGCTCTGTCGCTGCTACCCAGCTCGCCAGCGGCAGCACAGCAACGGATCGACGACGGCGTCGATCTGGTCGTCCTTACCGGCGGATCGACCTCGGGACGTGCCGTGATGACCCGCTGTGCTCAGACGCTGACTCCATCAATTATGGAACTCAGCGGCTGCGATGCGGTGCTGATCGGTCCCGGCGCGGACCTCGACCATGCCGCCAAAACGATCGCCTTCGGACTCACTTTCAATGCCGGGGCGACCTGCATTGGCCCCCGACGGTTGGTCGTTTCGCCAGACCAGCTCGCCGCTTTGGTCGATCGTTTGCGTGAACACCTCGGCGAAGCACCGCCCCAAGTCGTGCATCCCGCGGCACGCAAGGCGGTCGTCGCGGCAATCACCGATGCCCAGCGCCGGGGAGCCGTCGACATTCTCGGTCCACAACAAACCACCGACGTTCTCGGCTCACGAGGCGAACTGCGGCCACGGATCTACTCAGGCGTCGGCGCCGATTGGAAAATCGCTGACGGCGACCTGTTCGCCCCGGTCGCGTCTCTGCTCGAAGCGGCCGATGACGAGGCGATGGTGCAAATCGTCAATCGCTGTCGCTACCGGCTCGCCGCCTCCGTCTTCGGGCCGCCGCTGTGGGCCCGCTCCTTAGCCGATCGCCTCGATGTCGGCCATGTTTCAATCAATGACATGATTTTCCCCACAGCCGATCCGCGAATCCCCTTCGGCGGCCGCGGCCACAGCGGTTTCGGGGTCACCCGCGGCGCGGCCGGCCTGCTGGCAATGTCCCAGCCCAAAGTGACCGCGATCCACCGTGGTTCGGTGTTTTTGCACCTGCGAAAACGCGGGCCAAGTGATTTAGCTGCCGCCCTGAAGCTGCTGCGGGCGTCTCACGGCGGAAAGTAACGCATCCCGGCATCCAGTGGGAGCAACTTTCGATCTTGCGAGCGGGTCGGCGATTGGGTGAATATCGGGGCACTGGTCACCCATCCCCTCGCCACATCCCCCGCAGTACCGAGAAATTCATGGACACGCTGGACTTCTCCCGCTCATCGGTCGAACCACTGAGCGGTCCGGTCAGTACCCTCTACGCGATCTATCACGAAATTGCGGCTCGCGACCATCGCTGTCGCCTGCAAGCCTTGTACGGCGATGAACCGCCACCGGTTGGGCATACGCCGTTCCGCCCGTTGCCGCTGGCCCACTTCGCAGCCCGCTTCGAAAAGGCCAAGTTGCTGCCTGACGGCGAACGACAATTCCGCTGCCAACTCGCCCGCTGGGCCAAGTGTCACGGGATCGACTGCTTGGCTTTCGTCGTCTCCCGCCGCGCCGCCTGACCGCAATCGCCGCAAGCCCCGCGGCATCCGACTAACGACCAGGAGCCTTCGGTGTCCTTGCTACCCTTGATCCTGCGGCGGATGCACTGCCGCGGGACACACCAACGCTTCGCCCTCGATTCACTCGACCATGTCCAAACACCGGCCGGAAAACGGCTGGCACGGCTGCTGCTGAGGTACAACGATCGCTTCCTGACCGGAACCGTCGATCCCGACGAACGGTTTTGCGACTTCCAGAACCACTGCATCCATGTCCGCAGCGGGTATTGGGGCGGAGCACCGCGATTGGCGATGATCTGGTACGAGCGATTGCAAAGTCACCTTTCGGTCGGGCGGTTCGCCGAAGCAGCCTACGCTGCGGGTGTGTTGAGCCACTATTTCACCGACCCGCTGCAACCACTGCATACCGCCCAGACAGACCGTGAACCGCTGGTGCATCGGGCGATGGAGTTAAGCGTTTATCGCAGCTATGACGATATTTTGCGGATCTGGATCGAGGGCGACTTCAAGGTCGATTTCCGACTTGGTGACGGCGACGCTTGGCTCGCCCAAGCGTTGCTTAAAGGGGCTCGTTTCGCCAATCAAAGCTACGATCGATTGGTCGGAAGCTACGACTTGCAGCGTGGCAGCATCGATCCGCGGACCGGGCTGACCGACGACGCCAAGTTGACCTTTGCCGTATTATTCGGCTTGGCGATCACGGGATTAGCCAAGATCTGGGATCGCGCCGCTGCCGACGCCTGCCGTTCTATCCCGCTGCCAAAAACCGGGCTGCTGCTGCCAACCACCGCCGCGACGGTCAAGATCGTACCCAAACGGATCCGAGCCGCATTCCACCTGCGTCGCGAACAACGCGCGGTGCTCAAGGTTTGGGACGAATACTCTCGACTCGGCAAACTGGTGGATGAAATCCCCTCGGAGTGCTATGTCAAACAACAGGTTTGGCAGGTCTATCAACGCGAAATCGCCTGGCGCCAGCGGATCGCAAAGTTGAATGACGAAGCGACCGCGCACTGTAACGCGGATCGTCAGGTCGCCTGATTTTTTGTAAGGGCAGCAACCCAGTAGGGTGGCATTCTTAAGCACTCTCTAAAGTGCCTTTCGGGTTAATCGCCTTCGGGACTCAATCGCCTTTGAGACCCGGTCCAGCCAGACCGACCGGCGATCAGCGTCTGTATCCCGAAGGGATTTTAGCCATTAGCTGCTAGCCATTAGCCGGTGGTCGAGCGGCGCGAATACCACCAGAACACTCGGGCATGGGCTTCGTCTGCTCTCTTTTTCTGGCTGGCCTCGTTTCGCTAACCAGATGTCAGCCCTGGTGAATTTCACCATGTATCTTTAATCGATCTCTCGATTATCGAATCTCGCTGTACGCCGTAAAAATTGCTTTCCGACTCACGGAAATTGCCGTGATTTGATCGTTGAACACAGCGTACTGATTGGTGAGACGTAGGTTCGGTTTTTCTTCCAGGGGGGCTAACCGATCCTCGCGAACGCGATTTTCAAGATTCGGCGAAATGGTTTGCGGCTACCCAGCAACCCGGTTGTGGCCTGACGACTCACCAACCGTTTAGGAAAAAAACACAGAGATACCTATGAGCTATTCACCAGAACACGAGTCCGATGTGCGCGTCGCGGAAACGAGTGGCAATGCGCACAACGGCGTGGGCGTCAATCGCGAAGTGACCACCAACGCTGATCGAGAGCCCTTATTGAGTTGGGGAGCGATACTAGCCGGACTGTTCGTTCTGATCGCCATCAG
>SKZY01000216.1 GCA_007127095.1 Planctomycetaceae bacterium
ACGGTCTGATCGGGAAACTCCCAGCCGCGGGTCGGCTTGACCGTGATCGTCGGGTCGGCCGACGGCAACGCGATGAAGCGAGCTTTGTGGGCCCCGTCGGACCAGAGCGGCGAGTTGACGCTGTAGGGGATCAGGCCGGGATGCAAGCGGTGACCGGCGACCGAGTCGAACAAGCCGCTATCACTGAGCGTTTTTGGGAACGCCGGTGATCGTTCGGACGACGCCGCGGAGTCGGCTTCTGCCACTGCTTCAGGGTTCGGGATCAATGAGTAAAAGCCGCCGGCGGGGGCAGCCCGGTGATCGGCGACCAGTAACCGGCCTTCGGTATCGACGGCGAAGGCGGTGATCTGCAACGTGGTGTCGGCCAATTCTCGGTGCCACTCGACCTGGCCGCCGGACACTTTGGCGGCCCAGATTTTTCCGGTAGAGTAGTCGCCGTAAATGTAGGCGCCGTGGAGTTCGGGTAGGCGATCGCCTCGGTAGACGATCCCTCCGGTTAACGAGCGGGCTTCGGAGTGCGGATGATCGAAGGTCGGTTTCGATACCGGCGTCGGCCCGAGTTCTCGGTTGGGATAAAACAACGCCCCGCCCTCATAGACGCTCCAGCCGTAATTCGCTCCCCGCTGGACGAGGTAGACCTGTTCCCAAAGGTCTTGACCGTTGTTGCCGACCCAGACGTCGCCGGTTTGGCGATCGATATTCAACCGCCACGGGTTTCGGAATCCGTAGGCCCAGGTCTCGCCTCGCGCCCCCTCGACGTCGACGAACGGGTTATCCGGTGGGATCGAATAGGTCTGGCCCGGCGCGGGATGGTCGACATCGATCCTCAACAGTTTGGCCAACAGGTGATCGAGTCCCTGGCCTTTCTGGTCGACGTCGGAATCGCTGGTGCCATCGCCCGAGGTGACGTACAGCATGCCATCGGTGCCGAAGTCGACGGCGGCGCCGTTATGACCGGCCGACGGCCACTCGATGATCGTCAGCGCCGAGTCGGGGTCGAGCCGATAGGGCGGCTCGCGGTCGATCGTGTAGCGGGTGACCCGGCTCTGTTTCGCTCCGCCATCAACGCCACCGTTCCAGCCGACGTAGACGTAGCCATTGTCTTCGTAGCGGGGATGAAACGCGGCCGAATAAGCGACACCGCCGGCGGGAAATTCGAGCAGCGTCTCGAGCGTGCCGTCGGCGGGTGTTTCGCTGGTACGGCACAACCGGGTCGCCCCGTAGGGGGCTTGTTGGTCGATGACCAGCAAATGCTGCGTGCCGGGTTGCTCGATCATGAAGATCGGCCACGACGGCTGCAGTTCAGGAAAGACTCGCTCGACCCGGTACGGCAGCGGCGGGTCGGGTGAACCGACGACCCGTGACGGTACCTGCGACAACTCGTTCTGAAGCGTTTCAAGACCCGATTCGGCAGCAACGCTCGGACCGACGAACCGCAGCGTCGAGTAGTCCTCGTGATGGTGAAAGTCGGCGGATGTGAGCGAATCGAGCGGCGCCGAGGTCGACAATTCCGGTTCCTCCGAATCGACGGAGAAGTCATAGCGACAGAGCGCGAACTTCCATCGCTCGTCGACCGCGGGGCGACCTCCGCTGCGGAGGAAATCGAACCACGGGATTCGCCCTTCGACCGACCACCCCTGGTCGCGGTCGGTGCGCTGGTTGAGCGTCCCGCGGAGCGTTACCCGCGACTCGACGTGAAAATCGCCGTCGCCGGCATAACGCTCGTAGCCGCCGTCACCACGCCGCGGCAGGAACATGTCCAGCACCGTCCCGGCAGCGTTGACCTGGAATTCGTAATACCCCGGTTTGTCGTCGGCGGGTTTGAAGAAGAGTTCAAAGACGTCGTTGTCCCAGGTCTTGCCATCGTGCTCGGTGACATCGGCGAACAGGTCGTGGTCCTCCATTTCGGCAAAGAAATAGAGGTATTCACGATCCCACAGCAAGCGTGCCGTGGTCGTCGTTTTCGCCGCCCGTGCTTCGTCTCCCAGCCAGGGCAGGTAAAAGTGGTCGATGACGTCGGCATCGGCCCAAGCGGCTTCATCGGCTCGACCATCGATCGTGATCGGAGTCGACGCGAAGCGACATTCGAACTCACGTCGCGCCCGTTCACCGAGTTCGCTCGCGGTCTCCGCGGCTCGAGAAACTGCGACGCCCACTAACGTTAACCAGCCGATCGCCACCATCGCGACCGACAAACGACAACAAATTGGCAACTGATCACCCCGGCAAACCTGATTGACAATGCGGTGAAACGTGGGCTTGCCATCCGGCGAACACCACCCCGAACGTTCAGTCTATCCAACGCCGCGAGGCGCTGCCTGCGCCGCGGCCCGTTCGGCGATCGACGAACGACTCGCCTTAAGGCAATCGGTATCTACGTAAGTTTAAGGTGCTGCGTCCACTTTCCTCACGCTCGCTTCATGTTGAGTCGGAGATAGCTTTAGCCTTCCCTGTAGGGTGGTTCGAGCGTAATCGAATGGAGGGATTGGAGGGCGGCTCAGATCGTGACCTCGCCGCTTTCCAGAAATCATCGTTATCGCCCTTGGTTAGGCTGCCGCTATCACTGTCGGCACTCGGCTGTTGCCGTCTAATATCACCTGGAGGCATTATGTTTTCAACGTAATGGCGTGAGCCATACGGCCTTGCGGGTGCAGGGCGGTGGTTGTTTTTGAGGAGCTGCAGGCGACCCTCCCCTCGCTGTCGCTCGACCATCCCAAGGGGGGGCTTTTGGTTTGCCGGCGTTGTTTTGGCTTGCGTAGACACTGATGCCTGAAGGGCAGCTCGCGCCCACAAGAATGATTTTAACGAGAGCCAAATTTCACGTTTCGGCCAGGCCATGGTATAAAAGATCCGCTCGCCGCCCGACGAGCCGAAGACGCATCCCCCACTCGCCACTCCCCTTCCTCCCGCCGACACCGCTGTTCGATGCCGCTGAGGCTTTATCGTTCACCCCCGTCGATTCCCTGACCGGAGCGATCGGGAGGAACGATCGCCGGGGCGGTGTTCCTGCCCCTTCCGGAACCGGAAAGATCTCGCCATGCCCCGCAGCCAACCGAATTGCGGTAACGGGTCCGTCGGCCGGCAATCCCAGCCGACGTGGTCCCACGACACGCTCACGCGGCGCCAATCGATTCAGGCCGGCTCGATCGGGTTGCTCGGTTTGGGGATCAATCACCTGACCGGTTTGCGGCAAACGCAAGCCGCCGGCGGAGTGCTGCCGGCCGGCAAGGCCAAGTCGTGCATCTTTATATTTCTGTCCGGCGGCCTGGCGCAGCAAGAGAGCTTCGACATGAAGCCGTCTGCGCCGGACGACGTCCGTGGCGAGTTCCGTCCGATCGCCACCCGGACGCCGGGGTTGCAGATTTGCGAACACCTACCGCTGCTCGCCCAGCGGAGCGAATCGTGGTCGCTCTGCCGCTCATTGACCCACGGCTCGAACGAACATTCGGCGGCGCATCACATCATGTTGACCGGCCGTTCGGCGTTGCCAACCGGGTTCAGTCCGAACCAGCCGAGCCGCACGGACCACCCCGCGATCGCGGCAGTCGCCGGCCGCGCGACGCGTGCTCGAAACAACCTGCCGCCTGCGGTCGTGTTACCCGAACGGCTAGTCCACAGCAGCGGTCGGGTGATTCCCGGCCAACACGCCGGCGCGATGGGCCCTCAGCACGATCCTTGGATGGTCCAGGCCTCACCGTTTCACAATTCGGCCTATGGGGCCTACCCCGAGTACAGCTTTGACCACCAAGAACGCGGCAAAGCCGATGAGCGGGTCTTTCAGGCACCGCAGTTGAGCTTGCCGGAAGGGCTCGGGATGCGGCGGATCCGCGGCCGCCTGGAATTGCTGGAAACGCTCCGCCGACAGCGCCAACAGTTGGCCGGATTTGCCGAAACCGAGCAATTCGATCGGCTGCGACAGGGGGCGGTTTCGCTGCTGACCGACAGTTCGGTTCACCACGCGTTGGACGTCACCCGGGCCGACGATGTCGACCTCCAGCGTTACGGCAACAACGCCTTCGGTTGGTCGCTGTTGATGGCTCGCCGGTTGGTGACCGCCGGGGTCAACCTGGTCCAGGTCAACCTCGGTAACGATGAGTCCTGGGACACCCACGGCAACGCGTTCCCGCATCTCAAGGAAAAGCTATTGCCGCCGACCGATCGGGCCGTCGCGGCGTTGTTGGACGATCTGGCCGCCAGTGGCGAACTCGACGAAACCCTGATCGTGATGGCCAGCGAGTTCGGTCGGACACCAAAAATCACTCTGCTTGACAAACATTACAAGCTGCCCGGACGCGACCATTGGGGCGCCGCACAAACGGTTTGGTTCGCCGGTGGTGGTGTCGTCGGCGGCCGTGTGATCGGTGCCACCGACGCGATCGGGGCCTACCCGTCCGAGTCACCCGTGACGCCCGAAAACTTCGCCGCCACGATCTATCACGCCCTCGGTATTCCGGCCACCGCCGTTTGGCGCGACGCCGAAGAACGTCCCCATCACATCTACCAAGGCCAGCCCATCGCCGGGCTCAGTTGACCATGCGCCGTTCATCCTTCTTATTCGCTCTGGCTCTTGTCGGCGTTCTTTTCGCCGCGGCGTCCGCGGTCGCACAGACGACGATCGGTACGGTCCACCCGCGGTCCTGTCTGCCGGGACAAACGACTCAGGTGTTCGTCGCCGGCAAGGGGTTTGACGATCGATTGCGGGTCGCGGCCAGTCACGCCGGAGTCGAGGTGACGATCGCGGCGGTCGAGCCTGAATTGGTGAAGTTGGATGTGACCGTGCCAGCCGATGCCTCGCTGGGGCCGTTGGGAATTTGGTTGGCCGCCGCGGCGGGACCGCTGCAGCCGTTGGTGGTGCTGGTCGACGATCTGCCGACGGTCGCCGAAGCGGCCGATAACACATCACCCGCCTCGGCTCAGCCACTGGAGTCGCTGGCCGCCGTCGACGGGGTCAGCAAGGGGGCCAACAGCGCGTTCTATCGGATCACCGTGGCCGCCGGTCAACGGATCGCCGTTGAGGTGCTGACCCAACCACTCGGATCGACGATGGATCCCGTCGTCCGGCTGCTCGATGCGGAGGGCCAGGTATTGCTGCTGGCTGATGACGACGCCGTCGGCCCCGATTGTCGATTCGCCTACCAGTTTTCCGACGCGGGCGACTACCTGATTCAGGTCGGCGACAATCGCTACGCCGCCGGTGGAACCTATCGGCTTCGCGTCGGCGATTTCCCGATTCTCAGTCATGCCATGCCGCTGGCGGTCACCGCCGGTCGAACGACCAGCGTCGCTTTCCATGGCCCCGACGGCGAGTTGGCCGAACCGCGTGAAGTCAATCCGGCGGCTGATTCTGACACCATCACCACGATCGCGACCCGGTTGCCCGAGGGCCGTTCATCGGCCTGGGTGCCGCTGCGGGTCTCTCCGCTACCGCAGGCCGAACTCGCGGCCGCGGCAGCCGAGCCGGCGGACGCCGAAACCACGGACGACGCTGCACCGGCGGGCGACGCCGAGGCGACGATCGCGCCGCTGAACCCGCCGGTGGTGATCCAGGGCCAGCTGGCGTCCGCCGGCCAAGCCGATCGCTTTCCGATCGTCGGCACCCAGGGGACCACGATCCGCTTGCGAGCTCTGACCCGCAGTCTCGCTTGCCCGACGCTGTTGCGGATGAGATTGTGGTCGCCCGAAGGGGCGGTAGTCGCCGAGACGAAGGTCGAGCCGAGCGACGAATGGAGACTCGATTACGCGTTTCCCGCCGACGGCGTCTATCAGTTGGAACTTGACGACCTGCTCGGTCGTGGCGGCGACGGATTCGGTTACGCCGTCGAGATTATTCCGGCGGGTACGTTCGAATTGCAGCTCAAGCCCGACGCGGCGATCACGCAGCAGTTCGCGATGGAGCCCGATCGCGGCGCCGCGGCGATCGATCTGCAGGTTCAGCGGTTCGGCTATGACGGCGAGATCGAATTGTCGTTCGCCACCCCGATCGACGGCTTACGGATCTTGAATCCGCGGATCGCCGCCGGGGCCGCCGAGGCACGGATTTACGTCGTCGCCGATCCGGGTTGGGCCGAATCGTCGTTGTCGCCGCTGCGACTGCGAGGCCAGGCGGTCGATGACCCCGCCAACGTTGCCGAGGTCAACAGCCTTGCCTGGCTGAGGGTCAAGCAGCCGCACGTGCCGTTCCCGATCCTCTGGAACAGCGGCTCATTTGTTCTCGGCGGTGTCTCGGCCGCCCCGGACTACTTCACGCTCGAACCGGCGACGCCACCACGCTTCGCTCGCCCGTTGTCGACTCATCCGCTGACGTTGCAGCTGAAGCGGACCGACGAAGCTTTCAAGGGTGCGTTGACACTGATCCCCGATGCGTTGCCCAACGGATGGAAGGCCGAGATCAAGGTCGACCAAGACAGCTATTCCGCCACCTGGACCGACACCGCCGAGTCAAAAGCAGCCGGTTACCCGGAATCGCTCCGATTACTGGCCTTTAGCGAACATCAGAACCGCGGACGGATCGAAACGATCGAGGTGAAACCGCAGTGGTACGATCCGTTGGCCGTCACCGTCGGGCCACCGGAGAGCGACGATTCGGCAGCCTTTGCGGCACGGCTGGTCGCCGGGCAGCCGACCAAGTTGGTTGTCCGGATCGTCCGCGACGGCGGCGATCCCCAACCGATCACACTCACCTTTGACCCGGCTCTCGCCGCTCGTGGCATCCGGCCTCCCGAGACGCTGACGATCCCCGCCGATCAAGACCTGATCGAGTTCCAGGTCGATGTCGCGGACGACCTTGTCAGTGCCACGGCCGAAGGTGTGTTGGAAACCGTCTCACTCGGCTTTACGGCCGCCAGTTCGCACCAGGGACAGGAGTTCTCGGTCGCTGGCCAATCGGCGCCGTTGACCGTGATCCCGAAACCTCAGTCGCTGGAGATCGAACCGCACGAGATTTCGCTGGCCGGCAGCAAAGATCGCCGCCAAGTCGTCGTCACCGGCTATGACGTGGTCGACGTGCCACGCGACTGGACGGCCGACGCGCGATTGACATCGGCCGACCCGTCGATCGTCGAAGTCCGCGGGTCGGTCGTCTTCGCCCGCGGAAATGGTCAGACCGAAGTGGTCGTCGAGGTCGGCGGAGAACGCCACGCGATCCCGGTCCGTGTCAGCGGTTGTGATCAACCTTGGCGGACCGCGTTCGAGTCGGAGGTGTTGGTGGCGTTGTCGAAACAGGGATGTAACTCGGGGGCCTGCCACGGTTCGCCGAGCGGTAAGGGGATGTTCCGGCTGTCGCTGCGTGCCTTCGATGCCAAACTCGATGAGTTGACACTGATCCGCGAGGATTATGGCCGCCGGCTGAACCCGATCGCGCCCGAGCAGAGCCTGTTATTGCTCAAACCGATGATGCGAGTCAGCCACGGCGGCGGCAAGCAGATCAAGCCCGACGACGAAGCCTACGCGATCCTTCACGATTGGATCACCGAGGGGGCTCAGCCCGATCCGGAAGGGACTGCTCGCTGTGTTCGCTTGGAGGTATCGCCGTCTGCCAAGCGAGTCCTGCGGCTCGAGGCGGGGCCTCAGCAGATCGCCGCGGTGGCGCATTTTTCGGACGGCTCCAGCCGTGACGTGACCCATCTGGTGGCCTACGAGAGTTCCGATACTTCGGTTGCTGAGGTCGCCGAAGACGGCCTGGTCACGCCTCACAAACGGGGCGAAGCGGTGATCTTGGTCCGCTTCCTGGAACACATCGAATCGGTCCCGCTGATGTTCATCCAGCGGATTCCCGATTTCGTTTGGAACGAACCGGTCGAGCAGAATTACGTCGACCAACTGGTCAACGCCAAGCTGAAGCAATTGCAGTTCGTGCCAGCGGAAACCTGTACCGACGCCGAGTTCCTCCGCCGTGTCCATCTCGACCTAGTCGGTATCTTGCCGACGCTCGAGCGGACCCGTGAGTTCTTGGCTGACGAGTCGGCCGATAAGCGGTCACGGCTGATCGATGAACTGCTCGAACGAGACGAGTTCGCCAAGTTTTGGGCGTTGAAGTGGGGCGACCTGCTGAAGATGACCAACAAGGGCATCGGCAACGATGGGATCTACAAGTACCACCGCTGGGTCGAAGAGGCGTTTCGGACGAACCTGCCGTACGACGAGTTCGCACGGCAATTGTTGACTACCAGCGGCAGCACGTTGGCCAACCCTCCGGCCAACTTCTATCGCACGGCGACCGACATGAATGAGTGTGTCGAAAACGTCTCGCAGGTCTTCCTCGGTGCCCGTTTGCAGTGCGCGAAGTGTCACAATCACCCTTTCGAACGCTGGACACAGGACAATTACTATGGGCTCGGCGCGTTCTTCAACCGAGTTCAGCGCCGCACGACCCAACGTCCCGGCGAGATGTTCGTCTACACCAGTCACAGCGGCGAAGTCACTCAACCGCGAACCGGTGAAACGATGAAGCCTTGGGTGCCGGTCGCCGGCAGCCTTGACCTGGAGGATGATGTCGACCGCCGTGACGCGTTCGCCCAGTGGTTGATCGATCCCGACAACCCGTACTTCGCCAAGATGGAAGCCAACCGGATTTGGGCACAGCTCTTCTCTCGCGGGATCGTCGATCCGATCGACGATTTTCGTGATTCCAATCCGCCCTCCAACGGTTCACTGCTCGACGCCCTGGCTCGCGATTTCGCCGACAGCGGGTTCGACCGACGGCATCTGCTGCGGGTGATCCTCAACAGCCGAACCTACCAAGCAGGCTACCGGGCGACGAAACTGAACCGAGACGATTCGCTCTACTTTTCGCACCAACAACCGCGGTTGCTCAGTGCCGAGCAATTGCTTGACGCGATCAATCACACCATCGGTCTGGAGCAGACCTACGGCGGATTGCCGCCGGGGACACGGGCCACGCATCTGCCCGCTCCCGACTTGGTCAAGGTCGATTTCTTGAAGGTTTTTGGTCAACCCGAGCGGACGACCGTGTGCGCCTGCGAGCGGGTGGACGATTCGAACCTGGGGATGGCGATCGAGTTGTTCAACGGGGCTACGATCCACGAGAAAATTCGTTCCGAAGCGTCGCGCTACCAGCGTGGACTCGCCGCCGGTCAATCGCCCCGTGAAGCGATCGAAGAGCTTTACTTGGCCGCGTTCTGTCGGCCTCCGAGCGAGCCGGAATTGGCCGCCGCCCTCGCCCACGTCGAAGCCCAGGAATCGCCACAGGCGGGTATCGAAGATATCGCCTGGGCGCTACTGAATACCGACGAGTTCCTGTTTCAGCACTAGTGGTTCGCCGCCTAGCTTCTACGAAGCACTCGGTCATCGGTTGGTGATCGGGTGGCAGGCCCTGAGGAACGAAGGGCGTGAGCGGCACCACGAAAGTTCTCACCCTGCCTAGTGAGGCGTAAGCTGGCCGTTGGTATCAGCCTCGTCGTTGATCGCCACGCCCATCACCGGGGGCTCCGGGCGTGCCACCCGGCGGAACTTACGAATCACTTGGGTCATCGGTTGGTTGTCGGGTGGCACGCCCTGAGGAACGAAGGGCGTGAGCGGCACCGCGGATGTTCTCACCCTGCCTAGTGAGGCGTAAGCTGGCCGTTGGTATCAGCCTCGTCGTTGAACGCCACGCCCATCGCTGGGGCTCTAGGCGTGCCACCCCGAGGATAGGCGGAACTTGCGAATCACTTGGGTCATCGGTTGGTGATCGGGTGGCAGGCCCTGAGGAACGAAGGGCGTGAGCGGCACCACGAAAGTTTTCACCCTGCCTAGTGATCCGTAAGCTGGCCGTTGGTATCAGCCTCGTCGTTGAACGCCACGCCCATCACCCGAGGCTCTGGGCGTGCCACCCGAGGATAGGCGGAACTTACGAATCACTTGGGTCGGCGGTTGGTGATCGGGTGGCACGCCCTGAGGAACGAAGGGCGTGAGCGGCACCGTGGATGTTCTCACCCTGCCTAGTGAACCGTAAGCTGGCCGTTGGTATCAGCCTCGTCGTTGATCGCCACGCCCATCGCCCGAGGCTCTGGGCGTGCCACCCCGATGCCCTGGGCGTGCCACCCCGATGCCCTGAGCGTGCCACCCCGATGCCCTGAGCGTGTCACCCGATGCCCTGGGCGTGTCACCCGATGCCCTGGGCGTGCCACCCCGAGGCCCTGGGCGTGTCACCCGAGGCTCTGGGCGTCCGCTACGAACCATGCTAATCGAGCGGGAAGGCTCAGCGGCCCAGAGCCGCTCGCAGTACCGGTTCGAAAGCGTCGGCCTGACGCATGAAGCCGAGATCGTTGGCGTGTGACGCATCGGTCGCCCCTTCGGTGTCGTCACCGTAAAGCGAATCGCCAGCGATGTAGTGCAACCCGCTCACGCCTTCGGCGATCAGGGTGTCATAGGCCGCCTTGAGTGCGGCGTGGTTGTCGGTGTGGAATTGGCGTTTCGCCGGCGTGATCCAGTCGTTGGTGAACCGCCGGTCCTCAACCAAAACGATCGGTGTGTCGGGTTTCGCCGCCCGGATCTGCTTGACCAACGGCACGCACTTCTCCGCCACATCGGCCGGTTGCATGTTCGGCAAGCAATCGATCACGTAAGCGGCAGCATCGACCTGGATCAGATACTCCCCGACCGATTGGTCCATCCGTCCGTTGCCGGAAAACCCGAGGTTGACGACCGGATGATCGAAGCGGCGACCGAGGATCGCGGTGTGGACCATCCCGGGACGACTGGCGCAGGCGCCATGAGTGATGCTGGTGCCGTAGAAGACGATCGGACGCTTCCGCGGCGGCAACCCGACGAAACGACTTCCCGGCGGGACGCCGATACTCATCGCCTCGACGCCGTTGTACAGCGGAAGGTAGGCGGCGTATTCACGGTATCCTGGCGCCAACCCGTCGATCAGCCGGACTTTCATCTCCTGGGTCGTCGGCCGGGTCACCTGGACCCATTTCCAACTGCCATCTTCGTCGCGAGCGTAGAGGTCGACCCCACTGACGCCGGTCGCGGGCATGTGCGGCATGCTCAGGTTCGCTTTCCGCAGTCCGTATTGGACATGGATTGTGGACGCGTCGGTCTTGAAGCGGGCCATCATTCCGGCGCTGTCGCGGCTCAGGTTCCAGACGTTCGACGTCACCGTTGCTTCGGCCGCCGCCGGCAGCCGATCGAACCACCGCGCCCGTTCGGTCTCTGGCAAAATCCGTCCTTCGACACCCCACTGAGTCACGTCGTACCACTCCAGCCCGTCTGCCGCGATCGGGGCAGCTCGCATCTCGGGGTCGAGTTCGGCGACGTCGGTGTTTTGGCCGACAGCCACCGTGACGGTCCCCAGCAGAAGCAACACGGCAAGGCTCTGCGAGCCGGCGAAGGAGGCGATCGAGGGGCGGTAGGACATGGTCTGGCTAGACTCCCGAGACGGTGAAAGGTGTGTGCGTGATCACGAGGAAGACGCTACTATAGACGGATACCGACGGCCCCGGCCGCCCCGCCGTTTGTTGCCCACCGCCAGTACCTCACCGCCCGCGGAGTTTCCCGCCATGGTCCCCACCGTTTCTCCTGTTACGGCGACGCGTCGCCAGATGTTGCAGCAATTCGGCGCCGGTTTCGGCGCGATCGGACTCGCAGGCACTTGCGCATCGATTGCGGCTGGAGATGATTCGTCCCGTGACAGCGGTCGCGACGGTGCGATCTCCGTGCCGCATTTCACGCCGCGGGCCAAGCGAGTGATCTTCCTGCTGATGAACGGCGCGCCGTCGCATGTCGACACGTTCGACCCCAAGCCGCTGTTGGCCAAGCATCAGGGCGAACAACCCTCGGGCAAGCTCTACAACCCTTCCAAGGGATCGGGCTTCATGCCCTCGCCGTTCCAATTCGCCGCCCATGGCCAAAGCGGTTTAGTGATGAGTGAACTGTTCCCGAACCTGGCCCGGCATGCCGACGACCTCTGTGTCATCCGCTCGATGCACACCACCGTGCCCAACCACGAGCCGGGGTTGCTGATGATGAATTGTGGGCACCTGCAGCCGGTCCGCCCCTGCCTCGGTTCTTGGGCGGTTTATGGCCTCGGCTCGGAAAACGAAAACCTACCCGCCTTTGTCGTGCTCAGCCCCGGAACGCCCGTCGTCGGACCCCAACTCTGGTCGAACTCGTTCTTGCCCGGCCAGTTCCAGGGGACGGCGGTCGACACCAGCGACCTCGATGTCGACAAGATGCTCGCCCACATCCGCCATCCGACACTCGACCTAGCCGAACAACGACAGCAACTCGATCTGATGCTAGCGATCAATCGTCGACACATGGAACAACGCCAAAACGAGTCGGTCCTTGACGAACAGATCCGGGCGATGGAATTGGCGTTCCAGATGCAGCGTCAGGCCGCCGACGTGTTCGACATCAAAGACGAATCCGAAGCGACCCGCCAACGCTACGGTTCGACCCCGTTCGCCCAAAGCTGCCTGCTCGCCCGCCGGCTGATCGAACAGGACGTCCGCTTCGTCCAGGTCCACTACGTGACCGAAAAGAACAAGCAGCCCTGGGACACCCACGCCAATAACGACAAGCAGCACCAGAGGCTCTGTCAAGACAGTGACCAGGCGACCGCGGCGCTGCTCGATGATCTCAAGGACCGCGGTCTGCTCGAAGACACGTTGGTGATCTGGGGCGGCGAGTTCGGACGAACGCCCTACTCGCAAATCGACAAAAACAAACCCGATGCCCCGGCCGGACGCGATCACCATCACACCGGGTTTTCGATGTTCTTGGCCGGTGGCGGTGTCCAAGGCGGGATGACTTACGGCGCGACCGATGATTTCGGGATGAACGCGATCGAAAATCGGGTCCATGTCCACGACCTGCACGCCACCGTATTGCACCTGTTGGGGATCGATCACCAACGGCTGACCTACCGTTACTCCGGTCGCGACTTTCGGTTGACCGACGTCCACGGCCGCATCGTAACCGACTTGATCAGTTAAGCATTGTGCGGATTTTCATAGTCGCCTTTCGCTCCGCGAAAGAACGCCAGAACGCTACTTTCGCGGAGCGAAAGGCGACATTTATTTGCCGTGCGCCAACGACTCTGTGATCCAGACACGATGCACCCAACCGACTACCCGGCAGGTGCGTCACCCTCGCACGGTCTGCCCATGGCGGAATCGCCCGACTATCTGACCCGCCAACTGATCACCTACATCGGCAACAAACGGTCCCTGTTGCCGCCGATCGCGTCAGCCGTCGAGCGAGTGAAGCAGCGTTTGGCGATCCAGCGGCTGAAGTGCATCGACCTCTTCGCCGGCTCCGGCATCGTTTCGAGAATGCTCAAAGCACACTCGCGGCAATTGATCAGCAACGATTTGGAAGACTACGCCGCCGTCATCGCGCGGTGTTATTTGGCCAATCGTGACCAGATCGACCTCGCCGAGTTGGCCCATCGCGTCGACGATCTCAACGCCCGCGTGACCGACGCCTCCTACGACCGAGGCTTCATCGAAGAACTTTATGCTCCTCGCTGTGAACGCCAGATCACGGCCGCCGACCGAGTTTTTTACACGCTCGGCAATGCCAGACGGCTCGATAATTACCGCCGGATGATCGAGGAACTGCCGATCGAGTGGCGTGATTTTTTGCTCGGCCCGCTGCTGAGCGAAGCCTCGATTCATGCCAACACCGCCGGCGTATTCAAGGGCTTTTATAAAAACCGCCGAACGAACTTGGGGCAATTCGGTGGCAGTGGCGGCGACGCGCTGACGCGAATCCGTGGCGAAATCAAACTCGCATTGCCGGTGTTGAGCCGCTTCGCGTGTGACCATCAGGTGTATCGCCGCGACGCCAATGAATTGGCCAAGCAGGTTCGTGGATTGGATCTGGCCTATCTCGATCCTCCCTACAACCAGCATCCCTACGGTTCCAACTACTTCATGCTCAACCTGTTGGTTCACTATCGACGTCCCAACGAAGTCAGCCGCGTCTCCGGGATCCCGGCCGACTGGCAGCGATCACGGTACAACGTCCGCAGTGAATCGCTGCGGTTGATGGAAGACCTGGTCAGCCAGATCGATGCGCCCTACTTATTGATCTCGTTCAACGACGAAGGGTTCATCCCGCCGGGCGAAATGCGTTCATTGCTGAACCGTTACGGGTCGGTCGAAGTGATGGAGACTCGCTACAACGCGTTCCGCGGCAGTCGCAGTTTCGCCAAGCGTTCGATCCATGTGACCGAACAGCTGTTCCTGGTCGAGAAACACTGAGCGTTATTTCTTCTTGCCCGGAGTCGATTTGACTTTCAGCTTGCCGCCGACCCGTTCCATTTTCAGCCAAGCCATATCCGACGTGAATTGCATCTGGTGCAAGGGGAAATCGAAGTTCACCGTTTTCGCCTGAGCCGCGGCGACGATCGCGTCGGCGATGAAGGCGATGATTTTCTTCCCTTCGGCACTCGTCTTCCCGCCGTCGGTGAAGCCTCCCGGCGCCGTTTTGGTCGCAAAGAAATGCTTATTGCCTCGCGTGACTTCCTGCTGAATCTGCTTCCAATGGCCGTCCAGCCCTTTTTCGGTCTTGAACAAATCGGCGACCCGCTTGGTCGTCAGTCCCCGTGCCCACTTGGCGGCATCCGCCACGGGATCCCCCAAATTGTGACGGTCGGCTTGCTTGGCATCGCCCTTGGCGGCCCGAAGTTCAGTTGTCTTGGCCATGATTGATCGCCCTGGTTACGAAACGGAGAAACGCCCCTATCCGGAAACGAAGTCTCGGAGATGCGTGGGCAGATTGTCAAGAAATTTCCGTAAAAAAAGGCAGTGGTCTATAACCACCGCCTTTTCTTGTGCTTGTCGAGCCCAACGGCCGCTGGGGCGCTTGCTGAGTGGCGAAGCCTGGTCCCATCACTCTTTTGTGACGACCCGCCCTTCGATCACTTGCCCTTTGTTCATTCGTTCGCCGCGAGCCGAGAGGCTTTCGCGGCTCTCGCTGTATCGATCGTCTTCATCATCGGCAGGTTCATCGTCCTGCATTGCGGCGCTGGGATCGAAGCCGATGTCGCGAAGGTCGAATGGGTCCAATGGCCCGCCGACGGTAAAGTGGAAGTTTCCTTCGCCAACGGTTTGGCAAAGTCGATTGAAGATGAAGGTTTGCCGCGCCGCGTCGTCCATCGGGCCAGCGAAATAGTATGGTTTACCGTCGACACCGAACGTGAAGTCTTCGCGGCATTCGGATGAGTCGATGTCGCCCCACAGTGGTGAAACTCGGCGATATTCGGGATGAGGCGAAAAGCCGATCGATTCGGCGTACTCGATCGCCTGGTCGGTCAACTTTTTGGCGTAGCTCGGTTCGACCGATACGAAATGATTGGTTTCATTCATCCCTTCGAGTAACCCCTCAAACTCACCCACGGTACAAATCCTCCAGCCGGCGTCCTTGACCCCCAGGCAACGGCGGTCGAGCAGCAGGTAAATCAGCGCGATTCGTCCATCGTTCAGCTTCCGGGAAAGGAAAATCGCTCCGATCCCTGTGTCGTCGAAGATTGACTGACCGACGCAACACTTGAAAACCGGGAACTGGCTGGCCCATTGCATCTGGCCGGAAACGGATTTCAGGGCTTGGCTGCGCTGGGCCTTCAGTTGCCGGTCACGCAGTTCCTTCGACCGTTTCTTCGCCAACTTTTTCTGCCGCTGCTGTTCCGACTTAGCCATCGATCGCTCCAATTCCGTGGGTGCTTGCTTGTCGAGCCCATCCGTTCGCAGGCCAAACGACCCGACATTTTCGTTTCAAGCTAAACCGCAAGAAAGCGGCAATCAAGTACGCACCCTTCTCGTGAGCCCGATCGGTTCTGGGGGCAGGCTTGTCAGCGGTGGAACGATCGCTGACGTGAACGAGGGAGGTCGCAAGATCAATCTTTTGGCGGAGCGTCCTTCTCGACTGGCGCGTCGGGTGATGTCGTCGATTCCGATTTAACGCGTTCCCTTCGTTCAAGCTCGTCGGCCATCATCCCGGCGTCAACTGCGGGATCGACAACTGGCGCTCGATCGTCGGCGTCGTCACCATTGTCAACGGTTGCAGCTTCATCGGTTGCAGCTTCGTCGAAGATCGTAACGGTCGTTGGCAAGCGAGGACTTGGTTCGCCGGGCGAGCAACCGCATCCGATCGCCAGTAGCGACAACAGTTGGCACCGCAAGAATCGTTGGTTCATTGGAATCACCTGTGGATTTGATTTCAGCTGGATAAGGGGTGCCATCGACTGCGATTCACGCTTTTGTTTTCTGCCGTCCGTTTGGGTGCAACATTAAGAAATAAAGGAGGTTGCTCACCTGAAGGCCACTGAAGCTTGCAGATATAGGCACCGTCTCTATCCAGCGTCAATTTGGAGTCGATCCGGTAGCTCTTCTCACCGGAAGCCGGGATCCACGTGAAATTAACTTTCATTTCAGATCGGTCGTCCGACCATGAGATTGAATTTACGGTAGAAGTGTAACCATTTACGGAGGTCAGTCGTTCGAATTCATGAGCAGCGTATTCCTTCGAAATCGGATGGGCATCGGATGGTGGGTGGAACAGTAGCTCCGCACTGTTTTCCAGTCGCTCGATTCGGCGATTCATCAGGAAAAGAGTTGCTGCAAAACATGCGATTAACGCTGGAAGCATAAACGAACGCAACGCAACCATGCGGCTCGCCTCTATGTCATTTCGTGTCACAAGGCACCTCAGTCGATTGTCGCCAGAGCTTCGCTAGCGGTCTGGCCACCCCCACATCGAAATTTGATTTTACCGGCACCGGACTGACCGAGCAAGCAAATCGTGACCGGTTTGGTCGAGCCATCGTTTCAGCGAAAGTTTGCTTTCGGCCGACGTTTTGCCGAAGACCAAAGTTTCGACGCTAGTGTCCTCATCCAGTTGACGCCGGTGTATTCCCCGTCCACCGCCAATCAGCCGTTCGTCTTGGCTTCCATGACAATGACGAGGTTACCAAGAAAGCGGAGCGGAAATCGTTCGGCCGTCCGAGAGTTCCACAGTCAAAAGGTCGTGACCCACCAAAACGGCCGTCTGGGTGTAACCGGCGTTCCGCCGCTTAACATCCCAGCGTGAGTGGCATGTAGTCTTCGAGCAAGTCTCGGTTTGGGTGCGTGCGTGCGACTTCGTTCTGCATATTCCAGTCCAGAAACCCACGCCAGTGGTCGCTCTGAAATGCCGCTCGCACGTTCAGCATCGAGCGTGCTCCCTCAAGCGTCCAGCGCATGCC
>SKZY01000038.1 GCA_007127095.1 Planctomycetaceae bacterium
CGGGCGAGCATCAGCATCCGGCAGTAGGAGTCGAGGATCTCGGTCCACCAATAAGCCTGTTCGACCGTCTCGCCGTAGCTGACCGTGCCGTGGTTGGCCAAGATCATCACGTTCGTCTTTTTCACGAACGGGATGATCGTATCGGCGAACGATTGGCCGCCCGGCGTTTCATAACGCGTGATCGGGACATCCCCCAAGAAGACTTCGACTTCCGGCAGGATGCATTGGGGGATCGGTTCGCGGGCGATCGCGAAGGCGGTCGCGTGGGGTGGGTGGCAGTGAACGACGCTGCGGATATCGTCGCGTTGGCGATAGATTTCCAAGTGCAACAAGGCTTCGCTCGATCGCTTCTTGCGTCCCGACAACTGTTTGCCGGTCATATCGACCAGCGAAATGTCGTCGGGTTTCAGAAAGCCTTTGCAGTGCAACGTCGGTGTACACAAGACTTCGTTCTCGCCGACTCGAACGGTGATGTTGCCGTCGTTGGCGGCGGCGAATTGGCGGTTGTAAATGCGGCGACCGATGTCGCACATGTCCTGTTTGATCTGGTGGATGTTTTGCATGGCTGGTGTCGGATTGGGTTTGGCGGTCTGGTCGGATTCGCCGGTCACAGGGCGAATCGAGAGGCCGACGGGATTGGGATGATGGGGGCGAAGGGGATAGAACGGGTTCGAAAATCGGTTTTGGAGAGTCGACGGGTGTCGCGGTTGGCGTCAATCGAGTCGGACTTCGTCGAGGATAGCGACGATCGAAGCGTCGAGCGGTTTGATTTTGGGGGCGAACGGTTGAGCCGCTTCGGGGCCTTCGGCCAACGCCACCAGGTCGCCGAGGCCGGAACCGCAGAGATCCCAAGCGACGAGCATGTCGCCGCCGATGTTTTTTTTGTCGCAATCTTCGATCCGGGTGATCGGTTCGACACACCGCAGCGTTGCCCCGCCGAGCGCGGGGTGCCAACGCGAGAGGGTGACTGTGCCGACGGTACGGGCCATGATCATGTTCGTGTCCCCTTGGTCGCGGTTTCGGGCGGGTGGGCGCGGGTCAACAGAATCCCCATCGACTTGGCTTCGTCGCGGGCCAGCGGGGTGATGATCGCGCGGGGTCCGATCAACAGCTCGGTCGTCCCCGCGGGGACCGATTCGAGCGTCGCCGCGGTGATCACTCGGTCGTCGACCTGGTGGGTGACATTGACCGGTGCCGTCGCGAAACGATTGCCGTCGGTTCGAACCGTCGCGGCTCGCGATTCCATCGCCAGCAGCCGCGAGATAACTTCGCGGACGATCCGTTCGACGAAGTCATCGGAGTACGGTTGGGACGGGGATGGAGGCATCGATTCGTAGGCCGGATGGTCGTGAGTAATGGATTCTGCGATCGTCGCTGGGACGCAATCGTGTGGTGTCAGTTGTTGGGGTCAAGATTCCCCAGCACGCTCCATCGCGCCGGCGTGTTGTCGTCACCGACGAGTTCGCGGACTCGCTGCGAGTCGCTGGTGATCATCACCAGGTCGCCACGGCATGATCCGAGCGGATCGATCGCGATCAACGGCGAACCGTCGGCGGCGCCGTCGGGGCGTACCGGTTGGAGGATTACCAATCGCCGCCCGTCCAAGCTCTTGTGCTTGGTCGTGGCGCGGGTCGTTCCGAGGATCCGTGCGGTTTGCATCGTGAATCGTGACTTCTTAAGGTCCTATAGGTTGGCGGCGCCACCGACAACGTTCAGGTCGTCGATCATGCTGCAGCGGCGTTCGCGGGTAAAAGTCAGTGGAGTGGTGACACCTTCGCCCGTCGGCCCAGCGATCGAGAACGACAGGTAGCCTTCGCCGCCGAGTCCGAGAGCGGCCATGCAGGGGCCGTTCTTGACGAACAGCGTGACGTCCATGATCCGACCCATCTTGGTCATGTTGCGGACGTTGCGGCTGTGGATGATCGCGGTGTGGCGGAACCCGTGTTCGTAATGTTTGGCCATCGCGATCGCATGGTCGACGTCGCGGGCTCGGACGAAGGGGACGAACGGCATCATCTGTTCGACGGTCACGAACGGGTGATGTTCGTCGGTTTCGCCGAACAGCAATTCGCAACCGGCGGGGACTTGGACGCCGGCGGCTTGAGCGAGCACCGCGGCGTCGCGGCCGATGAAGTCCTTGCAGGCGGCATCGTGGGCGTCGTCGCCGACCTTGACGATCGCTTTGGCGGTCAGCGCCGCGATCTGCGGCTGGTTCAACTGGACCGCACCGGCCCGTTTCATCGCGTCCATCATCGCGTCGAAAACACTGTTGACGACGAAGACTTCTTTTTCGGCGATGCAGAGCAGGTTGTTGTCGTAGGCGCCACCTTGGATGATGCAGCGGGCGGCGTTGTCGAGGTCAGCGGTCTCGTCGACGACGACCGGTGGGTTGCCCGGGCCGGCGACGATCGCCCGTTTGCCACTGTTGAGCGCCGCGCGGGCGACAGCCGGACCGCCGGTGACGCAGATCAACGCCACATCGCGGCTTTTGAACAGCGCTTCGGCGGATTCGAGTGTCGGTTCGGCGATCACGCAGATCAGGTTATCGATCCCCAGTTCGGCGTGGATCGCGCGGTTGAAGCGGCGAACGCCTTCGGCCGCGACCCGCTTCCCCGACGGGTGAGGGTTGACGACGACGGTATTGCCGCCGGCGATCATGCTGACCGCATTGCCGGTGATGGTCGGCAGGCTGTGGGTGACCGGGGTGATCGCTCCGATGACGCCGAACGGCGCCCGTTCGATCAACGCGATGCCGTGGTCGCCGCTGAAAGCTTGGGTCTGCAGAAACTCGACGCCGGGGCTCATTTCGCCCAGCGTGCGGAGTTTTTCGATCTTGTGTTCGGGGCGGCCGATGCCGGTCTCTTCCATCTCCATCAGCCCCAGTTCTTCGCACTGCGCGATCGAGATTTCACGAATGATTTCGATCACCCGTTTGCGATCGGCGACCGACCGTTCGCGGAGTTGTTCGAAGGCGATCCGGGCGGCGCGGACCGCCGAATCGGCGTCGTGGAAGATACCGTGCTGGCCGCCGGCTGGTTGGCCGTTTCGGGCTGCGGTTGTCGGCATCGGTCCGACTTCGGCCAACACCTGGGCGACCACACTGCGGATCAAGTTCTCGTCGTACATCGGGTTTTACTCGCGTTTGTAAATCGATTGTTTGGCGGTCGTGACGGCGTCGACGATGCCGATCACGGCGGCATCGATCGGCAATTTGGCCGTCTCGGGGGTTAATCGGGCGCTACTCCCTTGGACCACGAGGACGAAATCGTCCAGTCCGGCGCCGAGCGTATCGACGGCGATGAAGGTCCGGCCGGTAGTGACCAGCGAACCTCGCGACTTTTCGTCGAGCCGGTAGGGTTCGACGACCAGCAGCTTATGACCGACCATAGCGGCGGCCTTCTGCGTACTGACGACCGATCCGGTCACGCGGGCGATGAACATGTTTGAGCGGTACTCGTGGGGTGGTTTTCAAAACCGGTCCGGCGAGCCGGGCGGCTTAGCAATGTGCTGGAAAAAAGTGTCAGGCACCTTTTGCGAGGAACTCGCCCTTCAGGTGCTTCGCACAAAAGGTGCCTGACACATATTTTCCGCTCGATCCTTACTGCAGTAGACCGACGCACTGGCGGGCGACGATCAGTTCTTCATTGGTCGGGATGACCCACAATTCGGTCTGGCTGGAGACATCGTGGAATGTCGCTTCGCCCGACACGGCGGAGTTCTTGGCCGGGTCGCTGACGATCCCCAAACCCTCGAGGTCGCGGCAAACCGCTTCGCGAGTCCGGACGCCGTTTTCGCCGATGCCGCCGGTGAAGACGATCGCGTCGACGCCGCCGAGGGCGACGATCATCCCACCGAGGTGGCGACGGATCTCTTCGACATAGACATCCAACGCCAATTGGCAACGGGCATCGCCGGCGTCGGCCGCCGCTTCCAGGTCACGCATGTCACCGCTTTTGCCGCTGATCCCTAGCAACCCGCCGCGGGAACTCATCTCCTGCAAGACCTCGTCAAGTGACAGGCCGGTACGGGCGATGATCAGCGGCAGGGCGAAGGGGTCGAAATCGCCGACGCGATTGTTCTGAGGCAACCCCGTTTGCGGCGTCATCCCCATCGTCGTCATCACGCTCTTGCCGTCTCGAATCGCCGTCAGACTGCTGCTGCCGCCGAGGTGGCAGGAGATGATCCGGGCATCCCCGCGGCCGAGCAGTTCGGCAGAACGGGTGGCGATGTAACGGTGACTGGCGCCGTGAAATCCCCACTTTTTGATGTGCATCGATTCGGTCCATTCGGACGGGATCGCGTACGTCTTGCGGGCTTCAGGGATCGTGCGGTGGAAATCGGTCTCGAACGCTGCGACCAGCGGGATCCCGGCGATCTGTTCCCGCATCGTCTTCATCGCGGCGATGTAGGGCGGATTGTGCGCCGGGGCTGCTTCATTCATCTCGGACATCGCAGCCAAGACATCGTCATCGACGCGGAAAACGCCTGATATCCGACCGCCATGGACCGCCTTGAAGCCGATCGCCGCGACATCCGAGGCGGACTTGAGGACGCCGTGTTCGGGGTCGGTCAACTGTTCGAGGCAAGCCTTCACCGCGACGCCATGGTCGGCCACCGGGGCTTCGACGCAATCGGTCCAATCGCCGATTTGAACGGTGGAACGGCTGTGGCTGTCGCCGATCCGTTCCACCCCGCCACGGGCCAGCGTCGTTTCGTCGTTCATATCGAACAGACGATACTTGAAGCTGGTCGAGCCGAGATTAGCGACGAGTACGAGCACGTGAGCGGTCTGGGGTTGAGTGGAATGAGATAACGGATCGGCCGCCGTCAGCGCTGGCTTTCGCCGCGACGATCGCTCGGCCGCAACGGGATCAGAAACGGGATCAGCCGTCGGATCAGATACGGGGCTCAGGAAAAAAAAGCCTGAGCCAGCCCTTCGGCGGGACGTGCGATGATGTGGCTGCCGATCAATTCGCCGGCTTGGGAAGCCGCGTTGGCGCCGGCTTCGACGGCCGCGCGGACGCTGCCGACGTCACCGCTGACGATCGTCGTCACGTAGGCGCCGCCGATATCGACCCGCTTGACGATTTCGACGTTGGCCGCTTTGGCCATCGCGTCGGTAGCTTCGATCAG
>SKZY01000061.1 GCA_007127095.1 Planctomycetaceae bacterium
GCTCGACTCTGCCAACGATGCGAAGCTGATCCCGGCGTCGCTGTACGGTCGCGGTTGGAACCTGATGCGGGCGGACCGTGCCGCCGAGGCGTTGCCGCTGTTGGATCGACTGGTCAATGATCACGCCGACCACCGGCTGCAAGGCGATGCCCGCTTGGCCAAGGGGATGTGTCTTCGCGCGGTCGGAGAACTCGACCAGGCCGATCGTACGTTGTCGGCCTTTCTGGCTGACGGTGCCGAAGGGGTGAACCGGGCTCACGCGGTGTATGAGTTGGCGTTGATCGACCAGCAACGGGACCGTCCGACCGCGGCAGCCCAGCGACTCGAACAACTCGTCAAGATCGCTCCCGACTACCCTGACATCGACAAGGTGCTCTACGAGTGGGCTTGGGCGTTGCACGACAGCGGTGAAGAAGCAGCGGCGGTGCTACGGTTTGAAGAATTGATCGAACGATTCCCCGACAACCCGATGGTCGCCGAGGCTCATTACCACGTCGGTCAGCGGCGTTATGCCGACGGGTCGTGGGAAACCGCGGCGGCCGCGTTCGCAGCGGCGATCCGATCGACGAACGAGCCGGAATTGAAGGAAAAGTCGCTCTATCGACTCGGCTGGACCCGTTACAAGGCCGAGGATTACGGTCGCGCGAGGGAAGCCTTTACCGAACTGGCCGAGTCGTCCCCGGACGGCGATTTCCTGGCAGATGCCTTACTGATGATCGGCGAGTCGCATTTCAAAACAGAAAACTTCGCAGACGCCTTGGACGCGTATCGGGTCGCCCGCGAGCGGATCGTCACCCGAGACGAAACCGCGGCCTCGCTGGCCGACGAAGCCGATCGGCAGATCCGTGAATTGGTACTGTTGCACGGCGGGCAGAGCTTTAGCCAGTTGAAGCAGTGGGATCAGGCGCGACGGTGGTATCGGGAATTGCAAGAACGTTTCCCCGATTCGGAATACCTGCCACAAGCCGACTACGAGACGGCGTTTGCTCTGCAGCAATCAGGGCAAGAAGACGAGGCGTTAAAGATCTACGAGCGGGTCGCTGCGGCCCAGCGGAATGAATTGGGCGCCCGTTCGCGGTTCATGATGGGTGAGATCCACTTTGGGCGTGGCGATTTCGCCGAAGCGATCCCGCAATTTCAACGGGTCATGTACGGGTATGGGGCTGATCAAGCGACCGCTGCGATCCGTAATTGGCAGGCTAAAAGCGGATTCGAAGCGGGGCGCTGCGCGGAATCGATCAGTCAGCAGGCCCCGACACCGGCGGCGAGGAAAAAGTCGGCCGAGATCGCGGCCGAGTTTTTCGGCTATGTCGTCGACAAGCATCCGCGACACGCCTTGGCGCCGAAGAGCCAAGAACGTCTCGAGGTGCTCAAGCGGATGGGTGTCGACATCGACCAGCGGGCGAAGAAGCCGTCATCGAAATCAGGAAGCTAAATGCACCGCATTGATCATGCACCGGTTCAGCGGTCTCCGTTCACTCGTCGTCGATTCCCGATGCCACGGCTATGTCTCGCGATGACAGTTTTGTTGGGGGCGTTCCTGTCGCCACCCGGTGCCTGCTGGTCGCCGGCCAGCGTGTCGGCTCAGGAGCGTTTTTTTCCTGGCCCTGCGGACAATCAGGGTGTCCCCAGCGACGACGCAGCGCCAGTTGACGAAGGCTTCGAAGCCAACAACGAAGTGCCGATCGATGGCGATTTGGTCCGGTCGTTGATGGAACCGGCGGGTCCGGCGGATGGCCAAGCGGAACCGGTCAGCCAGCCGTCGGGGATCGACCTGCTGTCACTGATCAGTCAGGGCGGTGGCTTCATGATCCCGATCGGTTTGATGTCGCTGTTGGTCGTCACGTTGGCCGTCGAACGGTCGCTCAGCCTACGACGGCGGCGGCTGATTCCCAAACGGTTGGTCAAGAAATTGTCGGCACTGGCCGAGCCGATCGAACGATTCAATCCGTCGGCGGCTTTGGCGGCTTGCCGCGATCACCCGTCGGTGACGGCGACGGCGATCGAAGCGATGTTGATGCGGACCGGCCAGCCGTTGGCCGATGTTGAACGGGCGGCGACCGAGGCGATTCAGCGGGAAGCCGACGACCACGCCGCCCCGATCCGTTGGCTCAGCCTGGCCGCGGCGGCGACACCGTTGATGGGGCTGCTCGGTACGGTCTGGGGCATGATCAAGGCGTTTCACGAATCGACGACACTGACGCCCGACCGGAGTCGCAGCGAGCAGCTGAGCGAAGGGATTTACACGGCGTTGGTGACGACGTTGGCGGGGTTGGTGGTGGCGATCCCCGCAGCGATCTTCGCCCAATATTTGGAAAACCGGTTGGCCAAGCATTTCCACAAGATCGAACGAATGGCATTCGCGTTGGCCCCGGGCTTGGCTCGTTTTGTTGGCCGCGCGAGACTCGGGGCGGACGGTAATCTGCGGGGGATCGTGGCGCCGGGCAGCAGCCCGCCACCGGCCCCAGCGCCGCCGGCCCCAGCGTCGCCGACAACGTCCCCGCCGACCGCGACATCGATCTCGCCGCCACGTGGCCTCGGCGGCGGAAAATCATCGGGCACCGCCGCTGCGGACGAGGCATCGAAACGCGGCGGAATCGGACACGGCGAACGCGTTTCACGCTGAAGGGTACCGCATGGCCATTTCGATCAAACGTTCCGGTGTGGTGGGTAATCTCAGCCTCACCCCGCTGATCGATGTCGTCTTTTTGCTGCTGATCTTCTTCCTGGTAACGAGCCAATTCGAAGAGGAAGAACGGCGATTGAACATCGTGTTGCCATCGGCGACCAGCGCTTCGCCGATGGTCCATCGCCCCCGTGAGATCGTTGTCGATGTCGACGCGGAAGGTGCGATCTATCTCCGCGGCCAGCCGACCGACTTTGCCGAACTTCGCCGTTTGATGGTGGCCGCGGTAGCAGAAAATCCTGCTAATCAGTCGGTGATCATTCGAGCGGACGGTGAAACGTCGTTCCAGCCGGTCGTCAGCGTGATGGACTTGTGCAATCGCGTCGGAATTTCCGACTATTCGGTCACCACCCGTGAGGGCCCTTCGCCGGCCGATTGAGTTCGATGGTGATCCGACCGATCGCCCCGCCCGTTATCCGAACCACCTCCTCGCACGTCGCAAGAAGTCGTCTCTCATGTCCCGTTCACCCTTGGTCGCAGAAACTCGGTCGCCTGCCGAACCGATGTGGCCACTCGATTTCGGTCTGGTGATCCTCGGCACGTTAGTCGGCTACACGATCATCTCGGAACTGCGATTCGACGACCCTCGGCCGTTGTACAACGCTTGGACCTATGTCGGTGTGATCACTGTAGGCATCATCCTGTTGGCCGTGGTGGCTCGGATCGCGGCATCACGATTCTTGGAAAAGTCGGCCCAACTCGGGTTCCTAGCCAGTCTGTTTGTTCACCTTTGTCTGCTGTTGATGGCGGTCAACGTGATCGTTTTCGGGCGGTACCTTCCGGAGGCATTCAGCGGTGCCCGCCCCGATCGTGAAGTCGAGCAGAAAACGGTTCCCGATTATCTTTTTTCCGCACCGTCGCAGCAGCCCGCAACGCCCGATTGGTCTCGGCCGGTCGATGCCGAAACCGCGGCCAAGGTCGTTCCCACCGAGCAGCGCTTATTGCCACCGCTGGAGCAGACGGCGGCTCGGCTGACGATGCCTGAACAGCAGCCTCCGCCGCGACCTGTCACCGAAACCTTTTTATTGCCTCGGCAGAACCCCGAGTCGGCGGCACCGATGCCGGCCGATTCTCCGGGGCTGCGGTCACGGGCGACGCCGCGGCCGAGCCAGGCCGATCTATCCGAGGCTGCGGCGCCACCTTCTGCGGCGGCCGCATCGGCGGCAGCCGCATCGGCGGCCCGTGGCGAAACCGGGCCCACGGTCCCGCAGGAGCGGGTGGCGAGCGTCACACGCGCCGAACCGGGCAGCGTGGCGGCCCAGCAGGAATTGTCCGCCGCTACGGCGGCCGAGCTGGCCACGGCGGCTGAGCTCGCCCCAGCGACATCGTTGGCGATCGGCGAGGCGTCGCCAAGCGGGCGGGCCGCCGGTTCTCCCGGCGATGATCTGCCGAGCGTCACGGCATCCGCGGCGAGCAGCCGCGCGACGAATCGCCAGCGCCGGCGAGCACTCGACGCTGCCGCCGCCGCTCCGTCACCGCCATCACTCACGATCGCTCGGGAACTGCCCACGGCCGATCGTCGCTCGACCACAACGCCGACACCGCTGACACGAACCCGGCCGGTCGACCGCGCCAATTTAACGACTGATGGCCTCGCCTCGTTGGCAGCGGAGCTTCCCGAGGGACCGTCCGATGGGGCCGCGGCGAACGATCGAGCGGCGCTGCGGGCCGGCACCGCGAACGCAACCGGCGGCGGAGCGTCGGGCGGCGCCGCCGCCGGTTCTGCAGGACTCCCTGACGTGTCGGCCGGTTCAGCCGCTGAACCGCCGACACGAATTTCCGGAGGGCGATCGGGCGGACTTTCGGGCCGGCGTCGGCTGCGCGACCGACCGAATGCACTTGGTGGTGTAACCGGCCCGGGAACCGAAATGGCGAATCCGGCCGAGGCGTTGGCGAATCGCTCGGGATCGCGTGGAGCAAGCGATGGGGGCGATTCGGCGTCGAACGGCGAAGCGACCGATCGGCTGGCGGGCACCGCGTCGACCCGCGGCACGGTGGCCAACTCGGCCCTGAGTGGAACGATGGCCACCTCCGGACTACCGATCGAAGCCGATCTTCCGGTGGGCCCTGGCGGTTTTGCCCAGCGGCCTGCCGAGCGGGCCGGGGTCACCGTAGCGGTCGATGCCCAGCCGGAGATCGGCGCGATTTCGCTCCGCCCCGAACGCCGCCGCCGGCTCGATGCCGGTGGGCCTTTCCAACCGGTGGGGCGTGAGATCGCTACCAGCGAATTATTTCAGCGGCGGGTGCTGCGGACCCAAGGCAGTGGCGCCCCGACACCTCCGGGTGTCGTCGGCCCCGAGACCGAAGAGGCGATCGAGCGGGGACTCGCCTACCTCGCAGCACGCCAGACCGCCGCCGGTCACTGGTCGCTGCAGGGACACGGCGAACAAGTCTTGCTGCGGAGCGACACCGCGGCGACCGGGTTGTGCCTGTTGGCATTCCAGGGCGCGGGCTACACACACCAGCAACATCGCTACTCCGACGTCGTCGCGGGTGGTTTGAAGGCTCTCGTCGAGATGCAGCGAGCCGACGGAAATCTGTATCGGGACGAGGATCGGGTCAGCAACCAGAATGTCGCGTTTTACTCGCACGGCATCGCCGCGTTAGCGCTTTGCGAAGCCTACGGGATGACCCGCGACGAGACGCTCCGTGGGCCCGCCGAGTCGGCGATCGCTTACATCGCCAAGACACAGCACCAACAACGGGGCGGTTGGCGATATCAGGCCCAAGTCAGCAGCGATACCAGTGTCAGCGGCTGGATGATGATGGCGCTCAAGAGCGGCGAATTGGCCGGGTTAGCCGTCCCTGAATCGACCTACGACGGGATCGATCGTTGGCTCGAATACGCCAAGCTGAGTCGTTCGCGGTCTGACCGATACCGCTACAACCCATTCGCGCCCGATACGCCCACGCAACGACATGGACGCGACGTCACACCCTCGATGACCGCCGTGGCAATGCTGATGCGCATGTATTCAGGTTGGCGACGTGACAACCCCGACATGATCAGCGCCGCCGATTATCTGGCGACCTACCCACCGGCGATCGGTGACTCACAAACCCCGTATCGCGACACCTACTACTGGTATTACGCCACCCAGGTGATGTTTCACATGGGCGGCGAACACTGGAATGATTGGAATCGACAACTCAAACCGATCCTGATCGAGGGACAGATCAAAAGTGGACCAGACGAGGGAAGTTGGGATCCGGTGTCACCGGTACCGGACCGTTGGAGCGTGCATGCGGGGCGACTCTACCTGACGACGTTGAACCTGTTGTCGTTGGAGGTCTACTACCGCCACCTGCCGATCTATGAAGACATCCAACGATCGCCCACGCAATAAAGCAGATGGGGCGCGCTGGAGCAGATGGGGCGCGCTGGAGCAGATGGGGCGCGATGAAGTGCGTGAGGCGCAGGGAAGCGACTGAGGCGGCGTTGACTACCCCGTCCGCCGGCATCGCAGTAGACTAGGCTAACGACCGATTTTGACGTCGCTTCCATTCGTCGGGTTTACCGGCCCGATCCCGCCATTTCCGCGATCCGTGAGCTGACCGCTGATGAAAAAAACAGCCCCCTTTCGTCCCCTCCTTGCGCTCGGTTTGATCCTGGTTGCCCTCGGCGTCGGCGTCTCCGCAACAGCCGCCGATTGGCCGCAGTACCGAGGTCCTGCGGGTGACGGAAAATCGTCGGAAACGATCGGTGATGTATCGACCAGCGATTTAAAACCGTTGTGGACTGTCCCGGCACCGCTGGGGTTCAGTTCGCTGAGCGTTGCTGACGGGTTGGCGGTCACCCTGGTGGCTCGCGAAGACGCCGCTGGCAAACTCCGCGAAACGGTGCTCGCCTTGGATGCCGACTCGGGAGCGGAGCGTTGGAGTGTGGCGTTGGGAGAGAGCGATTACGGGCACGACGGCGGCAACGCGGGGACGTCCGACAATCGCGGCGGCGACGGTCCTCGATCGACCCCGGCGATCCAAGACGGCCGCGTTTACGTCTACGACTCGCATCTGCTGTTATCCTGTCTGGATGCCGCGACCGGCGATCTGCTCTGGCGACGCGATGTGGTTGCCGACTTTCAAGGGCGAAACATCAAGTGGCTCAACGCCACCTCACCACTGCTCGACGGCGACCGGGTGATCGTCGGCGGAGGCGGCCCGGGACAATCCTTCCTCGCCTTTGATCAACGGACCGGTGAGACGGTTTGGAAAAGTGGTGATGAAACGATCACGCACGCGACCCCACACCTGAGTGACGAAACGGGCCAGCGACAGGTCGTCTTCTTTGTCGAATCGGGACTGGTCGCCGTTTCGGCCGCAGACGGTCAAGAAAACTGGCGGGTCGACTTCCCGTTCAGCGTATCGACCGCCGCTTCGCCGATCACCAGCGGTAACTTGGTCTATTGTTCAGCCGGTTACGGCGTCGGTGCCGGACTGTTTCAACTCGGCGGCGGCAGCGAGCCGGATGAAGTCTGGTACAAGCCGAATGAATTGATGAACCACTGGAGTACGCCGATCGTCCACGACGGGCACCTCTACGGTATCTTCGAATTCAAGAAGTACGGTCGAGCCCCATTGCAATGTGTCGAGCTGGCGACAGGCGAGATCAAGTGGTCCCAGCCCGGGTTTGGCCCCGGAAATTGCATCCTGGTCGGCGACCGGTTGGTCGTCTTGTCCGACGCCGGCGAACTGGTGATCGCCTCCGCCACCCCCGATGCTTATCAGGAATCGGCTCGCCAGCAGGTACTGAGCGGCAAATGCTGGTCGACGCCCGCGTTCGTCGACGGGCGGGTTTACCTGCGGAGCACCGAACAGGCCGCTTGCGTCGAAATCTCGGCGAAGTGACCGACCAAAATGCACCACGGACTTGCGTCCATGGCTATCCCATTTCGTCGCTTCGCGACTTAGCAAGGTTGTCAAGCATTTAACGCAATGGCGGAAGCCATGTGGCCCCGCGGATGTACGGCGGTGGTTGAGTTTGAGGCGATGCTGGCAGGTCGCCCCTCGCTGTCGCCCGGCCCTCCCGCGGGAGGGAAATCTGGTGCCGCTCGGCCCGACGCGGCTTGTATAGATACCAATGCCCTTGGGAGGTTGAAACCCGAGGCGTTAGATGATGCGATCCATCGATGGGTGCGATGTCGGCAGCTTAGTGCTTAGCCGCCGGTGGATTCGGATAAAACCGGCGCTGCCAGGTCGATGCAGACGATTTCGCGATCGTTGCGAAGGAATACCTGACGACCGGCCCAAGCCGGTGCCGACCAAACCACGGGCCGGCCGTACGCCGAGTTGGTGGGTTCGATCACTGCAGCCCGATCAATCTCTTGGTAGCCGTCGGGCGAGAGCCGGGCGATCAGCAGTTCGCCACGTTCGTTGAACATCCAAAACCGATCGGCTTGCTTGACGATGAAAGCGGTCGCCGACTTGCCGGGACGGCCGCCATCGATCGGATCGGTCGTATCCCACAACCGGCGACCGGTCTCGAACTCGACGGCGTGCATCATCCCGCTCTGATCGAACCCGTAGAGGATGCCGTCTTCGAAAAACGGCTGGACGTTGACTGCGGAAATCGCGGCTCGGTTCTGGTCACGCCAGAGCGTCTTGGCGGCGGGCCGGTCCGGATCGAGTTCGACCAGCAGGTTCTTGTTCGAAAAACCGCCGGCGTAGATCCGGTTCCCGGCAAAGACCGGCGACATGATGATCGACCCGTAATCGGCGCCATACTCGACCGACCAAAACGGCTTGCCCGAATCAGGATCGACCGAGACCAAGGCGTCGGGATGCAATAGGATCAGCTGACGGACGCCGGCCGATTCGATCAGGGTCGGGGGCGAATAGCCCTGCTTGGTCGACGTCAGCGACCGCCATATTTCGTCGCCCGTCGTCTTGTCGAACGCGACGGCGTGACTCCCTTCGCCGCCGACAATGCAGATCAGTTTGTCGCCATCGATCAGTGGATGACCGGCGTATCCCCACAGTGGCGTCTCGGCACCGTAATCGCGTGAATAATTTTTCGACCAGAGGACTTCGCCCGTCTCGACCGCGAAGCAGTGCAGGTCGCCTTCGGCGCCGACCGTGTAAACCTTGTCGCCATCGATCGTCGGCGAACAGCGAGGGCCGGCGGGATAATCGATATCGTAGTTGACCGGGTATTGGTGTTTCCAAATCGACTTTCCCGTCGCTCGGTCGAGACACCAAACCCGTTCGATACCGGTGAAGGCATCGCGGCTGAGCGAATCATCGGTGACGGCATCCCTGACGACGTAATCCGTCACGAAGACGCGATCACCGGCGACGGCGGGACTGGCATAGCCGCCAGCGATCGGTTGCCGCCACACGACGTTGGGGCCGCCTTCGGGAAATCGCTCGATCAGTCCGGTTGCTCGCCAAACGTTGTCGCGATCAGGCCCCATCCATTGAGGCCAATCGTCGGCTCGTACCGGACCGGCGAGGAGGCAAGCCAGGGCAATGATGGGACGGGTCAGCGGGATGACAGATCGCATGGCAGTTCCGGGGCGAGATAGTAAGGCGGGAGGGACAGAGACGCGAATGGTCGGTTCAATCAAACGCGAATCGACAGTACCGATTGTGGTTCGGCGTCGGCGTTCATGATACGGTTTCTGATGAAGCAAAGATCGCACCGACCAGGAACCGTCCGATGAAATCACTCCTCTTCGTCGCCCTCGTGGCGACCGGATGCCTTGCGGCATCGGCCCGTGCCGAGACGTCACGTCCCAACATTGTCTTCGTGATCACCGACGATCAGGGTTATGGTGACCTCGGTCACACCGGCAACCCGGTCATCAAAACGCCGCAGATCGACCGCTTGGCCGCCGAATCATCGAATTTGACCGATTATCATGTAGCTCCAACCTGCTCGCCGACTCGCGCGGCGCTGCTGACCGGCCACTGGACCAACCGCACTGGCGTCTGGCATACGGTCAACGGTCGCTCGATGTTGCGTGAAAACGAGCTCACGCTCGGCACGCTGCTGCATGATCACGGGTATGCGACCGGCATGTTTGGCAAGTGGCACCTGGGCGACAATTTTCCTTATCGCCCGGAGGACCGCGGCTTCAGCGAAGTCTATCGACACGGTGGCGGGGGCGTCGGCCAAACGCCTGACCTGTGGGACAACGCCTATTTCGACGGGCACTATTTTCACAACGGCGACGTCGTGCCCGCCGAAGGTTTCTGTACCGACGTGTTCTTTGACCAAGCCCATCGCTTCATTCGCGAATGCCACGCCGAGGGCGAACCGTTTTTCGCCTACATCTCGCTCAACGCCCCCCACGGCCCGCTGCACGCCCCACAGGAATATTCCGATCTCTACCCTGACCAACCTCCAGCGATCGCCTCCTTTTTCGGCATGATCACCAACATCGATGACAATGTCGGGGCGACTCGGGAGCTGCTGCGAGAACTCGGGATCGAAGACGATACGCTGTTCATATTCACGACCGACAATGGCACGGCCACCGGCGCTCCGGTATTCAATGCCGGGATGCGGGGCGCGAAGGGAAGCGAGTACGACGGCGGCCACCGTGTCCCGCTGATCGCCCACTGGCCTGCCGCCGGTTGGGACCGATCACACTCCAGCGACATCCTTTGCCACGCCGTCGACATCGTGCCAACCCTGCTCGATATCGTCGGAGCGGAGGCTCCCGCCGGGATCGACTTCGACGGCATTTCGCTCCGTCGCTTGCTCGACCCGAACGCTTCCACCGAGGGCTGGCCGGAGCGGATGTTGGTCACCGATTCGCAGCGGGTCCGCGATCCGATCAAGTGGAAACAGACCGCCGTGATGTCGCAACAATGGCGATTGGTCAACGGCAAGGAGCTTTATAAGATCAAGCGGGATCCCGGCCAACGGCGCAATGTGGCGGCCGAACACCCCGATGTGTTCGCCGAAATGACCGCTTTTTACGACGCCTGGTGGGCCGAGCTGAAACCGACCTTCTCCCAGACGACTGAGATACACCTGGGACACGCCGAACATCCGGTCGTCAGCCTGACCGGCCACGATTGGATCCAAGAAGCTTTACCACCCTGGAACCAAGCCCATATCCGTCGTGCCGACGGCTATCGCTCGGACCGCAGCGAAAAGTCGAAATCTCAGGGTAAGTCGCGGCATCAGGGACATTGGGCGGTGAAAGTACTCACTCCCGGCAGCTACGAAATCCGGTTGCGCCGTTGGCCGCTCGAAGCCGACCATCCGATCACGGCGCCGCTGCCCGCCGGTGCGGACGTCCCTGGGGCTTCCAAAGCATTCCGCACTCACGAAGGCGTTGCGGTCGCGGCCGCGACGGCGACGCTACGGATCGACGACACCGATCGCGGGACGCAAGCGGTCGGCGACGACGATGTCGAAATCACCTTCACCCTCGAACTGCAGCCCGGATCCTACCGACTTTCTCCGGTCTTCACCGACGCCGAGGGCAACGAAATCGGGGCCTACTACGCCATCGTCACCCAGCAGGTTCAGCCATGAAATCGTCTCAGCCCGTGCCGTCTCACCCTGCCCCGTTACGGTTTGCCGCTGGCTGCGTCCTGTTGAGCGGCCTCATGTTTGGCGGCTCGTTGATGGCGGACGATCGCCCCGCCGCACCGCAGACGCCGACCGATCGTCCGCCCAATGTGATCCTGATCTTGGTCGACGATCTCGGTTGGATGGACCTCGGCTGCCAAGGGTCCGACTTTTATCAGACACCCGCCATCGACCGTCTGGCGACCGAGGGGATGCGGTTTACCAACGGTTACGCCGCCTGTTCGGTCTGTTCGCCGACCCGCGCCGCGGTCCAGACCGGGCGTTACCCGCATCGCATCGGCGTGACCGATTGGATTCGGTCGCGATTCCAGCGTGGCGATCTCGGCACGCCTGCCGCCAACCCGACCGAATACGTCGGTGGCAAACAGCAACGCTTGCTCTGCCCGCCCAACCCTTTTTGGATGGAGGCCAGCGAACGGACGATCGCTGAAGCGTTGCAGCCCGCTGGCTACCGCAGCGGTTACGTCGGCAAATGGCACCTGGGTGACGAAGCCTGGTATCCCGAAGCCCGCGGTTACGACCTGAATCGCGGCGGCTGCGACTACGGCCAACCGCCGTCTTACTTCGACCCGTTCAACAACCCGAACCATCGCCACGAATCGATCCGGGCCGGAATCCACAATCTGCCCGGCCGCAATGCCGGTGAATACCTGACGCATCGCGAAGCCGACGAAGCCGAGGCGATGATCCGGCAATGGAAAGATGAGCCATTTTTCATTCAAATCGCCCACTACGCCGTGCATACGCCGATCCAGGCGATCCCCGAGGTCGCTGCCAAATACGAAGATCGCCAGGGGCAGAACCAACAAAACGCGAAGTACGCCGCGATGGTCGAATCGGTCGACGATTCCACTCGGCAAATCCTCGATGTGCTGCAAGAACTTGAGCTCGATCGCCGCACGATCGTGATCTTCACCAGCGACAACGGTGGACTCGATCGGAACGGCGACCCGACCGACAATGCGCCGCTGCGAAGCGGCAAGGGATACGCTTATGAGGGCGGTATCCGCGTCCCGTTTTTGGTCCGTTGGCCGGGTGAAATCCCCGCCGGAAAGGTTTCGGACACGCCGGTCTGCTCGATCGATCTGTTCCCCACCATCCTCGAACTCACCGGAGCGACGATTCCCGACGACCGTCCGCTCGACGGCCTCTCGATCGCCGGCCACCTGAAATCGGGCGGCGCCGAATCGCTCAACCGCGACGATCTGTTCTGGCACTTCCCGCACTACCGTCACCCGCCGGGCCCCTACAGCATCCTCCGTCGCGGCGATTGGAAATTGATCAAGTTCTGGGAGGGAAGTCACGAACTTTATCACTTGGGCGACGACCTGGGTGAAACCACCGACTTGGCTGGCTCGTTCCCCGATCGGGTCGCGGAATTGGATGCGGCGCTGTTGGCCCGCCTCGAGTCCGACGGAGCCAAACTGCCACGTCCCAACCCTGCCTTCGTCGCCTCGGATGCGGCGCCGGAATGATCGAGAGCCATCGACCGTCGGCGGCGTCAATGGCAGGCGTGGCGAGCAATGCGTAGAATATGAAATACGGTCTCTGAAAATGAGATCCCCGCCTCAGCCCTCTCCCGCCGCGAAATCTCAATCGCATGAAGCTCTCCGCGTTCATTTTGATCTCCTGCTGCTTGGCCGTAGGTGCGATCTTCGTCTCCAACACGGCCGCGGCTGATGCGACCGAAACGACGGTAGCCGAACCGCTCGCTCGCTGGCGATTCGGTCCCGCTGACGTCCCGGCCGATCGGGTTTTGGTCACCTTTTCGGAATCGATGCCGAGCGATCGGCAGTGGCCCAGCGGCGACGAATCGTGGCCCGAGGAAACAGCCCGCTGGGTCGGTGACTCGTTTCTGTTGCCCCGCATCCCACTGCGATACGACGAGTTGGGAATTCGAACCGGATGGAAATCGCCGCTGCTGGTTCGGATGGTCGCCGACGTCGTGTTGCCGCCGGGTGAACACGAGTTGCTGTTGCGGGCCCGCTCCTTGAGTCGGCTGTGGGTCGACGACCATTTGGTCGCCGCGACCGAGGCGATCACACAAGATCCTCCCAACGGCGAGGAACCGATCATCCCGGTGGCGACACCTCGGCAGCCGGGACTGCGGCTACCGGGTTATCGCCAACAAGAAGTGGTCGGCACGGTCGCCATTCACCATCCACCACTCGACGGGGAAGATGAAACGGCGGCAGAAGGGGCGGCCCCGGTCGAAGCCGCGGCGGTCACGCCGACGCGTTCCCGTGTGGTGCTGGAGATGATCGTCGGTGGACCGAAATGGCGGGTCGAGACCGGCGAGGTCACGGTGGCCATCCGTTCGGACGACGGGGCGATGTTTCATGTACTGACGCCGACCGGCGGTGAGGGATTGCCGCTGACCGATGCCGCCGTCGGACCGGCACTCGAACAGATCGAACGTTCCTTGGCGGCTCATGACGACACGACCCGTCGCACCGCTGCCCGTTCGCAAGACGATTTTTGGGATCGTCGGCACGCGGCGGCTCGCGACTGGGCCGCCGCCAACCCGCCGCCAGCGATCCCCGTAACGCGGCAGCATCGCCAAAACCCGATCGATGCCTTTATCGAAGCCAAGATCGAAGCGGCGACTACCGGGTCTGAGGAAACGACGGCTGCCGCGACTGTCGAACGATTTCATGACCAAGTGCTGCCGATCTTGAGGCAACACTGCTACCGCTGCCACGACGAGAAAGCCAAGGGCGAATTGCGGGTCAGCAGCCGCGATGGCCTACTCGCCGGCGGCGAATCGGGTTACTCGGCGATCGTGCCCGGCGACCCCGAGTCGAGCGAGCTGATCGAACGGATCGTCACCGAAGAGGCCGATCTGCGGATGCCGCCGACCGGGCTCGGGCCGAGCGACGACCAGATCGCGACACTGCGGGCTTGGATCCGCGACGGGGCCGAGTGGCCGGATGTCGCGGTCGACGCCGCCGATCTGCGGTTCGCCCCGCGGATCGACGATGCGGCGTTCCTTCGCCGAGTCTATCTCGATACGGTCGGTCTCCCGCCGTCGCAAGCGGAAGCCGAAGCGTTTCTCGCCGAGGCCGCCAATGGCAGCGACGATGACCCGGACGCCGACCTGCGGACCCGGTTGATCGATCGATTGTTAGCGGACGAGCGTTCCGCCGACAACGCGATCGGTGAATGGCTCGACATGTTGGCCGAGAACCCGACGCTGTTGAACAAGTCCCAGGGCAGCACCGGCCCATTCCGTTTCTTTTTGCACGACGCCCTGCGGGATCAAAAGTCGCTCGATCGCCTCGTGACCGAACTGATCCTGATGCGAGGCGGGGCCGAAGAGGGCGGCAGTGCGGGGTTCGCGTTGGCGGCGGAGAACGATTCGCCGCTGGCCGCTAAGGCTCATATTCTGGCATCGGCGTTCCTCGCCACCGAAATGCAGTGCGCCCGCTGCCATGACGCGCCGTTCCATGACGTCAGCCAAGAAGACCTGTTTTCGCTAGCCGCGATGCTGAACCGATCACCCGCCAAGGTGCCGGGGACCAGCAGTGTACCGACCGAGTTTTTCGAACAATCGGATCGGCAAACCTTGATCCGAGTCACGCTCGACCCCGGTGCAAACGTCTCTCCGCAGTGGCCGTTCGCCGCGATCACCGGAATCGATGACGGTCCGGAGATCGACCGGCTGATGCGGTCGCCCGCCGATTCACGCGAACGGTTGGCGACCTTGATCACCGCACCGGGCAACACCCGATTCGCGAAAGTGACCGTCAACCGGATTTGGCGGCGGCTGATCGGAGTCGGACTGGTCGAACCGGTCGACGATTGGGAAGGGCAGACGGCGAGTCATCCCGAGCTGCTCGATTGGTTGGCTCACCAATTCGTCTCGCATGGTTACGACTCGCGACACGTCACGCGGCTGATCATGACCTCCGATCTGTATCAACGCGAAGCGACCGGTAAGGCGATTTCCGCGGCGCCGGAGCGGCGATTCTTCAACGCCCCGGAGCCACGGCGGTTGACGGCCGAGCAGGTCGTTGATTCGTTGTTCGCCGCGACTTCGACGCCAATGGAGATCGGCGAATTGACGTTTGTTCACGACGGCCGACGTCCCTTGACCAATCGCCAGACGCTCGGGCACCCTTCCCGAGCCTGGATGCTCGCCAGCCTGAACAACGAACGCGACCGTCCCAGCCTCGCGCTTCCCCGTGCCCAAGCGGTCACCGATGTGTTGGAGGCGTTCGGCTGGAACGGTTCGCGTCAAATGCCGATCGGTGATCGCCCCGTCGAAGCGAATCCACTGCAACCCGGCGCTTTGGCCAACGGCGTCCTGACCAACACGCTCACCCGCGCCACAGTCGGCAGCGAATCGGCACGCTTGGCGATCGAGGCCCCGTCGGCCGACGCCCTGGTCGACGCTTGGTTCCTAAGAATCTTGACACGACCACCGACGGCTTCGGAACGGCAGGAGTTCACCACGATCCTCGCCGACGGCTTTGACGAGCGGCTCGTAGCCACAGGCGACGAACCGCCGACCGTGACGCCACCGTCACCACTGCCCAAAGTCACCTGGTTCAACCACCTTCGCCCCGAAGCCAATACGATCCAACAGGAACTCGAACGGCGAATCCGCCAAGGGCCGCCTGCCGATCCGCGGCTCGACCCGGCCTGGCGAGAAGTCTACGAAGACCTGGTCTGGGGCCTGATCAATACCCGTGAGTTTGTTTGGATGCCATGATGACACGATTCGTCGACAACCACCGCGATACCGCCGACGCAAAGTTTGCACTCAACCGCCGCCAATGGTTGTCCGCCGGCGCGGTCACCGCGTCGGGATTGCTGCTGCCCGACGCCGCCAACGGGGCACCGCGCCGCCCGATGGTGCGGGGTCAAGCCGAACACGTGATCTCGATTTGGCTCGGTGGCGGCATGGGGCAAATCGATACGTTCGACCCCAAAGCGATGGGTGATCCCAAAACCCGCAAACCGGGTTCCTATTACCCTGCGGTCGAAACCGCGGTCGCGGGTGTTCGCGTCTGTGAACATCTCAGCACATTGGCCCCGTTGATGGACCGGGTCACCGCGGTGCGGACGGTCAACCACGAAGTGATCGATGAGCACGCCGCGGCGACCAACCGAATGCACACCGGCCGCCCGATCAGTGGCACCGTCACCTACCCATCGATCGGCTCGATCGTCACCCATCAACGCGGCCCGTTGACCGACGACGCTCCGCCCTATGTCCTGATCGGATATCCCAATGTCACCCGCGGCCCCGGCTTTCTCGGTGCCGCTGCCGGCTACCTCTATTTGACCGATACCAGCCAAGGTCCGGCCGGATTGTCACGTCCCGATCACATCACCCCGCCGCGCCAGAGCAGGCGAGAACGATTCTTGGAACTGCTGCACGAGCACGCGCCGTCAGCGGATGACCCCCGTTTGGAAAGCTACGAAGCGGCGATCCGCCAAAGTCTGAAACTCAGCGGCCCCGAGTTCTCGCGGGTCTTCCGGCTCGACGAGGAACCGGACGATCTGCGAAACCGTTATGGCGGCGAGTTCGGCCAGCGTTGTCTGCTGTCGCGGCGATTGGTCCAGCGCGGCGTGAGGTTCATCGAGGTATCCCACAACCTCAATTTCCTCAACGGTGCCGGCTGGGATGTCCACAACGAGGGGATTCTGCAGCAACACGCCCTGATCCGCGAACTCGATACCGCCGTCGCTACGTTGATCGCCGACCTCGAAGCGAAACGCCTGCTGGATAAAACGTTGATCGTGATCACCACCGAATTCGGCCGCCCCGCCGGATTCGACAGCAACGGCGGTCGAGCCCATCAGGGCACCGCCTTCACCTGCGTGCTCGCCGGTGGCGGCTTACAGCACCGCGGTGCTTGGGGCGAAACCGACGAAATGAGCAAGCAGATCGTAGCCGATCCGGTCAGCGTCCCCGACTTCTTCGCTACGATCTGTGCCGCCGTCGGCATCGATCCCAGCAAAAACCTCTACGACGGCGACCGCCCCGTGCCGATCACCGACCGGGGCCGGCCGATCACCGCGTTGTTCGGTTAGATTCGAGCGATCATTCCGGGAAAAAGCTGTCGCAGAGCCGCTGCATCGGGTTGCCGAGCGTATTCGCTGATCTCGAACAATTCGATCAACTCCAACGATCGCCCCCGCTCGGTACCGCAGCGGGCGATCAGTTCATCGCGAAACTTTTCCGCTCGCGGACGGACGTGTCGGACAACCCAGTCGCTGACCCAGCCCAGTTTTTGGTCTTCGTCGGCCGGAACCGTGTCGACCAACCCAGCTTCGTAGGCGAGCCACTCGAAGAGTTGTGAGCGGTGACATGCGAGCATCATCGCGATCGTCTCGATCCGTGACGCGATATCGATCACGACGTCGGGGCGCAGCGGTGCAGGGCGAGTGAACAGATCGGGCAGAAAGGCGACGACCGGGTCCTGCCGCAACGCCGGTACTTCGGGTACCACATGCGGGACCGTAACCATGTAGGACGCGTCCTGGACGCATTGGCCGACAGCGCGGTGATCGGGATGGTAGTCACACGTCCGGTGGGTCAACAGCAGATCGGGCTTGAACTGGCGGATCTCACGGATGATCCGTTGGCGAAGCTGCAACGTCGGTTCGAGGTTGCCATCGGGAAAATCCCAGGTCTCGTAAGTCGCACCGATCACGGCACCGGCCGCCGCCGCCTCCGCCCGCCGCAACGGCACCAACTCCGTCGGGGAACGAAAGTGGTGTCCCGCCGAACCGTCGGTCACCGAGACCAACTTGACCGTCCGTTTCGCTTCACGGTAGGCCGCCGCCAAACCGCCGCCGTGATACTCGGCGTCGTCGGGATGGGCCCCCAGGATCAACAGGCGAGGCGAATCATTCATCGGCTAATCGGTCGGTGCTTGTCGGAGTGGCAGGAACGTCTGCATGGCAGATTAGGCCCGAGCGGGAAATAAGAGCGGGAAATAAGTGCCTGGCACTTTTTTCCCGTACATTGCTTCGGATCGCGGCGGGTCAGACGAACCGGGTGATCCCGGGGCGAGCGATTTCGGCTACGGGCGGATCGGCATCCCAGTTGTAGGTGGTCGGCGAGAGATCCTCGACCGAGTTCATCGCTTGGTCCCAACCGATCTCTTGGCCGGTGTAAGTTGCCATCCGTCCCATAATCGCCAACAGCGTGCTGTGAGCCATGTATTCGCCGTTATTGATCGGTTGGCCGGAACGGATACCCGCAAACATCTCGTCGTGTTCGACCTGATACATGTTTTTGGCCTTCTGGTCATAGACCCAGTCGCTGGCTGAATTGATTTCCAGACGGCTTTCGGAGACGTTGGCCCGCCCCTTGGACCCCAGAGCGAAGGAACCCATCCGGTTCTTACAACCGCGTTGTTGCCGGCAATTGCTGATCAACCGGGCACCGTTGGCATATTCGTAAGTCACGCTATGGTGATCGAAAATATTGCCGTACATCGGATCGGTCCGCACCTGGCGCCCGCCCATCCCGATCGCTTTGATGGGATAGCCACCCAGCACCCACGCGGCGACGTCGAGGTAATGGACATGCTGTTCGACGTTGAAGTCGCCCGACAACCAGGTGAAGTAGTACCAGTTTTGCATCTGCCAATGCATGTCCGACCAGTCGGGTTTCCGTGGCTTCACCCAAATCGGACCGCGGTAATCGTCGGCGATCATCGTGTGGATTTCGCCGATCGCTCCGTCGTGCAACCGATTGACCGTTTCACGAAATCCGGCGTCGTAGCGGATACAGAGCCCCGAGACGACCGACAACCGTTTCCGCTTCGCCTCGGCGCAGGTTTCCAAAACCGAACGGACACCGGGCGCGTCGACGGCGACCGGCTTTTCGGCGAAGACATGTTTCCCGGCGTCAATCGCCGCCTTGAGATGGATCGGGCGAAAGTGGGGCGGCGTGGTCAACAGGACGACATCGACATCGGTCGCCAACACATCGCGGTAGGCGTCGAAGCCGACGAAGCGGTGGTCGGGCGACACGTCGATCTTGTCGGCGACCGAGCGGTCGACCAACAGCGATTGCAGGCTCGTCTCGATCCGATCAGCAAACGCGTCACCCATTGCGACCAATTGGACCCGCTCGTCGGCCAACAGAGCCTGCCGAGCCGCCCCGGTACCTCGCCCGCCACAGCCGATCAGCCCGACCCGCAGCACGTCATCGGTCGCCGCGGCATGGACGGCGGGCGCAGCAACCGTACCGCCGACGACCGTACCACCGACGCCCATGGCGACACTCGACAGCGATGAGCCGAGAAAACGGCGGCGAGATTCGTCAGCACTGGTCGCCGGTTCGAGTGCCGGTTGCAAAGTTCGTTTCGTGGGCATCGATGACTCTGAGGGGAATTGGTCAGCGACTTTCTGCCGAGCGGGCGGCTTCGGCTAGATTTCCGGCGACTCGCAGTTCAAACCGCTTGCCATCGCTTTCAAGCAAGACGTACTTCGAATTGACATCGACCACCGTCCCCGACATCTTGCCGATCTGAAACTGATCGCCGGGGCGGAGTTTTAGGGTCGTGCCTTGGGTGCGGACCTTCATCCAGGCCGTCCAATCGCCGCGGCCCTGAACCAGACCGGTCAACACCGTCTGCGTGGCTTCATCGAATCCTGCCGATGGGTCCTCGGCGGCCACGGGCGGTTCGACGACCGCGATTTCAAAAGTCTGCTCGCTGCTTTGCGAGGGGAGGCCGTCGTCGGAAGCTCGAACGGCGACGCTGTAGACCCCCAGACTCTCGGGTTGCCAGCGGATCTCGCCCGATCGGGGATCGATCTCAAAACCCTCGGGATGATCACCGACGATTTCGTATCGCACTCGCTGTTCCTCGGGGTCGGCAGCGGCGATCGCGATTTGAGCGGTTTCTCCTAAGTTCACCGAAAGACGCGACGGGGTAGTGAACCGTGGCGGCTGATTGGGCGGCGAGAAAAAGTTGCGTTCCCAAATCGTATCGGCGTACAGATCGAAGTCGCCGATCAGGGGCGACGAGTGTTTCGGTGGCACCAGGTCGGGCTGAGCCGCGGAGAGGCTGATCACGTCGATCGTCATGTCGATCGCCAGCCCACCGTCGCGGGCCGGTCGAACCTGTAGGCTCGAAATCCGGTGCAGATAATCTTTGGAATCGAAAGCGTAGAGCAATTCGACCCAGCCGAGTTGGTCGGTCCTGCCGTTGACCTTGAAACTGTGGCTTTGATAGAGATCTCCGGCCGGTACCGAACTGACATACTTGACCGACGTTTCGCGAAGGTCGATCAAGGAGATGATTTCGTACAGCCAACGCATGTAGTCCGGCACCGCCGTCTCGAGGTCACTCGGCAGTGATCGGACCAGGTATTCGCCCATCATCTGATCGGAAAAAGCTCCCTGGATCAGCTGGTCGCGGGCTTGGAAAATCTGGTCGTCAAGCGTCGCGATCCGGGTCTGGCGGGCTTCGACGGCGCCACGATATTGCATCCACAGATACTGCAATCCGGCAACTACCAGGATTCCGCCGACTCCGAAGGTCAGAATTTTTTCTCGGGTCGTCATTGGTTCACTCCCGCACCATTCGGGGTGCTATCGGCAGGCAAATCGGTATCAGGATCGACCACTGGCGCCGAATCGGTCGGCTCAAGCGACTCGAGCGGTTCATCATCGCTGGCGGCTGCCGGTTCATCATCAGCGTCTACCGGTTCGTCATCGCCAGCGGCTACCGGTTCATCATCAGCAGCGGCTACCGATTCATCATCGCTGGCGGTCACCGCTTCATCATCGCTAGCGGCATTGGCAACAGCCTCGATTCCTTCCTTAAAAGCGGCGTAGCGTCGCGTACGGATCAGATCGGCGGGGATGGTTACGAACTGAGTGAAGTTCCAGCGATAGGTCTCATCGTCGCTTTGCTCCGTTGCCCCACCGCCGCTGACGCTGTGGTTCTCGTCACGCAGCGCGGTCTGCATTTCGTCGACGACGGTCGGCGAGGTAGCGACCCCTGAAACGGTTAACCGACCGCCTCCTTCTCGTGGTAACGACGAGGCACCGATGGTTCGGATGAGCACCTTATCGGCGGGCGGCATCCGTTCGGCGAGTCGTCGGAACTGATCGAGCCAAACGACGCTGGAATCGAGAAACTGGTCGACCCGCTCGGTGCGAGCGATGCTCTCTTCGGCCTTCGTCACCTGAGGACGCAGGGAGGCGAGTTCCTGTTCGCGTCGTTCGATTTCGGCGGACAGATTGGCCAGCGACGACCAGCCGAGGTAAGCGACCAGGCCCGCGGCCACAGCGGCGGCGGCTCCGGCGATGATCTTGCCCCGGTTGTCCTGTTGGACCTCGACAACTTTGCGTGGGTTGAGGAAATCGACCAGTAAGGGAGATTGACCGGCGGTCGATTCCGCAGCGGCGTCGGCGGCTAGGACTCCGATCAACGGAGCCAGGCGGCCGGTATGTTCTGACGCGGGCGTGGCCGCTGACTGTTTGGCATCGACGTCAACCAGTCCGAGTGGATCGAGCGTTTGCACGTCGCACTTGAGCAGTTCACGCAGTTGAGTGATATCATCCTGGTGAGTTTTGGCCTGTCCCCAGATCACGACCCGCTGGGTGCCGTCCCCGCTGGAATCGCCGCTGCAGGCCATCAGGCTGCGGCGGATTTCTCCGGCGATCTGCGTCGAACGTCCGCTCGTCTGTTCAGGCATTCGGACCGAGCGGACGAACACGACCTTGCCCGCCCGGAAGACCACAATTTCGGCGTCGTCGGCCAACAGGTCGACCAGCACGCAATCGCCCTCGACGGCGGCTCCTCCACCGGCTTTAAGTGAAAACAGGGCCGCCGCGGCGACCGGTCGCAGGACGACTCGCTTCAGCTCCAATGAGACGCTCTTGGCGACCGCCTCGACCTGCTTCATCGTCGCCGGACTGACGCCACCGACGATCACCGAAGAGGCGTGACTGGCGACTTCGACAGGCAGGTAATCGACCGAAACCGAATCACCGACCGTGCTGAAGTTTTGCATCGCCTGGAAGCGAACGACGGCCGGCAACTCGTTCTCGGGAACCGGTGGCAAGTTCAACTGACGCAATTCGGCCTTTCCCCGACCGATCGCGACGATCAACTTGTGCTTGGCTTTGGTTACTCCCAATTTCGCCACGATTTCGTTCACCGCGGCTCCGATCGTGGTGACATCGTCACCGGTAATCGGCATCGTCGCCGAACCGGTCACCGTGATGCCGCCGGACGCGGTCCGTCCGGCGACGGCTCGCAGTTCGTGCGAATCCCAATCGATCGCGATCAAATTACCCATGTTTCTTATTGTCTTTCTTACTTGTCTCTTTTCTTATTCGCTCTGCAGCAGTCCGACGGTCGTTTCCCTTTCATTCTACGCAGATCGCTAATTCGCTTCGGGGACAAAATGTCGGATACCGAGTACCGACAGGTCGAACCCGCGCCCGAGGTGCGACAGGTCACGGTAAAGGACGACTTTCGGATTGACACTTGTCGCATCGATGATGACTTCCAACCGCGTCGAAGCCGCCGCGGTTTCGTGGTAGCCGATAATCTGGGCCGAATAGACGTCACCACCGGCGGTGACCAACGGCATCAAGCCGCGCATCATTTCCAACGAGATCAACCCTTCGACCAGCGGCCAGGTTTCGTAATTACGATTCTCACTCTCGCCCGGTTGGGCTCGCGCTTCGAGGATCGCGGCGGCCGAATCGGCATCGAGCATCGGGATTCCGTAGAGCAATTCCGCGGGACAGTCGTTGATATTAATTCGTCCCGGCATTTTGTCGAAATCTTGCGTCGTCAACGATTCCATCAACAACGGCATGTAGAGCGACATCTGGATCGGGTCGGAGGTGAATGGCGATGAGTAAACCTGATTGTCGATCGTCACCGTGGCATCGATCAGGTCCAGGATTTGCGAGAATTGAGTCCCGGCGCCGCCGGTCAGGTCGAGTCCCGCCGCATCGTCCGCGGTCCAGGGGATCGCATCGGCGTCCTCGCCACCCATCATGCCACCACCCGCACCCGCACGACCACCCGCACCACCACCACCACCCGCACCCGCACCACCACCCAGCATTCCTTCCGCAGCACTACCGGCCGCTGATTCCGCGGCTTGGCCGCCGATTCGGTAGGCGAGGATGAAGCTGGCGTAGTCGGGATTGTCGATCGCCGTTTCCAGTTCGTCCGCGAGTGTTTCCAGGCTCTCCTGGTTGATGTTGATCCGCGGCGTGCCGTCGCGTCGACGATTCGCTTCTTGGCCGTGGACGGTCAGGAAAGCTGACCAGCCGAGCGCCGACATCGAACCGACATCGGCCATCCCCATCTGCTGCTCGGCGGCATCGACCACGCCATTTCGGTTCGCGTCGACGCCGAACAGCAGGTCTGGGGTCACGCCACGGACGAGCAACAACTCTTCTATGCTATCGATCGGCCCGTTCTTCGGCTCATACGGTGTCGGCAGCGTCGTGTAGTATTCCGCCTCGGCACCGAACGGGCGCGGTTCATCGTCTTCATCGAGCCAATCGAGAATCGCATCGGCAACATCCAACGTCATTCCGGGCAAGGCCATCAGCAGCGACTGAGCGAGACTGAGGTCACTCATCTCGCCACCCATACCGCCGAGTAACCCATCGGCCAATCCTGCGGCATCACCCGACATAAGGCTCATCGCCGGCGCCAGCAATTCGGAATTGCTGTCCAACGCGATCAAGGCGTTGACGTTCAGCTTCGCCGACTCATTCCGCAATCCGTAACGAACTCCGGCCAGTCGCCCGGTTTCGTCCATCGCTGGTGCGAGGATTGAGAAATTGACGGCGCGGCCGTCGACATCGGGTGTGACGATCGTGACGGCCTGGAACAACGCCGGATTATTGAACAGGCCGCCGAAGGCATCCTGCTCCGTCGCCGGTTGTGCAAGTACTCGGCGCGTCATTTCGATCGCCGATTCCGCCGCAGCCCGGGTTTGGACGGTGTCGCCCGACAGGTGCGAGGCTTCGTCGTAGGCCAGCATCGTTTCGGTAAACGAATACGCGGCGAGCGTCGCGACGGCGATCACGACCAAGACGACGACCAGAAAAAAACCGTCTCGCGGTTGGCGTGTTTCCGACCGGTGAGCGTGATGCGAACCGACTGGTGTGGCTGCAATCGTTGTCATGGCATCGCCCCCATCGGCGTCGATTGCAACGGCACGGCGCGACCGGCCGGCAGTTGAATGATCTGAGTGAAAGTTCGTGGTTCGGCGGTCGTCGCCGCGGTCGGCTCACCATCCGCACTGGCTGGTTCGCCGATCGTCAGCTTGACCTGGACCGCCAACGGCAGCGCTTGCATCTGATCGCTGTTCCAAAATGGCTGCCAGTTGACGCCGTCGAAGTAGGAGAACTCGATCGCGATCACTTCTTCGGCGAGCAGGTCGCCGGTCGTCAGTAGCCGCGAGATCCCTCCCGTTTCGACTGCCCACTTGTTCGCCGCCCGATCAAGCTCACGACGGACCAATCCGCCTGGCGTTTGACCGGTCGCGGCCGCCCCATCGGAATCCTGCGGTAGGTATTCCCGCAGCGGGTCCGAAACACCTCCGACGGCACCGGGCGGTTGGACATAATAAGTGACCGTCTTCAAGTCGCTGGGGACATCCGCCACCTCAGCGGGTGAATCGCCGAGTATCGGTTGCCACTGTTCCAGTCGCGGGAGTCGGCTGATGTCGAACTGGATCTCCGTCTCATTGCCGATCATGCCGGGTCGCATGAGCGTCATGGTCGAGGCCATCAGGTCGATCGACTCGGACTCCAGCCCCGGCGATTCGAGCGTTCCGGGATTGCCATCACCGATCCCGAGCACTTCGCTGGCGGCCGAGGAGACGGAATCGCCACCGCCACCCCCGACGGCGCCCGCCAAAAAGTTTTCCAATACCGATGCGTCAAATTCTTGGGGATAGGTCGCCGCTCGCAGGTCATCGGAAACCATCTGCAACACCGCCGCGGCTAATTGGACCCGGCGGACATCCAGATCACGAACATTCATGCTCCCGGCATAAAACTGCAGCGCTGCGCCGACCAACGACATCAGCACCACGGCCATCGATAGGGTCAATACGACCTCCAACAGCGTGAAACCATACCGACCGGAGTGCCAGGGAATCTGACGTCGCGGGGGGGTGTGTGAGTGAGAGTCGGTTTGAGGTTGGCGAATCGGCCGGACGGTCATGGCAGCATTCCTCCCATAGCCGGATCGCTCGACCGCATCGCCGCCGCCTCGGCTTCGGCCTGCTCAAGACCGAGTAACGGATCGATGATCCAACGCGTGATGCTGTAACTGGCCACCGCGGCATCCGCGTCGGGCGATTTCGCTTCGACCGATACACGCAACACCAGCAGCCCGTCGATCGGCGCCGGAGCGACTTCAACCGCATATTGGAACACGGTATCAGAGGCCGAATCGGGACTCGGCAGCGGAGTGCTCGGTACGGCGGTCGGTGTGACGTTGACGAGCAGCAGTTCGGACAACTTCGATTGGCACAACAGTCGTGCCATCGCTAATTCCCGGGCACTGCTGCCGGCATCGACGCCGGTGCCGACGATCTGTGACAGCACGGCCAACGCTCCGCCGAAAATAGCGAGGGCGAGTAAGATTTCGAGCAGCGAAAATCCGCGGCGCTTTTTCAATTGCCGCCTCCGTTGTCGAGCGCCGCCAACACGTTGGTGACGGTGACCTCACCCGTTAAACCACGTAGCAGCACGATGACCCGACCGACCCCTTCGGTCGACAGTGTGATCGCTGCCGTGCTGGTCGAACCGTCGGGGAAAAACAGCACCGGTTGACTCCATCCGTCGCCGCCTTGAGCTTGGGCTTGGCTGTCGATCATGTAACTCCGCGGTGTCGACTCGACCCTGACGTCGCCGACCTTGATGTTCTCGGGTAACGTCACCTCACGTCCCTCCGCTTCGACATCGACCTCCTGCATCTGACCACCGATGACGTTGCCGCCGGTCATCAGCATCGAAGAACCGCCGGTCTGGTCGAGTGTTTCGGTCATATCGTTCATGTCGACCCACGGTCGCACCCGTACCTGATTGCTCTCTACCAGCACCTGCATCAGGTAAGTCCGCCCCGAACGCATCGCCGACAGCCGCGCCTGCATCATTTCGACCCGCAATTGATCGCCACTCCGGGCGACCCGACGGTCGGCCAATAATCCGCCAAAGGAGGGCACGACCATCGCCGCCAACGTCACCACGATCGCCAACGCCAGCAACAATTCGACGATCGTGAAGCCGCCGGACCGCCGGTCAACCGATCGTCGGCCGCCGCGGGTACACGCGTCCGCCCGGGAGCCCTGGGGCTCTCGGGTACCCTGGGGTTCCCAAGCACCCTGATCGCCCCATCCGACCGGATCGACGGCGGCGATCGGGGTGGCGTGGCGAATCGGGGATAACATTACAGCGGTCCGAGTGCAGCGGTTACTTGGTTACAACCAAATCGTCTTCGGTATTCATCTGGCCATCGATCCCGCCGCTACGAAGTTCGAAATCGTTCCCCTTCAGCGTGTAATTGATCGGATTTCCCCAAGCGTCTTCCGGCACTCGGTCGATGATCGGCCCGGTCCACTTCGCTTGCTTGGCCGAATCGCTCGGTCCATCCTTGAGCTCGTCCAGCGATTTAGGAAGCGAGTTCATGCGGATCTGATACATCTGCACGGATTGCTTCAGCGAGTTGAGCTGAGTGATCGTCGCGTTGACGTTCGCGTCGGTCTGAGCACCGCCAAAGTTGACCAGCACGATACCGCCCAGGACGACCAGGATCGCCAAGACCAACAGCAATTCCAACAGCGTAAAGCCGGTACGATGCGTACACCGTCCGCGCGACTGCCGCTGTCGGCAAGGGCGATCGAATTGCCGGTAACTGCGTTCAGCGGCATTTGATGGCACATCGCTGACGCCGACGCGTCCGATCCGCGGCGAAACGGGGCGGGACGGACAAACTGGTTTACAATTTCGGATCATGCGTCGAAATGAGGCTGGAGGTAGGAAACGGTCGGGAGGGACGTGTCGTCGATCGACGACACGCGCCAACATTGTAACCAAAAAGGGCCCAGCGGGTTCCGGCCTCGATCCGAGAAATCGGCGGATTGACTTACCTGACAAGTCGTTAATGCATCCGAATCACCCTTCATCTCTGGCTCAGGGAGTCGATCCATGCCCGCAGCGAAAATCCTTGCCTTTTCCGGTAGCAGCCGCCGCGACTCGTTCAACCAGCGGCTGGTACGGATCGCGGCGACCGGTGTCGAGCAAGCCGGCGGCGAAGTGACCCTGATCGATCTGGCCGATTTTCCGCTGCCGATCTTCAATGAGGACTTGGAACGGGAGCAGCCGCTGCCGAATCGCTTGGCCGAATTGAAGCGATTGTTTGCCGCACACGACGGGTTGCTGATCGCTTGTCCTGAATACAACAGCTCGATTACGCCGCTATTGAAGAACACGATCGATTGGGTTTCCCGGGCGACCGCAGACGAACCGCCACTGGCGGCCTATCGAGGAAAAGTTGCTGGTCTGTTATCGGCTTCGCCTGGCCCGCTAGGCGGCCTTCGCGGTCTGGTTCATGTGCGGGCGATCTTGGGTAACATCGGCGTTCTGGTGCTGCCCGAACAGGTCGCGGTCGGCAAGGCCGATCAAGCCTTTGATAGTGGGGGAAAGTTGAGCGACCCGCAGCAATCCGAACGGGTCATCGCGCTCGGTCGGCGGCTTGCTGAAGTGACCGGCAAGTGTTCGACTTAACGCCGGCTGTCGAAGAAATTGGTGCTCGAGGACGCTGTGGCGCGACGTTACCCCCATTCGGACTCGTTACGCCCCGGTTCCGGGCCGCGGAGTCGCTGGGACGTCCCGCAAGGCCGTGAGGCCGGACTTTGGCAGGGATTGACGCCGCCGCAAATGTTTGTCGGCTCGTTCGTGTTGCTGATCGCCGCGGGGACGTTGGGCCTGCGGTTGCTGCCGGGACTCTATGTCGGCGAGCCGTTGGGTTGGATTGACGCGATGTTCACGGCGACTAGCGCGGTTTGTGTCACCGGTTTGATCGTGGTCGACACCGCTACCCACTTCACGCCGCTCGGCCAAGCGTTTTTGTTGTTGCTGATCCAGCTCGGCGGCCTCGGGATGCTGGCGTTCACGACGCTGATCATCGTCGCTTTGGGACGCCGATTGTCGCTGCGCGCGGAGATGCTCGCCGGCACTTCTCGTGACGCCGCCCCGCATATCGACACCAAGCGATTGGCGTTGGATGTCGTCCGCTTCACGTTGATTTTGGAGGCGATCGGCGCGACGGCGTTGTACCTGTTGTGGGCACCGCGAATGGGGTGGGTCGACGCGCTCTGGCCGGCCACCTTTCATTCGGTCAGTGCGTTTTGTAACGCCGGATTTTCAACCTTTTCCGATTCCTTGGTCGGCTTTCAAGCCGCGCCAGCGACACTCACCGTTGTGATCATCCTGATCATCGCCGGTGGCATCGGCTTTCTGCCGATGGAGGAGATCGGTCTGAACTGGTTCGGTTCAAGACGAAAGTTCCGGGTCCGAATGTCGTTGCACAGCCGCTTGGTATTGTGGACCTCCGCGATTCTTGTCTGCGGCGGCTGGGTCTTGTTCATCATGTTCGAATGGGATAATTGTCTGTCCGGCATGCGGCCGGTCGATAAGTTCTATAACGGACTGTTCATGAGCGTGACCGCGCGGACGGCGGGGTTCAACTCGGTCGACTACGCGTCGGCGTCGGACAGTGCCAACTTCTTGACGATCCTACTGATGATGATCGGAGGCTCGCCGGGGTCGACCGCGGGCGGGCTCAAGACGACCACTTTCGCGTTGATTGGGCTGCTCGCCTGGTCGCGTTTGAGATCTTGGGAGACGGCGTCCTTCGCCGGTCGCTCGGTACCCGACGAAACGATTCAGCGGGCGTTCGGGCTGCTCGCCGTGGCGGTCGCCGTCGTCGTCGCGGGGGTCTTTTCCTTAGCGGCGACCGAGCCGCTGCCGGGCAACGATGCCCGTTTCCTGGTACGGATGTTCGAGGCCGTCAGCGCGTTTTGTACCGTGGGGTTGTCGATGGGGATGACGTCTGAACTGTCGACCACGGGCCGGGGCACGGTCACGCTGCTGATGTTCTTGGGGCGTGTCGGCCCGCTGACATTAGCGGCCGCACTGGTCACACGTCGGCCCGGGAGAGGCCGTTTTCGTTATGCGTATGAAGATGTCGTTGTCGGTTAAAGAGGGTGCGAGATGAAGCGGTTTGTGGTAATCGGACTCGGTAATTTCGGATTCAGCGCCGCCGAGGCACTCAGTTCGGCCGGTCACGATGTGATCGTAGTCGATCCCGATGGCGAAGTCGTCGACCGGATCGCGCCGCAAGTCGCTCGTGCCGCCGTCGGCGACGGGACCGATATCCAAACGTTGCAACGGATCGGAGCGGCGGATGCCGACGTCGGCGTGATCGCCACCGGTGATGACATCACCGCCAGCATTCTGGCGACGCTGGCACTGCACGACCTGAAGGTCAAAGAAGTTTATGTAAAGGTGATTTCGCGAGACCATGCTCGGGTGATGCAGCGGATCGGTGTGACCGAAACGGTATTCCCAGAACGTGACACTGCGACCGCACTAGCAACCCGTCTGTCGGGAACCGCGCTGCTCAATTATGTCAAATTAGGCGAGGGATTTAGCATCCAAGAAATGGCGGTCCCCGACGTTTGGAACGGCAAGACACTCCGCCAACTCAAACTCCGCCAGACAATGGACCTCACCGTGATCGCATTGCACGATGTCCTCAACGACAAGATCGTCCCCTCACCCGACCCCGATTCGGTCCTCAAAGATTCCGATACCTTGCTCGTGTCTGGCAGTGACGATGCCTTGTCCAAAGCGGCTCGTTTATTATGACCGGATCGACCTCGATCCTCAACTGATGATGTCCCGGCGGTTTTTGACGTAATCCCAAAGCACGAAACGGTCGAGATTTTTGCCGCTCGTGAAAAAGACGCGGCCACGAGTGCTCTCGGCGAGTCGATAGGCGAAACGGATATCCTCTTCGCTCTGCGACCAACTGGGGATCAAAAACAGGTTGATCGTGATCCCTTCCTTCATGCAGAGCGCCCCTTCTCGCATCGTTGCCTCTTCGGTTTTCGGATGCGGCGGGTAAAGCATGTAGAGCCACTCATCTTCGAAGTGTGCCGTCGGCAGACCGTCGGTGATCAAGACGATTTGACGATTCGGCGTATCGGTATTGACCAGATTCTGTCGGGCGATCTTGAGTGCGTGCTGGATATTCGTGAAGTGCGGATGGACCAACGATTCGCTGATGTCCTCACGACTCATATCGGCTTTGAGTTGTACCCAGGGGTCATGGATGGTGACCGGTTTGGGCATCATATTGACGATCTCGCCCGGCGAACGCAGTTTGGCGAAGGTATACATTTCGATAAACCGGAGGAAATCGCCGGGATACTCGGAATTGATCAAGCCTTGGAGCGCCAACGCCATCCGCTTGACGTTGATGTATTGGCCGTCGTACCGCATCGAACCGCTCATATCCATGATCACGCAGGTGGCGCATTTCGGATGATTGCGAGTCTTGTGCACGACGATGTCTCGTCCGCTCAACCTGATCGATTCGCCCGGATCGCTGCGGAGCATGGCGTTGATCACCGATTGGGTGATATCGATGTTGGCAACACTATCGCCGAACTCGTACGGCTTGGTCTGCTGTAACTCGACGGCCCCTTCACCGACCACGTCACCCTGGTGTCGACCGCTGCGGGAAGCTTGCAGTTCGCTAAAAATTCGGCTCAGCAACCGCCCCTGAAAAATCTTGTAGGCTTGCGGGGTCAAGCGGAACCCGCCTTGGCGGTCGCTTTCCAATCCCTGCCGCTCGGCCTGTTCCCGGATCAGGTTCTCCACCTGTCGCTGCATTTCCTCCAGCGATTCCATTTCCTCAGGCTGCGCGAACTCGCTGAGCATTTCCATATCGATGATCGCCAACTGTGCCGACTTGGCGGCTTCTTCGAGTTGGCGGAGCAGCTCGTCGATCTTTTCGAGTTCCTGCTTGACTTCGAGTGCCTCAGCGACACTGAGCGTCGTGATCCCGGTGAACTCGTACTTCGACGCCAGTTCGAGCACTTGATGCTTTTCGACCATCCTTTCACTGACCTGAAGCAGGCCGACGGCGAGGGGGCCGTGATCATCCCCAGCCCGATACCAGAGCCGTTCGAGCTCGTACGGCTGCTCTTCGCGGATCGCTCGTTCGTACCTCGCTTTCAGCGGCGGCGGCACGGGGACCGATTTGGCCGCTTTGGCGAAGGCCTTGCGAGCCTTCTTTTCGACCGCCCGGGTCTCGTAGGTTGCCAAAATCTTGCGTTTGCGTTCTTCGAGCATCGCCCGCAAGCTTTCCAGCGATGGTCCCAAGCCGGCGATCTGACTCGGGTCGAGCCGGATCGCCCGCGACAGTTCGTCTTCACTGAATTCCCGAAAATCGCCATACATCAACGCATGCTCGAACGCCGGGCCGACCAGGTCAGGGGGCGGCTGCGAGGGGCTCGGAAAACTCGCCGGGTCGTACTTCTGGTAGGAGTGGATGATACCGCCGTGACGAGATTCCATAATCGTGGGGATCCGAAACTGTGGCCGGTCGTCCAGCGAGTTGGCTCGACCGGCAGGTTGTTTTTCGCTCGGGCAGGCGACGCCGCACCGCCAGCTTCATCGTAGTGCAGCGGGCAATCGCTGGCGCCTGAGCAGGATCCTGGATTGTCTGGTTCGCAGCCGTTCCGCTGGACACCGCGGCGAGGTCGGTGGGCGAGGTTCGATCGGACAATTAAAATTTGGCTCGCGTTCCCATCCGTCTCACAGCGGCGGGAGTCGCCGTGTCGGCTCGCTTTCCGGGCGCTTTTCGCCTTCCGATCAGCTTTCCGGAGCGATTCGCTTCTTCGCCGTCAGTCGTTGCCGGCTCACGTTTTCACCATCCTTTCGAGTTAACTTCATGCGTTTTTCACTGGCTTGGCCGTTGGCCGCGTTTTGCCTGACCGCCGGCCCGCTACCCGGTTCACTCGCCCACGATGGGGGCGAAAAAACCCATCGGCATTCACACGGGCCTCATTCACACGGGCATCGCCACGACAAGCGGCCGCTGACCGAGCGGTCGTTGACCACGCCCCGAAATAGCGATCCGGAAGCCGGGGCGAATCAGACGCTAGTCATCAGAGATGGCTCACAGACAGCCCGGGGCACGGTTTTCTCGGACACCAACGGGAACGGACGACTCGACGCCGGCGAACCCGGTTTGCCGGGCGTTCGGGTCAGCAACGGTGTCGACATCGTGACCACGGACGAGGATGGTCGTTACGAGATTTCGGTCGATGACGACACGATCGTCTTCGTGATCAAGCCGCGGGGCTACATGACGCCGGTCAACGACGAGCAATTGCCGCAGTTTTACTACATCCACAAGCCGGCAGGCTCTCCCGCCGACTTCAAGTTTGCCGGAGTCGCACCGACCGGTCCGCTGCCGGAGTCGATCGATTTTCCGTTGACCAAGCGGGCCGAACCGGACAAGTTCCGGGCGTTGATCTTTGGCGACACACAATCGCGGAATGTCAAGGAAGTCGAGTACATGGCGCATGACTTGGTAGAGCAGGTGATCGCCAACGATGCCCATGGTGCCGCCTTTGGTGTGACGCTGGGCGACATCGTCTTCGATGACCTCGACGTTTTCGCACCTCACAATCAGGCGATCGCGATGATCGGAATTCCCTGGTACAACGTGATCGGCAATCATGATTTGAACTTCGATGCCGAGGACGATCAGCATAGCGACGAGACTTTCGAACGGATCTACGGGCCGGCGTATTACTCGTTCGACCATGGACCCACGCACTTTTTGGTGCTCGATGATGTCATGTGGGTCGGAGCACGAGACGGGGAGCGAGGCCGGTACTTCGGCGGCTTGGGTGAACGCCAAATGGAGTTCATCCGCAACGATTTGGCGATGATCCCGCCGGATCAGTTGGTGGTGCTGATGATGCACATTCCCTTGACCGATGTCGAAGATCGACAAGAGCTTTATCGGTTGATCGAGCAACGCCCGGCGGCCGTCTCGCTATCGGCTCACACCCACTACATGGAACACCGCTTCATCGGCGAAGAAGACGGTTGGCAGGGGCCGGAAAAGCATCATCACGTGGTCAACGTCACCGTTTGTGGCAGTTGGTGGCGAGGCCGCAAGGACGAACGTGGCATCCCGCATGCGACGATGAGCGACGGTGGACCCAACGGATATTCGATCATGGAGTTCGATGGGGATCAGTACTCGCTGCAGTTTCGAGCGGCGAGTCGACCCGCCGAATACCAGATGAACATCTACGCCCCCGAGACGGTCAAGCCGGACGCTCTGGAAGCGACGACGATCCTGGCGAACGTCTTCGCCGGATCGGCGAAGACTCATTGTGAACTGCGTCTGGGCGACAGCGAGTGGGTCACGATGGAACCCCGCCGAATGGCCGATCCGGCGTTCGTTGCCGCCGCGGAGCGAGAGGAAGGGACCACGGACGCCGATTGGTTGCCGCTGCCCAAGCCGTATCGCACCGATCACATCTGGGCTGCCAACCTGCCGCAGGGCGTATCGACCGGGACGCATTTGATCGAAGTCCGGGCGACCGCTGACGACGGCGTGGTTCATATCGGACGACGGATCATCCGCGTCGAAGACTGATTCCCTTCGATCGCTACGACTTCAGCTGCGTCAAGACGCGACGGACGATTTGATCGATCGCCTCGGGTGACACCGGGGCGCCGCCGGGCCCCTTCGCGGTGCCATTTCCGACACCGACGCTTGGTTGCCGCAGCGTGAGGTCACCGAACTCACCTGGCCCTCCGGCGACCTGGACTCCGGCGACCAGATGATCGATCCGGTTCTGCATCGCCGCGATCTGCTGCCGCTGATCCTCGGAGACGGGGACGCGGCCGAGTCCGAGGTCCCAACCGCGTGACCGGGCTCCGGCGCGGAAACCTTCGGGGAACTCGCCCAGCGAGATCAGGGCATCGAAGACGGGGATCAGCTGGTATTGCAACCGCATCGCCTCATCGATCTTGCCGGCGACGACGGCCCGGTGAAGAGCCCGTGTCAGTTCAGGCACGACACCGCTGGCGGCATTCGTACCGCCATCGGCTCCGGCGATCAACATCGGTGCCAAGGCCGGGTCCCACCCGGTCAGGAACGAAAAATCTTCCCGCATCGGCCGGATCGCGGCGATCATTCGCATCATGTTCGGCAGGTCGCCACTGCTGTCCTTGATCCCCACGATCCGCGGACATTCGCTGGCCAAACGGACAACGGTATCGACATCGATCGGTGAAGCGAACAACGGGATGTTGTACAGCGTCACATCGACCCGCACCGCTCCGGCGATCTCGCGGAAGTAAGCGTAGACGCCTTCACTGCTGAGTCGGTAATAGAACGGCGCCACGATCGCCACGGCCCGAACTCCCTCGTCACCATAAGCGTTGCAAGCGGCGATCGTCTCTTTGGCGTTCGCCTCGGCGGCTCCGGCCAAAACCGGCACCCGACCGCGGGCCTGGTCGACGACGATCCGGACGATCCGGCGGCGTTCCTCCGCGGTGAAACGGACAAATTCGCCGGTACTGCCGTTGGGGTAAAGTCCGTCGACACCGCGTTCGATCAGCCAGTCGACATAACCGCGGAGCCGGTCTTCGTCGATACTACCACTGGCATCGACGGGGGTGATGTTCGGCGTCAAGATGCCGGAAATGCGGGCTGATTGCGTCATGGATGGATCGGAAATCGCGGGTAATGTAGTACGGTTTCTAAGGCCTCAATGACCGCTCGATCGATGATGCGGTCGGTGGCAGTGGCAGCCGGCAGGTTCGGTGCCGCCGCGGCCAGCGTCTGCTGTCGCGGCAAGTCTACGTCACGAACGAGCTGCACCCGCCGACTTTTTCGCCGCAACTCATTGATCGCAAATCGATCTGATTCGCTCGCAAATCGTCCGCCGCTGAGTCAGGCTCTGCGAGCGACGAATGCCGTCGCCCGGTGCGGCGTGGTTAAAACCAACCGATAGCGACCAAGCTATAACGAACGACCAGCCCAGCGACGACGACGCTGACCATGCTCATCAGCTTAATCAGAATATTCAAGCTTGGGCCGCTGGTGTCTTTAAACGGATCGCCGACCGTATCGCCGACGACCGCGGCCTTGTGGGCATCACTCCCTTTGCCGCTGTGGTGCCCGGCTTCGATGTACTTCTTGGCGTTGTCCCAGGCACCGCCGCTGTTACTCATGAACACCGCCAAACAAAAGCCGCACGTCAGACTGCCGGCCAACAAACCGATCACGCCGCCGACGCCCAGCAGCAGCCCGACGGCGATCGGCAGCAGTAGCCCGAGCAGACTGGGCAAGATCATTTCACGCTGAGCCGCTTTGGTGCTCAACGCGATCGGACGCTCGTAGTCCGGCTTGACGGACCCATCGAGAATTCCGGGATTTTCGAGAAATTGGCGGCGGACCTCGACGACCATCCCCTGTGCCGCCCGCCCGACCGATTGCATCGTCATGGCGCAGAACACGAAAGCGCTCATCGCCCCCAAGAAGGCGCCGACCAGCACCCGAGGGTTGAGCAACGAAGCGTCGTAATAATTGGCAAAATCGCGGATCGTCGCTGCCGGAACGGATACCAATTCGATCCCGCCTCCCGCGAGATAACCACGCGACCGGTCAGCATCGTTGAACTCCACTCGGTCGAAGTCGATTTCGGTCGCCTGCGGTCCGCCACCGCGTACGACGATGTATTTGTCGATCTTGTCATCCTGGCGATGGAGCAGGAAGTCGGCGGAGACCGGGTGGTAGCCGTCGTCGGTTGCCAGCACGGCCGCGGCATCGCCCCAACGCTCGAAACCGTCGCGAACGCCTTCGAAATAGGCCGCCAACAACGCCAAGGCTGTCAAAGCCGCCGAGCCGATCGCGAAGCCCTTGCCGGTCGCGGCGGTGGTATTGCCGAGACTGTCCAGAGCATCGGTCCGCTCGCGAACCACCGGATCGAGGTCAGCCATCTCGGCATTCCCGCCGGCGTTGTCGGCGATCGGCCCGTAAGCATCGGTCGCCAGGGTAATCCCCAGCGTGCTCAACATGCCGACCGCGGCGATGCCGACACCATACAACCCGAGCGAAAAGTATTGCAAATCGTGAAACTGGCCACCGGTCGCAAAACCGAATGCGGCGAGCATCGCGACACAGATGATCACCACCGGCACCCAAGTGCTGATCATCCCTCCGGCGATCCCGCTGATGATGATCGTGGCGGCTCCGGTATTGGCTTGGTCGGCTAGGTCCTTGGTCGGCCGGTATTCGTCGCTGGTTGAGTATTCGGTCCACTTTCCGATCCCCCACCCGGCAGACAACCCGACAATGATGCTGAACGCGACCCCAGGGATGACGCCAAAGATCATCGTTCCGGCGACCGACGGCATCAGAACCATCGCCAACAGCACCGCGGCGACTATGACCAACGCCGACGCCAGGTTGATGCCGCGGCCGAGCGCGATCAACAGCGACTTTTGTGACAGTTCTTCACCGGTACGGACGGCGTAGATGCCGATGATCGACAACACGATTCCCGCCGCGGCGATGGCGATCGGCAGCATCATTGCTGACATCTGCGCCGACAACTGCGTCATCCCTTCGGGTACCAGTTCGCTCGATCCGAACGCCGCCACGCCGAGTGCCGCGGCGGCTAAGATCGAACCACAGTACGACTCGTAGAGGTCCGCTCCCATCCCGGCCACATCGCCGACGTTATCACCGACGTTATCCGCGATCGTCGCGGGATTCCGTGGCGAATCCTCTTTTAGACTGTTCTCGACCTTACCGACCAAGTCGGCCCCGACATCGGCGGCTTTGGTAAAGATCCCGCCGCCGACACGGGCAAATAGCGCCTGCGCACTGGCCCCCATCCCGAACGACAACATCGCTACCGAAAGCTGCTGCAGCGTCATCGCCTCGGCTTCGCCACCGACCACTGGCAAGATCCAGTACAGGATCGTGAACCAGCCGCAAACGAACAGCAACCCGAGTCCGACCACCGTTAACCCCATCACGGCGCCGCTACGAAACGCGATCCGCAACCCGTCGTTCAGCGAACGTTGCGCCCCGGCAGCCGTTCGGCTGCTGGCCCAGGTCGCCGTCTTCATGCCGAACCAGCCGGCAAGCCCCGAAAAGAAGCCACCGCTGAGGAAGGCGAACGGCAGGAAGGCGGTCTGTAGCCCCAAACCGAAAGAGGCATAGCCGAGCAGCAAGGCGACGACGACAAAGACGATCGTCACCCACTTGAATTGTTGATGCAGGTAGGCCGCCGCCCCCGCGCGGACACTGGCAGCGATCTCCCGCATCAAGTCGTTTCCCTCGTCCTCCTGGATCATTTCGACAAAGAAACGCCGAGCCCAAACCAACGCCGTAATCGCGGCGGCAGTCGACAAAAGAATCACGACAACGGGTAGCACTCGATCGTTTCCTGCGGAAAGAGAATCTGATATGACTCGGTGAACAGCTAGTTCGAGTCTCTGTTGTACCCCAGATCGGGACAACCGGGTGGGTGACTCGAACTCCGGTTTGGTCGAGACCCAACGTTGCCAACCGCGACCAGCCGGCCTCCGACAGAGCAAACTCCAAGCCGCTTCGTAGCGCTGCCGGATTCGGCGATGGGGAGTTTAATCACCGCAGGATCGTTTACAATACCGCTATGAATGCCACAAAGCCGAAATCCGTCGCTGGCGATGCGACATCGTCTAGCGACGTTCGTAGCGTCCGCTGCGAAACCCGTTCAATCCCGCTCACACGGACGCTTTCGTTCACACTGGCCTGGTTGCTGGCTTGGATCGCGATCGGCGACGAGCGGTCGGTCGCTGATCGGCCACAGCTGTTCAGCGATTCGGATGCACCGGCAGCGGCGATCGACTTTGCCCGCGATATCCTTCCGGTCCTTTCCGACAACTGCTTCGCTTGTCACGGTCCCGACGAAACGCATCGGGAGGCCGAGTTACGCCTCGATCAGCCGGGTAGTCACGCGATCGTTGCCGGCGATCCGGCAGCGAGCGAGTTGCTCTCTAGGCTGCTCAGCGATGACCCCGACACGGTGATGCCACCACCCGATTCCGGTAAGACGCTGTCACGCGAATCGATCGAGGCGTTTCATCGCTGGATCGCCCAAGGGGCCGAGTACTCAACCCATTGGGCCTTCGTTCCGCCGGTGCGGCCGACTCCGCCGACGGTCTCGGACGCCTCGGTTCGCGGGCCGATCGACATCTGGATTCTCGACCGCTTGAAAAAACAGAATCTCCGTCCGAGCGGCTCCGCTGCCCCCGCGGCTCTGCTGCGTCGGTTGCACCTCGATTTGGTCGGCCTGCCGCCGACACCTGAGGAGGTCCGCAGGTTCATCGCCGACCCGTCACCGTTGGCCTACGAACGCGAGGTCGATCGGCTGCTCGCATCACCCGAGTTCGGCGAGCGTTGGGGACGAGTCTGGTTGGATGCCGCTCGCTATGCCGACAGCGACGGCTTTGAAAAGGACAAGCCGCGGTTCGTCTGGTTCTACCGCGATTGGGTAATCGATGCGTTGAATTCCGACCTGCCTTACGACCGCTTCATTACCAAACAACTCGCCGGCGACCTGTTGCCCGACGCGACCCAGGCCGACCATGTCGCCACCGGGTTCCTGCGAAATTCGATGATCAACGAAGAAGGCGGAGTCGATCCTGAGCAATTTCGTATGGAAGCGATGTTTGACCGCGTCGATGCGATCGGCAAGTCGATCCTGGGGCTGACGCTTCAGTGCGCCCAGTGCCATTCGCACAAATATGACCCGCTTTCGCACGACGATTACTTCGGTTTGCTGGCTTTCATCAATAATTGCCATGAGGCGAGCGTGACGGTCTACACACCTGAACAACAGGCCCGCAGATCGGCCACGCTGCAGCGGATCCGTGATCGGATCGAAGCGAGACTCGATGCCGATTGGCAAACTCGCTTCCGTCGTTGGGAAGCCGACGCATTGGCAGAGGACGCGACCGAGTGGACACCTCTGAAAATCGATTTCATCGCCGAAACGATCGGTGGTCAAAAGTTCTTGCCACAGCCCGATGGCAGCTATATCGCCGCGGGATATGCGCCGACCAAGTTTCATCCCACCGGCGAATTGATGGTCGAGGGGGTGGACCGAATCACCGCGCTCCGCTTGGAAATGCTGACCGATCCCAACCTGCCGCACGGCGGCCCGGGCCGCTCGGTCGACGGGACCTGGGCACTCAGTCAAATCGAGCTTTTGACGCGGGCGACCAATGAGACCGGCGACGAATCTTGGCTACAGGCGGCTTGGGATAACGCTGCCGCAACGATCGATCTGCCGCCGTCCGTTTTGGGCGACCGTTATCACGACATGTCGGACCGCCAACGGATGTTGGGACCGGTCGGTTTCGCGATCGATGGCAACTACGACACAGCCTGGCACGGTGATCGCGGTCCCGGCAGGCGGAACGTCTCCCACACCGCCGTCTTTCGACTCGCTGAGCCGATTGCCACGGCTCCGTCTGCGAACGAGTCGAACGATCGGTCGGACGCCGCAGCCGCTGTCCGCCTGCGGCTTAAGTTGGTGCAGAATCATGGCGGCTGGAACAGCGACGACAACCAAACCCACAATCTGGGACGGTTTCGAGTCTCGGTGACCTCCGATCCGCAGCCGACGATCGCCGCGGTTCCTCCCGTGGTACAAGAGACGCTGCGGATTCCGGCAGACCGGCGTGACGAACAGCAGTGGCTATTGGTGATGGACGAGTTCATCCGTCAGGACGAGTCACTCAGCGGACTCGTCGCGGAGGTCGAGAGGTTGTGGGCCGAGCATCCGGCCGGCACGTCGCAACTGACGCTGGCCGAACGAACAACGCCGCGGGTTACCCATCGCCTCGAGCGGGGCGATTTCCTCAGCCCACGAGAGCCGGTCACGCCAGCGGTCCCCACCTGGCTTTCACCAGCTGGGCTTTCACCAGCTGAAAGTCGGTTACCCGACGGGCGGCGGGCCGACCGGCTCGACCTGGCTAGGTGGCTGCTCCATCCCGACCATCCCACAACCGCCCGATCGATCGTCAACCGTCTGTGGCAGGCCTATTTCGGTACCGGACTCGTCGCCACCAGCGATGACCTCGGTTTACAGGGGGAACCGCCGACACACCCCGAATTGCTCGACCACCTGGCGGTCGAATTGGTCGAAAACGGTTGGAGCCTGAAGGCGATTCACCGTCGAATCGTCTTGTCAGCGGCGTATCGCCAAGACTCAGCAGCCAGCGGCGAACGTCGCGACCGTGACCCCCAAAACCGTCTGATCTCACGCGGGCCTCGAGGCCGACTGCCGGCGGAAACGGTCCGCGATCTGGCGTTGGCGGCCGGCGGTTTACTCAATCGCAACGTCGGCGGCCCGCCGGTCTACCCGCCCGCGCCGGATTTTCTGTTCAATCCGCCAGCCAGCTACGGTCCGAAAACTTGGTCGACCAGCAGTGGTAGCGATCGCTATCGTCGGGCGCTCTACACGTTTCGCTTTCGTTCGGTTCCCTACCCGGTATTGGAGGCGTTTGACGCCCCCAACGCTGATGTTTCGTGCGTCCGTCGAAACGTTTCCAATACGCCGCTGCAAGCCTTGGTGACACTCAACGAACCGATGTTTCTGCGCTGCGCCCAAGAACTCGCCCGCCAAGCCGTCGAACGCCCCGATTCCGCCTCGAGCGACCCGATCGAAACGCTCGATTTCGTCTTTTTAGCCTGTACCAGTCGCCAGCCGACCGCTCCGGAACGCCAAGTACTACGCGAGTTACTCAGCGACCAGCGGACACGGTTTTCGCAAGACATCGATGTCGCCGCGGAGCTGATAGCCGGCATCGCGGATCGTGACGAATCGGAATCCCGGCTCGCCGAGCTAGCTGCTTGGACGATGGTTTGCCGAGTCGTGATGAACCTGGACGAGGCGATTTCCAAGCCGTGACTAGGGCAGCCTTAATCCGCCAAGCGGCTGTAGCCCAATCCCGGCCCGTCGAGACCTGCCGTCGGCAGGACCCCGTCACTGACATCGAACATCCCCGGGTAGCGGCCGACCCACGCCGCGTTGCCCGCGGGACAGTACTGCCGTCCGTTGCTCTCGATCGCCACAACGGCGGGAATGTGGGCTGCCAGCGAGGCGCTGTGCAGCAACGAGGCGCCGATGCAGGTCAGGTCTTGAACACAGAGATAGAGGTTTTCGTGTTGAGCGACAGCGGCCATCAACAACGCTTCGGCGTGCCCTTTGCATGCCTTGAGGGCGACACCGCTGTATCCTTGCGCGACCGCCAAGCGGAGACTGGCCAGGTCGACCAGCGATTCGTCGATCACGACCGGCAGTCGCGCGGCGACGCGGTGCATCGTATTTTCGGGATGGGCAGCTAAGTCGCGGTGAGTCGGCTGTTCGATGTACTCGATCGACTCGACGGCAGCCGCTCGTTGCGAGGTCAAACGATCGAGAAACTCCAACACATAATCTTCGCTCTGACAGCGCTCATTAAAATCGAGCGAAAAGGCGAAACGGCGGTCCGCCGCGACCCGTCCGGCCGCTTCGTAAACCCCGATCACTCGGTGGACGTCCCAATCGAGGTCATCGCCGCCCAATTTGATCTTCAGGTGAGTCAAACCGTCACGGACGATCCACTGTTCGAGCGTCTCGGGTAAGCCGTCAGCGGCCGGCGATGTGACTTCGCCGTCAGACAACGGGTCGAGTGCTCCGACCAGATGGTAGAGCGGCATCGCCGCTTTCGGCACCGCGGTGACGAATCGATCGAGGTAGAGACCTCGATAATCGTCGCCGAGGTAAGCCGACAAATCCTCACTGACATAATCCTTGCCGAGCAAAGCGAAGCAGCTTTGTCCGAGAGCCTTTCCATGGGCATCGAAAATCGCTGCCTCGATCGGTGAAGCCGCTAACAGAACGGCCAGTTCGGGGATCGGCGTCGCCAACCCTGCCTCACGGGCCACCGCGGCCACAATCGCCGGCCGTCGCAGTGATTGACGGTGGCAAATCTCCAGCGGATGGCCGGTCGGGTCAGCGAGAAAATCGGCGATGAACTGTTCGGTCAAGCGGCAGACGACCGCCAGCCGTTGATCGTCGTTGACGTTTGGATCGGGCCAGGCCCAAGCGACTCCCAACGGCATCGAACCGAATCCCCCCTCGGCGGGCGACCGTTCGGATGCTGCTTGGTCGGAACTTTTCGGTGCCGCTGCCGAACCGACCGGCGAGCCGGCGCGATGGCCGGCCCGCGTCTCACAGCTCGCCTCGACATTCAGCACGGTCGCATCCGTCACAACGCGTCCCCCAAACTTGATCGGGACGCGGTAACGATAGCTCTCTCGACTCAATTTCAGATCGAGCGAGGCGATGTCGGTGACGGGCATAGGGCCTTTTTGGGGTCAGACAAGGTTCTTGCGGACCGCCCAGACGGCAGCCTGCGTCCGATCGGTCACACCGACCTTCCGCAGGATGTGCTGAACGTGCTCCTTCACAGTTTCGTAACTGATCCCGAGCATCTTAGCGATTTCCTTGTTCGTCAACCCATGCGCCATTTGCCGCAGGACTTCGCTTTCCCGCTGGGTCAAGGGAACCTCGATTTCGGTCCCCAGACGTGGCGCGGCGAGCGCCCCGGTCACCCGACGAAGTTCCTCGCGAGTCCAGGCCGCGTCTCCGGTCGCCGCGATCTGGATCGATTCGACCAAACGCTCACGAGGCGACGTCTTGAGCACGTACCCCGAGGCCCCGAGGGCAACGGCACGCGCCACGTAGGTCGGATTGTCGTAGGCCGAGTACATCAGGATCGGCAGGTCGGAATAATCGAGCTTCAATCGCCCGAGGGCGTTCAGCCCATCGCCACCTTCCATGCGGATGTCCATCAGCACGACGTCGGGGCGTTTCTGTCCAATCTTCTTAATCGCATCGGCAGAACTCGATGCGGTATCGACGATCTCAATGTCGGTACCTTGCAGGGCGGCGCGCAGCCCCATCAGCACGACTTCGTGATCATCGACAGCTAGTAACTTGATCGTCATAACAGCTCTCTATTGCTTTTCGTAAAAACCTGAGTGAAACGCGGCCCGAAACCGAGCCAAAGACGTTTGGTAACACGGCTAGTCGCCGTAAACAGTCGATTTCGACTGACTTTTTCGATGGGGCGACCTACCACCTGGCAAAGGTATCTTGTAGGAACTCTACGGCTTCGGCAAGCGGGGGGGCAACGAAGTGCTGGCACCGATGCCGCTGAGTAGCCTTGCCAGCCGCCGCAACGCGACCCGTCGAATCGCTCCTTTTGACCTCCGCTCACGCCGCATCCTTCCTGATCGAAGGGTGGCTTGGCTGCCGCTTGAACCTCACGAGTTCGTGTTA
>SKZY01000416.1 GCA_007127095.1 Planctomycetaceae bacterium
CGCCGAGCCGCTTCACGAGCGGCCTGAACGGCCGGCAACAACAACCCCACCATCACGCCGATGATGGCGATGACGACCAATAGTTCGACCAGCGTGAAACCGGCCTGACGTCCAGAACGGACCATGAAAACACCTCTGCAAACGAAAACGATGTGAAATGAGATACCCGACAGTTGTCCGAATGTGAACAACTTCGCCCTTGTTCTATCTGACGCGTCAGGGGCGGTCAAGTTTTTTTTCGCGTTTGCGAATTATTCGGCGCTGGGTGTCAAGCCGCTCCGTTAGGGGAGAATAATTTCGCCATCCGATGCCATTTCGATTGGGGGTGGGAAATTATCCCGCAGACAGGAAAAAGGCCACAAGAAGGGCGGATAAACTTCCCAAGTCGCGAACCGACGAAAAGTCCATGGTGTTTGCTCACGATGCAACTTGAGTAGCCAAGATCTAACCCTCGCTACGGGACGGTATACCACCAGATAGGGGATTGGCTTTCGGGCGGCTCAGATCGTGACATCGCCGCTTTCCAAATCACCCTCATAGCCCTTGGTTGAGCTGCCGCTTTCGCTGTCGGCACTCGGCTGTTGCCGTCCAATATCACATTGGAGAGCTCACGTTTTCAACGCAATGGCGTGAGCCATGCGGCCTTGCGTTGGGGGCAGGCCGCATGGCTCGCTCAGTCGGCTGCACCGCCGACGTTTGCGTCGTCAAAAAACTTGGCGATCGTCTCGCGACTCGGCGGACGGGTCAACAATGAGACGGCGACCATCGTCATCAGCGAACTGGCGAACATCACCACCACGGGCATGATCGCTAAAGATTGCTCGCCCCAAGGCAACATGACCTGGAAGTCGCCCAACCGCACCTCGGGGTCGGTCCAGGCAAAGTAGAACAGCACCGCCCAACTGGTGATCGCGGCCGAAATTCCGCTGTATGCCCCCGCTTTGGTCAACCGCCGCCAATAGAGCGCTGCGAAAACGATCGGGAACAACGCCGCAAAGCCGCTGAAACACCAGACACCAAGCGCGAAGACACTCGCCGCCTGCGCCGCGGTCAGCAGGTAAATCGCGTAACAGACCGAGACGATGCCGATCACGAAGCCACGTGTGCAGTAGACCTGTTGAGCGTCGCTGACACGATTCTCACCGCGATAATGCATCACAATGTCGTTGTTGAAAATCGTTCCCAAGCAGAGAAATTGGCTGTCGAGCGACGACATGATGGCGGCCAAAATGCCCGCCGCCAGAAAACCGCCCAGCAGCGGCGGGGTCAACGTCTTGACCATGTAGGGCAAGATGTAATTCGGATTCGCCGGGATCTCCGGCGGCGGCGTGTCGAAGCCACGAGCCTGCCAGGCGACCTGCACCGCCTCGGCCAACAACGGTGTCGTTGCCCAAGCGCCCAACAGCACGCACGGCAGCCAGACAATCAAAATGAAGATCGGGTGGGCGACGACCGGCAACTTGAAGGTGCTGGCCCGACGTGCCGTCAACCAATGCTGGAAGACGTGCGGAAACATCCCGACCGACAACGGGATCAGCAGGTACATGAAGAACTGCGATCTCGCCATCTCGCTGCGGGTGGCTACCGTAGCCGGCAATTCGCTGGCCAAACGGCGCATGTTGGCCATCAGGTCGCTCTGGCCGCCGAGTCGATTGACGATGATCACGAATGTCACCATGCCCAAGACCATGAAGACCAACGTCTGCAGCGCGTTGGCCCAGGCCGTGCCTCGCATCCCGCCGAAGAAGACGTAGGTCAACACCACACCACAAACCACGCCGGCCCCCAACCACGACGGAACGCCACCGCGATACGGTCCTTCGGTAGCGAAGCCGAGCGGGCCGTCGACCCACAGGCCGGCGGTCAACTGTTGCAAGATCCCGCCGGCGCTGATGATTCCGACCAACACGTAGGGGATCGACAGCCCGACCAGCACCGGAAACAGCAACAGCCCGATCCGGTCACTCTCGAGCCGGTCGCGAAAGAAGGCGATTTGCGTCGCGTAGCCGTGCCGCTTGGCGAGCTTCCAGACGCGGAGCCCGATGGTGAAAAAACAGAGCGAATGGATGATCCCGCTGCTGCTGGCCAGCAAGCCATAAACGCCGATGCCGGCGCGATACGCCTCGCCGCTGCTGCCAACCAGTGCAAACCCGGTCATGGTGGTGCCGAAGAGACTCAACAACAGCAATACCGGGCCGATCGAGTGGCTGGCGAGTTGATAGTCGGCCCGAGTCGCTTTGAGTCGCAGGTTGCTGAGCACCGCCAACATCAGCAGCAGCCCGAGGTAGGCGACGATCACGACCAGTTGCGGCAATCCCGGATGCAGGCTCATCGCGATGTCTCCCCGCCCGAGATCTCCCCGCCGACACTGCCAAGCTCACTGCCGGTACCGACATCGGCCACGCCGGCTCCTTCACCCGCTGACCCAATGTGGGTGACCACGGTCGGCGTTTCGACCGGATCGGCCGGCCAGGCGATCCGCGTCGCGGTGTACCACAGCAACGCCGCAGCGATCGAAATCGCAACCTGCCAGGCGAGCCCGATCGGTAGGATTCCAGCCACCAGGCTGGGGTCGTCCCAAAACCAGTGGTCTTGGCGGAGCACGATCAGTACGACCACACCGATCCAAATCAGACGGTGTCCGCTGCGGATTCCACAACACGTCATGCTTCCATCTTCTCCGCTTGTGGGACCGGAATGTCCTTGATCAGCCGCCGGACGATATCGTCGGTCGACATCCCTTCGGCCTGAGCCTGAAAATTGGCGGCGATCCGGTGTCGCAGTACCGGGATCGCGATCTGTCGAATGTCGTCGGGTGAGACGGCGAAGCGCCCGTCCATCGCGGCCAATGCTTTACCGCCGGCGATCAGGTTTTGACCGGCTCGGGGCCCGGCTCCCCAATCGATCAAATCGCGGATGTATTCGGGAGCGGATTCGTCAGCGGGGCGGGTCGCCCGTACCAAGCGGCTGGCATAGCGGACCACGTAGGGGCTGACGGCGACGCTCTGAACCAGCTTCTGGATGTTCAAAATCGCTCGGCCCGACATCACCTTATTCGGCGTTTCCGCTTCGCCCCGCGTCGTCGCGGTCAAAATCCGCTCTTCCTCGTCCGCCGACGGGTAGCCGACTTTGATGTTGAACATGAACCGATCGAGTTGCGCTTCGGGCAGCGGATAGGTCCCTTCCTGTTCGATCGGGTTTTGGGTCGCGATCGTAAAAAACGGGTCGGGTAGATTGAAGGTTTCCCGGCCCACCGTGACCTGCCGCTCCTGCATCGCCTCCAGCAGTGCCGCCTGGGTTTTCGGCGGTGTCCGGTTGATTTCGTCGGCCAGCAAAACGTTGGCGAAGATCGGGCCTTCGACAAAGCGAAAACTCCGTCGCCCCGAATCGTCTTCTTCCAAAACCTGCGTCCCGGTGATGTCCGACGGCATCAGGTCGGGAGTAAACTGAATCCGCTTGAAGGAGACATCGAGGATGTTCGATAACGTGCTGACCATCAGCGTCTTGGCGAGGCCGGGGACACCTTCTAACAGACAGTGGCCGCGGGTAAAGATCGCAGCCAGCAACTGTTCGATCACCTCCTCCTGCCCGACAATGACCTTGGCCAACTCGGTTCGCATCGTCTGCTGGTGCTGGGCGAACTCGCGAAGCACATCGCCGATGTTGCGTGGTTTGGCTGCCGGTCCGCCAGTCGTCGGTGCCGGATTGGTCGGCGCCGGATTGGTCGTTGGCGGGACGGCGCCCGCGGAGGAAGCCGCGTCGCCGCGGACAGGTTTTTCGTTCATAACCGATTCGAAGTGGATGGATCACTGGCCCGACGAGTGTAGAAGTTTTTCCGATCGGATGTCAGAACATGATTGAAAAAGGGATTGAGCGGCCGCGTCCGCTCGTTGTCGGATTTTCGCTGGCGCTGCTTTGCGGTTGCCTGGCCGTCGCCACGGTACCGGCTTCGGCGCAGCCCGCTCCGCGCGCCGTCGCCGGCGGTGACGATCGGGGCCGTGTCAACGCTGCCAAGGTCCAGCAGGCGATCGATCGTGGCATCGACTACCTGCGGTCGACACAAAATGCTCGCGGCGCTTGGAAAGAGTTCATCGGTCAAAACGGCGGCTTGTCATCGCTCTGCACACTCGCCCTGTTGACGGCGGGTGTCCCCGCCGATGATCCGGCGATCGGGTCGGCGCTGGCCTACCTGCGACGGCTTGAACCGACCGAAACCTATTCGGTGGCGTTGCAAACGCTGGTGCTCTGTCAAGTCGGTGCACCAGGCGACCAGGTTCGCATTCGTCGCAACGTCCGTTGGCTCGAAGCCGAACAGTTCCGCGGCGAGGGTGTGTCGCCGAATCGACTCGGCGGTTGGGGTTACGGGCGTGGTCGTGGCGGTGGCGATCCGTCCAACTCGCAGTTCGCGTTGCTGGCCCTCCAGGCGGCCGAGGAACGCGATATCAGCATCGATCCCGAAGTGTACGAGGCAGCGGCGCATTATTGGACGACGCGCCAAGGCCGTGATGGCGGTTGGGCCTACTCGGGCGGGACGTCTCCGCTGGGCAGCATGACCAGCGCCGGGATCGCTTCGACGATCATCTGTCGGGGCCATTCCACCGACGCCACCGATCGGCTCCGCGACGGGACGATCGTCTGCTGTGACGCTGAGGCAGCCGAACGCGATGTCGTCCAAGATGGCTTGAACTGGCTCGGTGAACGCTTCACCGTTCGCGTCAATCCCGGCGGGATCGGGTCGAGCGCCCACTTCTACTACCTCTACGCCCTCGAACGGGTCGGCCGAATGACGGGGCGGCGGTTCATCGGTGGCCACGATTGGTATCGCGAAGGGGCCGAGCGATTGCTCGAACTACAGGACAATTTCCAGGGGTTCTGGGCCGGCACCGGATTCGGTGAGGACGATCGCAACGTGACGACTTCCTTCGCGCTACTGTTTTTGGCCAAAGGTAAACGCCAAGTCGCGATCGGGCGGCTCCGTCATGGCCAGGATGCCGACAGCGACGCCGGTGGCTGGCAGCCGCACCCCGAGGCGTCGCGGCAACTCGTTCGCCGGCTGGAACGCTTCTGGGGACGCGACCTGACCTGGCAAACCGTTCGCCTCAC
>SKZY01000415.1 GCA_007127095.1 Planctomycetaceae bacterium
CCATCGAATCGGGCCAGTGGCTCGAACTGCTGCGTCAGACCGTCGCCCGCGGTATTCAGGTTGCCGGGCCGATCGAGGTCCCGGCCGGCCAACGACGAGTCGTCGCCTTGGTCGGGCCGACAGGGGTGGGCAAAACGACCACGATCGCGAAACTGGCCGCCGGTTTTCGTCTTCAAGCCCGCCGTAAAGTCGCCTTGGTGACGATCGACACCTTCCGAATCGCCGCCGTGCAACAGCTTCAAGCCTATGCCGAAATCATGGACTTGGCGATGGAGACGGTGCAGTCGGCCGAGGAAATGACAGCTGCCTTGGAGCGGCTCCGCGATGCCGACCTGGTGCTGGTCGATACCGCCGGCCGCAGCCCTCGCAGCGAAGGCCATATCGGACAATTATCGGCGATGCTCCGGATCGCAAACCCCGACGCGACCCATCTGGTGCTCAGCGCGACCAGCAGTCGTGACGCGATTCAAAACATCATCGACGGGTTCTCGCCGGTCAAACCGACCGCTGCGATCCTGACCAAGCTGGACGAAACCACTCAACTGGCCGGTCCACTCTCTGCTCTCAGCGGCCAGACGATCCCGATCAGCTACCTGACCACTGGCCAGCAAGTGCCTGACGACATCGAGACCGCGACCACCGCTCGGCTGACACAAAACCTTTTGGGCCCCCATGCGCCCGACGATGTGATGTTCGATCGTTGGTCGACCCGTAATGTCGCCTAGTTACGAAATATTTTCCGAGTAAAAAACCTTAATCCCCGGAGACGAGCGAGCCGATACGAATCAAGTAGCCGAACGCACCGATCGAAATCGCCTTGACGCGATCCGAGAACTTGATGTTCGGGTATGGCAGAAATAGAAAAACTCAAGAACCCGTAACGCCTTCAGTCGGACAATCCTGATGCTTCGTCGTTACGCCCTCGCTCTGGGATCACTCGCCTTCGCGGTGGTGACTCTTCGCGGGGCGTACCGTGGCGAATCGGTATCGGAGGTGGTGACCGAAGCGATTCTGATGCTGGTGGTGTTCGCCATCGGTGGGGCAATCGCGACGGGTATCCTGGAACACTTGGCGAAGCTGGAAATTGAGTCTCGATGCCCCGGGCGGATTGCCCAGCATCGGGGATGACTGCATCGTTAGTCATCGCAGCGATTATGGAAGTCGATCCCCGGGATGGGTATCGAAAACTGAAAGCGTTTGATCACGGAGGATTGGATGGCAACGACCGTCGCGCCCGAAGAAGATATTCTGCAAGTCTGGGCCGCTTTTGGAGAGATGCCCAAGGACTCGCCTGATCGCGAGTTGATGCGGAATCGGTTGGTCGAACGCTACATGCCGTTGGTTCGCTATAACGGCGAAAAAATCTGGCAACGGCTGCCCGATGGCGTCGAACTCGACGACCTGATCAGCGCCGGCATCTTCGGCTTGATGGATGCCATCGACGCCTTCGATCTGGGCCGAGGGGTGAAGTTCGAAACCTACTGCGTGCCGCGGATTCGCGGTGCGATGCTGGACGAACTCCGTACCATGGACTGGGTCCCGCGGTTGGTTCGCAGTAAAGCGAGTAAGCTGAACGAAGCCAAGAAGCAGTTGGAAACCAAGTTCGGTCGGAGCCCCACCGATCATGAACTGGCCGCCCACATGGAAATCTCTCAGGCGGAACTGGACAAGATGCAGACCGAGGCGAACGCCGTCGGATTGGTCTCACTGAATAAAAAGTGGTACGAAACCGATAGCTACAAGGACGTTCGCGAGATCGATGTCCTGGAAGACAAAAAGGGTGAAGACCCGACCCGCCGCGTCCAAAAGACCGACCTGATGCGGATGGTGACCAAGGGGCTGAACCGCAACGAACGACTGATCATCATCCTCTATTACTATGAGGAACTTACGATGAAAGAGATCGGTGCGACACTCGACCTGTCGGAGTCGCGGGTCAGCCAGATGCACAGCGCGATCGTCAACCGGTTGCAGGAACAATTGGGCCGACGACGGGCCGAGTTCGGTACCTGAGCAAAACTGGCCGAAGCTACGATTGAAGGGCCCCGCGTGAAAATGCGGGGCCTTTTTTGTTGGCCGGTTGACGAGTCTCCCTTCTCGAACGCTCGGGCGCGTCGCCATGCTGATCCTGATCGACGGATACAACGTGATCGCACCGGTCGCACCGCCGCGGCGAGGTGCCCCCGCGGATTGGCTGCGTGCCGAGCGACAACGGCTGATCGATCGCCTGGCCGACGGACTTGACGAAGAATTGGCTCGCCAAACCTGCGTCGTGTTCGATGCCGCCACGCCGCCTCACGGGCCGCCTTCGCGATTGCGGGTTCGCGCAATCGATGTCCGCTTCGCCGTCGATCACCGCGAAGCCGATGACCTGATCGAAGAACTGATCGCGGCACACCATAGCCCCCGGCGGTTGACCGTCGTTTCCTCCGATCGTCGCCTTCAGGTCGCCGCCAAACGGGCCGGCGCGGTTCCCTTCGACTCGCAATTGTGGCTCGACGCACTTTTGGAGAAACGGCTGCTGTTGGCGATCCGTTGGCCGCCACGGAACCGGCCTGCAAGCTCAGACCCGACCGCCGAAGCCCGAGTCGAGGAAGACGATTCGCTGAAACACAGCCCGCTCGATCGGCAGGCCATCGTCGGCTGGCTCGCCGAGTTTGGACTGTCGGACACCGAAATCGCCGCCGTCGACGTTGCGGCCCGTCAAGAAGAAATCAAACCGCCCGCAAACCCGCCCACGCGGAAGCTCGCGGAGAACCGCGATGTACCATCGCCGCCGCCGCCCCGCGACCGTCAGTCGGATCGAAAACGCGACCGTGATGCGGGCAAAAGATCGGGCCGAAACCGAGAACGTGGGACAGAGCGTCGGGAGTTGCCCGAAACATTCAACCCGTTCCCCGAAGGCTATGGGGAAGACCTGTTGCCGTAAATCGCGTGGCGATATCTACCGAATTACACCGCTCGCAAACGTCATCATCGAGGAATGATACCGAACTCGGTGCCAATCATGCGTTTTCAGAAGAGAGTTTGCTGGCGAATTCACTGCGATTGGCGTTTGTGCGGCAGCCGAAGGATCGGTACTTCTTTCGTGCCGAGACGATAATTACGTTTGATGAAGGGGTGCTGAGTCCAATCGACCTTCATGACACAAGTCACTTTCAGATCACGCGAGATCTGCTAAACAATCCGCAGATGTATTGGCGACATCTTGCGTCCGCGGAATGACGTGCCCCGGAGTGCCGTGCCTCCCGAATGATTTGGGTGGCGGACCATGGTCGACCCACATCCCAAGATTTTCGGAACTGATCTTGCGTCGAGAAGCTTCGATTCGCTATGGGCAAACATTGGGGCGAGTTCCGTGCGGTTGAAACCAGATGAATCGATCTTCCCAGCTGTTGGCCATCGCCATCGCATTGAGCTCAATTTGCGTTGCAGGCTGCCGGATTCACCCGATGAATCCACCAACAAACGCTAGCGTGCAAGCCGCCGATCAAGACTCTGCAACGAACCCTTCGGGCGTAGAATCTCTGTCGGAGTTACCACCGTCAAGCCCGCCTTCGCCGAAGAGTCTGAGGCAACGCGTTTCCGCAAGCATCACTACGGTCAAGGAGACTGTCGTGGATGGACTTAAGGTCACTGCTGGTATCGCGTTGTTTGGTGTCGCCTGGTTGGTGGACGTGATGCTTGATTCCGATGACGACGACGATTACTGGTCACCTCGCGCGCAAGCCGATCGGAATTTGAATCAATGGATCGACGATCGTGACCGATGGCTAGGCATCGACTGATTCGACTGTTTGTTCATCGTGGCAGATAAAGCATGCGATCGACGTGGAGCGTTTTCGCCGAATCTGTGGGCGAGAGTAGCTGGCCGCTGACGGCGAGCGTTCGGTGTTTGGTGTTTGGTGTTCGGCGGCTGGTCGGGCGGTGGTGGCAGTGGCGGCGGCAGTGGGGAGCCAGTAAGCTAGCACCGCCGCCTTCGGCACCCAGTACGACCCTGAGCAGTTTGGTGCAAAAACTTGGGCAAAACACGATCAGTCGAATCGCCTTACCGACCGGTTAGCGGAAACCGTGGGCTCTCGCCCAGCGGCTGATTTTACTGAGAGCCTTGTGCCGGCCTGCTGAAGCATTGTGCGGGAGAAAAGTGTCAAGCACCTTTTGCGAGGAGCTCGCCCTTCGGGTGCAGCGCACGGAAGGTTTCAAACACTTGTTTTTCGCTCGATCTCAAGTGCAGGGACGGGAAAGCGCCGGAGGCTGGTTGAACGTGTTGCCATCAAAAAATTGCCTCTCGGTCGCCTCGTAATCTTCACCCAAGGCCAACAGCATGAGTTCCGTACATATCACGACTGGGGACGGGAAATCTACGGAGTATGACGAGGAGCAAGTCCGGTCGATGCTTCAGCAAGGCAGCCTGCGTGACGATGCTCTTTATTGGAGGGAGGGCATGTCTGATTGGCAGTCGATTCAAGGCCTTTTCCCGGGATTAGTAACCTCTCGGCGCGGTGCATCTGCGGTGTCGCGAGAAGCGGCCGTATCCGAATACACATTCACCAAGAATCCGTTTGGGCTGACTCGAGTCTTGAAGGTGATGCTGTGGGTGCAACTGGGTGTCGTTGTGCTAAGCATACTTAGCGACTTCGGTCAGCTGAGCTTGGTAGCCGGCGGGGATTTTACTGTCGAAGCAGCAGAAGCCAATGATTTTCGTCAAAGCATGGTCGGTATCCTTAATTTTGGGGTGTTCATCGTTACAGCGGTTATTTTCGCGCAATGGATCTATCGTGCCAATTTGAATTGCCAAGGTTTTGGAGCGGAGGGTATGGAATTTACCCCCCGGCTGGTCGGTAGGGTATTATTTCATCCCCTTTCTGAATCTTGTTCGCCCCTATCAGTCAATGAAAGAGATATGGAATGTAAGTCGCAATCCCAGAAAATGGCAATCTCAACCAGGGAGCAGCATTTTGGGTTGGTGGTGGGGGCTTTGGATCGTTTCACACGGTCTGGGCAACGTGTCTTTTCGAATGAACATGAACGTGGATAGCCCAAGCTCGTTAGAGGCGGCGACCATGGTTTCGATCGTGTCATCGTTAGTCGAGGTGGCGCTAATTCTGGTTGCCATGGTTATGGTGTCCAGCATCATCGCCAAGCAATCGAAACTAACAAAAACGAAAAGCTAAAACGGACCATCCGATTGATCCTTAGCGACCGAGCACTTTTGTACCGCTGCGTACTTGATCGCTCGGGTATTCGATAACCGTCTGCCCGGCATCGACCCCCGAGAGGACTTCGGCGTAGTCGGGACTCATCTGACCGATCGAAAGCAGTCTCATTTCGGCGGTCCCTCGGACGACGACGAACGTCGCCCAATCGTCTCCTTGGCGGAATAACGCCGCCGTCGGGATTCGGATCCGATCGTCGGCGTGCCAGAGTGTGATCTCGGCCTCGATCCGAAAAGCGTCGCCCAGGGCCGCCCGTTGCTCGGGAGGTTCCCGCAGGTCGATCACGATATCGACCCGTTGTTCCTCGACCCCCAAGGCCGAAATCTTGGTGAATCCCGAGGGTTCGACATACCGCACTTGGCCGTGCAACGGTTCGTCGCCGCCCCAGCGCCGCACGACGACGTCGGCGCCGGGGCGGATTCGGACGGCGTCGCGAGAGAGCACATCGACCACCAGTTCCAGATCGCTTGGATCGCCGACTTCCATCAGGACAGTGCCGACGGGCACAACGGCCGAGTCTTCTCGATGCAGCCGGAGCACTCGCCCGTCGATCGGCGCGCGGATCGCCAGTTCCATCGTTTCTGATCCGTCGGTCGGGTCAGCTTCGGTCAGCAATAGGGCGGCCTGCTCGAGTTCCGCTTCGTACTCGGCGATTTCGATCGCGTATTCCGCGGCTCTGCGAGCATCAGCTTTCAGCCGTGCTTCAAGTTCGGCTGCCTGTAATTCGGTTTCCGAAACCGCATCCTGAATCCGCAGTTGATAAATCCGCAGCCGTTCGGCGGCGGCGTGTTCCGCTTCGGCTTCCGCTGTGGCGAGTTGTAGCCGGGCGACTTCGGATCGCTGTTGAGCGGCTCGCACGCGGGCTTTGGCTTGAGCGATCGCGCGGGGATCGAGCAGACTCGGGAGCGTCGGCTCGAGCGTTGCGACGACGGTTTCGTCGGCCCGTACCGCGTCGCCGACGTTCAGTGTGATCCGCCGCAGACGCCCGGCCAAGGGTGTCGAAATCTCGTAGCGTTCGCGGATCCGTGTCAGCCCATCCTCTCGCGCCGTTACCGTCAGTGGACCGCGCGACACGGTCGCCAGGTCGACTCGTACGGGATCGGGCCAGAGCAGATAGGCCATCGCCGCGACGACGGCACAGCCACCGAGCATTCCCCAAAGGATCTTCCGACCGCTCCGTTTCGCGTCACTTACCAATGCCTCGATGCTCCTCAAAAATTGCTTAGCCTTGATTTTTCAGTACTTCGACCAGATCGAGGCGGTCCAATGACCGCCGGACGACGAGTCCGCTGGCGAGCGATGCGGCGAGTGTCACCCCGGCGGCGAGGATCAGGTTCCGCCGGCTGATCACCAACGGGATCCGATAGAGTTCCGATTCGAATGCCTGGACCGTCGCGTAACATAACCCCCAGCCGATCGACCATCCGACCGGGATGGCCAGTAGCGTCACCCACATCAGTTCGCCGAGAAACATCAGCGAAACCTCGCTGCGGGTGAATCCGATCACCCGCAAAGTCGCCAGTTCTCGCTCCCGTTCGGCCATCGTGATCCGTGCCATGTTGTAAACGACCCCCAAGGCGATGACACAGGCGAACCCGACATTGAATGCTTGCATCATCGCTTGGTTTTCGCGGATCGTCTTTCGGATCGCCTCCAACGACGCCGTCTGGATTGTCACCGCTGCGGTCCGGGGTGTTTCCTGCAACGTGTCGTAGACGGCTTGTTTGCGGGCGCTGTCGACCTGGAGAAAGCCGCCGCTGACCCGCCGATCTTCTTGAAGCAACCGATGCAACGCGGGGCGATCCATGTAGGCATTGGTGCCCGAAAACTCACTGGCAATGGCGACCACCGGAACGGTCGCCCGTTGTCGCCGCTCCTCCAATACCTCCACCGTCACATCCTGTCCCGGCGAAACCTCCAATAGCTCGGCCAGCTTGTCCGACAGCACCAGACCGTTGGGCGGCACCCGAATCGGCCGGCCATCGCGATCGAGCAATCGATAGAGCCGCCGCTGGTTGTCGAGCCCCAGAATGGTCGTTCGATGGTCGAGGTGGGAGTGCCGCAACCGAACCGGGATGGCCCGAAACGTCTCGACCGCGACTACCCCATCGATATTCTGCAACTCGTCCGCGGCTGAGGCGGCTACCGCATGCTGGAAGCCGACGCGCAGGTCCTGACGCTGAGCCGTCACGAACTGAAACTCGATCATGAACTCGATCGCATCGACGGCAAAGTTGCTGACCAACAACACCGCGGTGGCGAAAGCGATCCCGAAGGTCGACAGGGCTGTCGTGATCGGTCGCCGCGTCAAGCGACGTAGCGTCATCGTCAGTGTCGGTGTCAGCCCCAGTCCGCGGGCGAGCGCATCGAGCCAGCCGTGGCGGTAGTGGGCCGGAGCCGCCGGACGCATCGCCTCGGCCGGATGCAAACGGAGCACCCGAGATACGGCGAACACGGCCCCGACCGATCCGCTGGTCACGCTGACCACAGCTCCCCAGCCGATCACTTTGGGACTCGGACGGAACTCGAAGGTGGGGAAGCGAAAAAACTGCGAATAGAGTTCGCACAATCCGACCGCTAGCCAAGTTCCCACCGCAGCACCCAAGACGGCACCGACGATCGAGATCACCAGGGCAAATTTGAGATAGTGCCAGGCGATCTCGCCGCCGCTGTAGCCGAACGCTTTGAGCGTCGCGATCGCCTCACGCTGCAATTCGATCCGACGAGCGAGCACGATGTTGAGCAGGAACGCCGAGACCGCCAAAAAGATTAGCGGCACGATCAAGCCGGTGGCCCGCAATTGCTTGATCTCGTCGTCAAGAAACCGGGCCGACAATTGATCGGAGCGGCCATAGCTGCCGATGCCGCCGAACGGCTCGAGGATCTGGTCGAGCCGCTCGATTACCGGTCGTGTCGCGACGCCCCGCAACAGTCTCAATGAAACGTCATTGAACGCTCCCTGCATGTCAAACGCCGCTTCGAGATGTTGTCGCGACGTCCAAAAAATCCCGAACCGACGGTCGTCGGGCAAAAAATCTCCCGAGCGAATTTGAAATACGTACTCGGGTGACATCGCGACACCGACGATTCGCATCCGCTGCAGTCGGCCGTTGAGTAGCCCATCGATGGTGTCGCCAAGCGTCAATCGATTGGCCTCAAAAAACGCTTCACTGGTGATCACCTCATCGGCCGCGTCCCAACGGGGCAGCCGGCCTGTGACCAGATGGATCGCGTTGAGTCCGCGTCGCCGATCGGCTTGTACGGAGTCGGTTGCCCCGCCCCGCAGCGATACCATCCGACCTGACGCCGGTTCGTCCAACCCCGGGACCCGGATCGTGACCTCCGAGACCACCCGCGTTTCGACACCGGCGACCCCCGGGATCTGAGCGATGTCTTCGGCGATGTGCTCCGGGGCACGACTCAGCGAGGCAAAGACGTCGGCCATCCGATATCGATCGTAGTAGGCATCGCGTGTTTCGTTTAAGAACCCCAGGGTGCTTAGTGCCATCACGAACACGGCGACCCCGGCGGCGATGACGGTCGCGATCGCCAAAGAAGCGGCCGCCGAGTCGCACAACTCACGTACCAACTTTCGATCCAACGTCGGCAACCGACGTCCCGTTGTCGGCGAGGTCGCGGCCGCATCGACAGAGCGCTGCGACGACCGGGCTGAGTTTTTCCTCACCAACTCAACTCCCGCGGCGACTGACGGGTCGCGTTAGCCAGATCTTCGGCGATCCGGCCGTCGCGCAGTGTGATCACCCGGTCGGCTATCGCGCCGATCGCGGCGTTGTGAGTGATCACGATGGTGGTCGTCCCCAATGAGCGGTTCACTGACTCGATCGCCTCCAGCACACCGATCCCGGTGTGAACGTCCAAGGCACCGGTCGGTTCGTCGCAGAGCAATACATCGGGGCGTTTGGCGATCGCCCGCGCGATCGCGACCCGCTGTTGTTGACCGCCGGACAATTGCGATGGGAAACTGTCCGCCCGGTCTGACAACCCGACCATCGTGAGTGCCTCTATCGGCGTCATTCCGGCCGGACAGATGTCGGTCACCAAGGCGACATTCTCGGCCGCGGTCAGACTCGGAATCAGGTTGTAAAACTGAAATACGAATCCGACCCAACGGCGGCGATAGAGGGTCAATTCGGCCTGCGAAGCCGCCGTCAAATCGTGATCGCGATACCGGATCGTCCCGTCGCTCGGCAGGTCGAGTCCGCCGAGCAGATTCAGCAGCGTCGACTTCCCACTGCCGCTCGGACCGAGCATGACCGTGAAGTCGCCCTCACGAACGTCCAGATCGACACCGCGGAGCGCGTGGACCGTGACCTCGCCCAGCGGATAGGCCTTCGTCAACCCACGGACTCGAAACACCGGTTCGGCAAGACTCGTCGACAAGGCGATTCCTACTTTGGCCTACTCGGGCTCGGCCCAGACTCGCACGTCATCGCCATTGACCGAAACGTGGATCACGTTGGGATTACAGCAAACAGGGCAATCCTCGACATACTCTTGATCCGAACCCTCCGAAACGTCGATCGGCACCACGATCTCCTCGCCACAGGCATCGCACAGGTAAGTGGCTTCGTCATGCACGGTTCACCTCCGAGGTTCGTCAGCGATGTGCGGAAAAAACATTATCCGGCACCTTGGGCGAGGAACTCGCCCTTCGGGTGCGACGCACAAAAGGTTGCAGACACTTTTTTCCGCTCGATCCTTCGCGACAAGGGACTTCATCCGAACTTTTCTCATCGATTTTTTTGCTTGCCGGTCGAGCTGACAGAGCATAAAACCATGGCCACTTGTCGCTCCCACGAGGCTCTGGCAGAGCTCAATCGACTCGACGGTCCGCGTTGCTCTTCGAACCGAACACTCACTGTACTCTTTCCTGAGGTACGGCCATGCGATTTTTGGCGTTGAAATTTGGGTGTGTTTTTTTCGGTACACTCGTCGCCTTGGCGGTACAGGGCCAGGAAAACCAAACGCGATTGTGGCAAGACGCGTCTGGGAAATTTCAAGTTCGGGCGGTGCTGTTGGAACAGACCGACACCACGGCTCGCCTGCGGACCGAGGACGGTCGCGAGGTCAGCGTACCGATCGCGAGATTAGGCCAGTCCGATCAACGTTACTTGAAATCGCTGCTGGCGCCGACCGACAACCCGTTTGCCGGTGGGGTGTCGGTCGCCGACCGTGACGCGTCGCGCGGCGGTGCCCGCGATGCCAGAACAAAATCGACTGACCAAGCATCGACACAATCCCGCTCGACAGGACTGCGGATGCTGGGCGATTCGCCCTCGGTAGGCGACGAAATGGCGTTGCCGGGGACCGGCAATACGCTTGATCTCGGAGCGACCCCGCAGCGAAGTTTCGCGGCCGATCCCGCCCCGCGGTCCAGCGAGTTCGCGGAAACGACGATATCGGTTTCTGGCGTCGACGCCTACGATAAAGTCTCGCCACCGATCATTATCGACAACAGTGGCCATCAGGCTTTGATCTCAATCGGCCGCAACGTCTCCGGACGCCCCGCCGAAACCCGGGGACGAATCTACGCAGTCGATCTCAACAATCGCGCCGCCGATCTCGTCTGGGACGAACCCTCGGCCGTCCGGTTGCTCGGGCATGATACGGCGACAGGGCGGACACTGGTCGTCGCGGGACTAGACCAATTCCAGCGCGGTGGCGACTTGGTGATGCTGGATGGGATGGCTATCGGCCAACCACAAACGCTCTATCGCAGGGGGCTGCCCGGTGCCGGCAAGCCCGGGTTTGCGCCCCAAGTCGAATGGGCCAAGCTGCTCTCGGGGTCCCACGCCGCCGTCATCGTCGATGGCTCGCTGCACGTATGGGACCTGCCGGCGGCGCGGTTGATCTATCGCATCGAACGGGTCGGTGTTTTGCCACCACCGGCTCTCAGCCCCGGAGGGACCTTCTTGGCGATTCCCGAAAACGGGGGGGCGGTAATCATCGACACCGCCAGCGGTGAGGCCTGTTCGCGTGTGGAGTTTCCGGGGTTGCTGAAACCGGGAGTCGCATTTAGCCCCGACGGGCGGCGTTTGTTGCTCTGTGCCGGGAACCAGTATCGCGTCTGGGACGCGGTCGATCAAAACGTGGTGGCCGAAGCGACTACAACGGACCACCTCGGCAGCCACCCGATGAACTGGGTCGGCCCCAAAACCTTCCTTTCTCAATTGGGAGATTTAGTCCATCTCGACTTGGGGATGTCGATTTGGAAATACAGCACCCCTTCGACAACCGAACCGGTCGTTGCTGGCGGATCGATGCTGGTAGCTACCAGCTCTCGACAATGCGACATCATCGGAATCCATTTGCCACATGCGGCAGCTGACCAGGCTTTCGACAAATTGATGCAGGCGGGCGACTCGGCGATGCTCGTCCGTCCTGGCACCGAAGTCGCGATTGCGGTCGAGACGACGGTCGACGGAGTCGATTCCGCGGCGATCACCGACGCACTCTCCGAGGCGGTTGCCAAAGCCGGTTGGAAAGTCGGCGGCAGTCCCGCGATCACGTTGGTCGCCAAGATCGGTCGCGGCGAGCCACAAGAACTGCGGTACCGTTCGATGCTCGGGCCGAATCGCAGTGAAAGCAAGGCGACGTTGAATCCGTTCACGGCTGAACTCGAGATCCGTCGCGGTTCCGACGTGCTGTGGAAGCGTTCGACCAGCAACCACGTCCCGCCGATGCTGCGATTGGAGGAGGGCGAAACTGTCCAAGACGCGGTGAAACGATATGAGAAACCGGATTCGGCATTTTTTGCTCGACTGCAATTGCCGCCCCGTATTGCCCGTCCCGAAATCAGCCAACAGGTCGGCCGGAGCATGCTGAAAGACGGCCGCTGGCATGACTTGAATACTTCCGCTGCCGCTCCCCCCGTGCGTCGTCCGTCGCGGTTTCGCGGCAGGTGATTTGGCCGGTCCGTGATCCGTTGGCCCGTGGTCTCGCCTGACGGAGCGCGGGTTCACCCCGAACTCGGATTGTCGCGGTTCTCTTCGCTGGGGATCGGACTGCCGTGAGGATCGGACGACGGAAATTCGGTTTCACGTTCCAGTTGGTCCCGCAAGTCGCGGTCGGCGAAGTGCTCAAACCGCTCCGCGTGTTGATGGATTCGATCGACCGTCACCCCGGCTCGATCGACCAAGTATTGCTCCCACAACCGGTGCGCCCTGACGAGTGAACTCGCCCGCAGACGCCCGACCGGCGTCAATCGATATCCGCCGTCGACCGATTCGATCCGCCCCGCACGTGACTCGTTCCACAACGCCAGTCGCAGCCGCCAGCGATTGACGGGTAACGCCTGCCGGATTAGACCGGCTGTCGGAGCCGATTCGGAGCGGCGTTCCTGGCTCCGAAACAGCAGTGCGAGCAGGTCGTCGCGGAGGATCATGCCGGCGAGTCGCCAGCGACGATAAAGTCGCGGCAGCACGCCCTGTCGGGGACCGATCACGATCGCCAGTACCAATAACCCACCCGAGGCGACGGCCATCATTCCCGCCGTCGTCGTACTGGTGTAGCCGAACCAGCGTGGAACCGTGATCGCCGACCAGTGGCCGATTACCGCCGCCGCCGCCGCAAGCACCGCCGACAAGCCGACCATCACCCCGAGCCGATCGGTCAAAAGGCGAGCCGTCGCCGCGGGTACGACAAACATCGCCACTACCAAGATATTCCCGACGCTCTCGAAACTTGCCACCGCCGTCACCGCCACCAGCGTCATCAGCAAGTAATGCAGACGTTGTGAACGGAACCCGATCGCGTCGGCCAGTGCGGGATCGAACGAAGTCAGCCGCAACTCCTTGAAGAACACGACGACGAAGGCGAGGTTGATGATCGACACCACACCGAGTGTGATCACGACTCGAGGGACTTCGAGCGAACCGACCGGGACGGTGTCCAGCGGCGTCAACTCGATCGCCCCGTAGAGCACACAGCCGGGGTCGAGGTCGACTCGGTCGGCGGCGCGAACGATCAGCACCAGACCGAGGGCGAACAACGTCGTGAAGACGACGCCCATCGACGCCCCCTCGTCGATTTTTCCAGAATCACGAATCCCTTGTGTCAGCGCGGCGGTCAGGATGCCGACAATCACGGCGCCGATAAACATCGGCAAACTCTGGCGACTACCGGTGATCAAGAAGGCGACCGCCAACCCGGGTAACACCGCATGGCTGATGGCGTCGCCCAGCAGACTCGATCGGCGGAGCACCAGAAAGTTACCGACCAACGACGACGCCACGGCGCACAACACCCCGGCCGCAACGATCCAGCCGTCGAGTTCCCACAACCAATCCGAAGTCGCGATCATGGAGCCGTCCCCGGATAACGACGATCCGCGTCCTTCGTTTGCCCAACGCCAACCTCGGGACGATCACCCGCGACACGATCTTCGGCAGACGGGTTTCGGCGAACACCGGGTGGTGGCAGCAACCGAGCACGGCGATCAGCCAGGCGGGTGAAGATGCCTGATTGCGGGCCCAGCGATATGCTGACGACGAACATCGCCGCCGCGACCAGCACGATCATCGCCCCCGACGGCAGGTCAGGTACCGACGCGCTGATCAACGCCCCGACCAGGCAACTGACCGCCGCGATCGCGGCTGACAGCCAAGCCATCGTGGCGACATGAGTTGTCCAAAACCGTGCCGCCGATGCCGGGATTACCAACAGTGCGATCATCAAGATCAGCCCGACCGCCTGCAGCCCGACCACGGTGATCACGATCACCATCCCCATCAATCCGATGTCGAGCCCGAGCGTCGAAAATCGCTTCGCCGCGGCGAAGCCCTCGTCAAAGCAGAGCAGCGTTAATTCTTTGAACAAACAACCGACGAACGTGATCGTCAGCACCGCGGTGACCCCGATCCCGATCGCGTCCGTGGTCGTGATCGAGGCGGTCTTGCCATAAATAAATGATTCCAAACCGGCCGCATGGCCGCCCGAAGTCTGCTGGACAAGCCCCAGGATCGCCAATCCGGCTCCGAAGAAGACGCTCAGGACGATCCCCAACACAGCGTCTTCATTCAATCGGACATAGCGGCGGAGAAACAGGATCGTGCCCGTACCGACGATCCCGCTGGCGCATGCCCCAGCAAGAAGCACCGGCAACGATTTTTCCGACCAACCGATCAGCGGCGCGGCGAGGAACGCCAGCCCGATTCCGGGCAACATCGCATGGCTCAACGCGTCGCCCATCAACGCCCGTCGCCGGAGCAGCGTGAACGAACCGATAACCCCCGCGGCGATCCCCAAGGCGGTCGTCGCGATGACCACGACCCGCGTGTTGTGGTCCTGCAGCAGCAGTGTCCGAGTCCACGCCTCGGCCAACAGGTAGCGGTTCACGTGCGGATCTCCCGCCGGGCGATCGCCTCGGTGGCCCGGTCCAGCAGCGTCAACCGACCGCCGTAGGTCTGTTGGAGGTTTTCGTCGGTGAACGCCTCCTCGACCGGTCCGCTGGCGAGTAGGCGGACATTCAATAACACCACTCGATCGAAATACTCGCGTACTGTCGGAAGGTCGTGATGGATCACGATCGCCGTCTTACCCGCATCCCGTAGCGAACGGAGCGTGCCGACGATCGCCTGTTCGGTCGCCGCGTCGACCGCCGCCAACGGTTCGTCCATCAGGTACAGATCGGCCCGCTGGACCAAAGCTCGGGCGAGAAACACCCGTTGCTGCTGGCCACCGGAAAGCTGGTTGATTTGGCGGTCGGCGAGTTCACCGAGACCGACTTGCTGGAGCGCTTCGCGTGCCGTTTCGCGATGCCGTTTCCGCACCGGACGACACCAGCCGATCTGTCGATAGAGCCCCATCGTGACGACATCGATCGCGTTGATCGGAAAATCCCAGTCGACACTCTCACGCTGGGGGACGTAGGCGACTCGCGAATCGACTTGACGATACGACTGGCCAAAAAAACGGACTTCCCCCGCAGCGACCGGGATCAAGCCCAAGCAGGCTCTCAACAAAGTGCTCTTGCCAGCCCCGTTGGGACCGATCACACCGACCAACGACCCGGGCGGGATATCGATATCGATGTCCCACAACACAGGCTTTCGTTGGTACGCGACGGTCAAGCCGGAAATTGACAGCGGTAGGTCACTCATCGCCCATCCCCCCGATTGCGAGGCGACCGGCAAAGCCGCCAGCCGGGACGTCGCCACCGAGCGCGCGAGTGATCAGCGTAAGATTGTGGTCCATCATCCCCATGTAGGTCCCCTCGTAGGTGCCAGCCGGGCCGCAGGAATCCGAGTAGAGTTCGCCACCGATCGTCACCGCAAGTCCCCGTGATGCGGCACCTTCGATCACCGCCTCGAGACTTTTTCGCGGGACACTGCTCTCGACGAAGACCGCGGTGATTTCCCGGTCGACCAACAGATCGACCAACCGGTTCACCCGCAGCAACCCGGCTTCAGAATCGGTCGAAATCCCTTGCACCCCGGTTACCTGCAGCCCATAAGCGCGGCCGAAGTAGCCGAACGCGTCGTGGGAGGTGATCAGGTGCCGCTTTACGGGCGGGACCGTAGCCAACGCCCGCTGGCCGAAGGCGTGCAGTTCCAACAGCGCTTCGCGATACGATTCGGCCGCAGCAAGGAACTCAGCACGCAAGCTGGGCGATTCGGCGGCGAGGACTTCCGCGATCATCAGCGGTACGTTGGCCCAAATCGACAGGTCCATCCAGGCGTGTGGGTCGAGGTGGGCCGAATCCTGCTCAGTCAGCGGTTCGAGAATCCCTTCCTCTGCCATCCGGTCGGCCACCAAGGCGACCCGTTTCCTCCGCCCCAACTGCTCCAGGGTGTGAGACATTTTCCCTTCGAGCATCAAACCGGAAGCGAAGATCACGTCAGCGGCGAAGATCGATCGAACATCGTCCCGCGTCACCTTGTAGAGATGCGGGTCGACGCCGGGGCCCATCAATTGAGTGACGGTGACGTGACGGCCGCCGACGTGGCGGACCAAGTCGGCCACCATCCCCACGGTGGCAACCACCGCGATCGGATCGGCCTGTTGAACGCCTGCCACGCTGACTTGGCTCGTCGTCTCTCCGTGACCACCCTTTTTCGTGCCCGACGAGTCGGACCGACGGCACGCCCCTCCGGAAACGACCAACGCGGCGACCAGCACGACGCGGGGCAACGATTTGAACAGCTCGAACATTCGGCTCCTGAGGCCTTCTGTCGGTTAGCGAACCTTGGGAAGGCAAAAAACTAAACAAAACACAACCAAACGCTTTCCCGCTACGGGAACGGTCATCGCCGACGAGCGGTCCATTGTAGCCATGGCTACTTGAGCGGGTAAGGATCGTTTGGAAAAAAGTGAACCACGGACTCGCGTCAATGGCTATCGCAATTCGTCGCTTGGCGACTTGGCGGCGTCGCCGATCGATCGTCGACGGCGTTGTCAGTCGGCGATCACGATCTATACTGACGGCTTCGCCAGATCTCGATCGCAGAGGGACACGCCCGTTTTGGACGCTCGGAATCAGCGGCAGCCGAATGTTTCGGTTCCCCATCGACGGACTCGCAGTGACCACGCCAGCGAGACGGCGGAGGATTATGTGGAGGCGATCGCCGAAATCGTCGGCGATCACGGGCGGTGTCGTGTCGTCGATCTGGCGAAACGGTTTGCCGTCAGTCACGTGACTGTCAGTCGCATCCTGACCCGCTTGGTTTCGCTCGGGTTGGTCGAGACCGAACCGTATCAACCGGTCGGCTTGACCGCCGCCGGTGTCAAATTGGCCAAGCAGGCCCGGCAGCGGCACGAAACGGTCTATCAGTTCCTGCTCGCCATGGGGGTTTCGCCGAAAACCGCGGCGATCGATACCGAAGGGATCGAGCATCACGTCAGCCCCGAGACACTGAAGCGGTTCGG
>SKZY01000440.1 GCA_007127095.1 Planctomycetaceae bacterium
GCGACGATCAAACGGATCGACGGACATCCGGCCGCGGCAGCTCTGATTTCTCATCAAGAGGTCACCGCCGAGATCAAGGGTGAGGAGGAGCGTCGTGAACTCGTTTCGGTCGTCGAGAATTCGAGCGAATTGGTCGGCATCATCGCTGCCGAGGGCTCGGTCTATTATCTCAACCCGGCGGGTCGCGAACTGGTCGGGCTCGCGTTCCCGCTGCGTCATCCGTTTCCCGAAATTACCGATCTGTTGACCGACAATGGCCAGCGGGTATTTCGCGAAGCGGTCTACTCGGGGCTCGATAACACCGCTCACTGGCAGGGCGACCTCGAGTTTCGTCATGTCGATTCCGGCCGAGCGATCGTGACCGTCAGCAGCGTATTTGGGACGAGTGATCCGTCGGCGCGGGGAACCGGCCGGCTGGCGATCGTGGCCCGCGACGTGACGATCGAGCGAGAGCAGCGTCAAGCGTTGGATGAGTTGGAGACGCAGTTGGCCGATGCGATCGCGGTGTTGGACTCGGGGTTGGCGATTTTCGATTCCGAGGAGCGGCTGATCACCTGCAATTCCAAATATCGCCAATTTTTCAGCCCGATCGGCGAGCAGATCGTGCGCGGGAGCCGCTATGAACAGATTTTGCGAGATTACATCGCCAAGTGGAGCATCTCCTACTCCAATACGACCGAAGAGGAATGGGTCGAGACGCAGCTAGCTTACTTTCGTAACAACAGCACCGGCCGTGAACTCCGACTGGTGGGCCGCTGGGTCAAGGCGAGCGAACGTCGACTGAGCAGCGGCGGCGTTGTCGCGTTGTTGACCGACATCAGCGAAATGAAGTTATTGCAAGATTCGATCGAGGCGGCTCGCAAGTCGAAAGCTGAACAGTTTGAGGAGCTCGAGTTTCTCTATCGTTCCGCACCCGTCGGTTTGATGATGGTCGATCCCGAACTGCGGATCGTGAAGCTGAACGATCGATTGGCCGAACTCGGCGGTAAATCGGTGGGTGAGCAGCTCGGCCGTCCGATCGGTGACTTGTTCGCACCGCAGACGAGCGAACCGGTCGAACAGGCGATCCGTGAGGTCTTCGAAAGCGGCAATCCGGTGGCGAATCTGGAGCTCAGCGGGTTAGCCGCCAGCGACCCGGAAAACCGCCGCGACTGGTTGATCCAACTCTATCCGCTCAAGGCCGCCAGCCAGCAGGTTCACCATGTCGGTGGCGTGGTGTTGGGGATCACCGACTTTAAACGGGCTGAGCGGGAGTTGCGGATCGCCAAGGAAGTCGCCGAGGCGGCCAACCAGGCCAAGAGCCAGTTTTTGGCGAATACGAGTCACGAGATCCGAACGCCGATGAACGGCATTATGGGATTGACGGAACTGGCCCTCGGTACCGATTTGGACGATGAGCAGCGGCAATATCTGGAAGGCGTTCAGGGCTCCGCCAGTGAGCTGTTGCGGGTGATCAACGATGTGCTCGATTTTTCCAAGATCGAAGCTGGCAGGCTCGACATCGAAGCGGCCCAGTTTCGGCTGCGGAAGGTGGTCCACGGGGCCGTTCAAGCGGTCGCGCTCCGGGCTCACGATAAAGGGTTGAAGCTGGTCGTCCGGATCGATGATGATGTCCCCGACTTCGTCATCGGCGACCCGACTCGACTCAGGCAGGTGCTGATCAATCTGGTCGGCAACGCGGTCAAGTTCACGGATGTCGGCAGTGTCGAATTCGTCATCGGGATCGAGGATCTCCGCGCCGGGATCGCGAAAATCGGATTTGCGATCGTCGACACAGGCAGCGGGATTGCAGCCGACTTTTTGCCGCAGATTTTCGATCCCTTTACGCAGGCCGACGGTTCGTCCACCCGCGGCCAAGGCGGTTCGGGGTTGGGGCTCAGCATCACCCGCAAGCTGATCGAGATGATGGGTGGCGACCTGCGGGTTTCCAGTGAGGTTGGTCAGGGGTCTGAGTTCCGGTTTACACTTCCGTTGGAAGTCGGCTCAGACGAATCGAGCGAATCGGATCATCCGCGTTTGGAGGACCTGACCGGGATTCAAGCGTTGGTGGTCGACGACAATGCGACCAACCGCAAAATCCAGATCCGCAATCTGACCCGCTGGGGCTTGCAGGCTTACGAGGCGAGTGACGGTGAGGAAGCGATCACGACGATCCATGACGCTCTCGACAGTGACGCCCCGATCCGCTTGGTCCTGCTCGATGCCATGATGCCGGGGGTCGACGGATATACCGTGTTGCGGTGGATCGGGTCGGCGGCCTGTACCCCGCGACCGGTCGTCGTGATGCTCAGTTCCGACAGTCGCCCCGGCGCTAGCAGTCAGGCCCGCGTTCTCGGCGCGACGTTGAACCTGAGCAAGCCTGTTTTGGCGGCTGAACTGAAAGCGGCGATCATGTGGGCGCTCGGCAACCATGTCGCGGTGAAGCCGCTCGGCGAAGCACCCGTGTCCGATGACGGGGCTGAGCCACACGTTTGGTGTGGGCTTTGCAAGAAGCCGGTCGATGATTGTCCGGTCCCGGTCACCGAGCGGACCAATCCGGCCTGTGCCGCCTGTGTCTTGGTCGGTTCAGCTTTCGGGGAAGAGGCAAAACCGTTGCGGTTGTTGGTCGTTGAAGACAACCAAGTCAATCAGCTCTACCTGAGCCGTCTGCTCGAGCGAGCCGGGCATCGTGTGACGGTCGTGGAAAACGGTGCGGCTGCGATCTCGGCTGTCGAGGAGGACGACTTCGACGTAGTCCTGATGGACATTCAGATGCCGGTGATGGACGGTTTTGAGGCGACCACCCGGATCCGCGAAGCGGAGCAGGGGACCGGCAAACACATGCCGATCATCGCCATGACCGCTCACGCGATGAAGGGCTATCGCGAGCAGTGTATCGAACACGGAATGGACGGTTACGTTTCGAAACCGGCGCAAGCGAGCATCGTGTTGAATGAGATTCGGTCGGTACTTCGGGCGCTCGCGCCCGCTGGTCCGCAGGCGGTTGGAGATGGGAAGAACGCTGCGACCGCGGCGGGCGGAAATGAGTCGCTGGTAGACGACCCGCTATTCTACCGAGAGCTCGCCGAGATGTTTCTGGAGGATTACCCGCTGCTGATCAACCGGGTTCGGCGAGCGATCGACCACCGGGACGCTGACGAACTGAAGTTTTCGGCACATACCCTTAAGGGGTCGATCAACGTGTTTTCGGACCGAGCGGCATTTGAGGCGGCGTTGCGGATGGAGCACGTTGGTCGCGATGCCGATTGGGACGCGGTCGACCAGGCCTGGGCCGCACTGAGCAGGGAATCCGAGCGGTTGGGCGAGTCGCTCCGGGCGATCGTCGACCGAGTACCCGACGACCGACCGGGGCAGGGCTGATTCAGCAGCGGTCGACGACCTCCCTGAGCGCCTTCCACTTCCACCCCAGCGATATGCCGATCCCAGCCATTCGAGTCACGCAGGCCAATTCGGTCCCGATCCGCAGCGATGGCGATTACGTCCTCTATTGGATGATCGCCAACCGGCGTCTGCGCTGGAACTTCGCGCTCGATCAGGCGATCTGTCGAGCTAAGGAACTCGGTAAGCCGCTATTGATTTTCGAGCCGTTGCGGGTTCGTTACCGTTGGGCGAGCGATCGATTGCACCGGTTCATCATCGAGGGGATGCGAGACCACGTCGCCGAACTCGACGGGCATCGGGTCGGCTATTACCCCTATGTTGAACCGCGCCCCGGTGTCGGGACACCCTTGCTGGCGACCTTAGCTCGGCGGTCTTGTCTGGTTGTCAGCGACGAGTATCCCGGTTTTTTTCTGCCGACGATGATCGACGCGGTCAAGGATCGATTGCCGGCGCGGTTGGAGTTGGTCGATGCCGCCACAGTAATGCCGCTGCGGATGGCCGACCGGACGTTCACCGTTGCCCACAGCTACCGTCGATGGATGCAAAAAAACATCCTCGACGTGATCCTCGACACCCCGGCCGCTCAGCCGCTGAGTCGGTTGCGGTTGCCGGAGTTCCCTGGGGTCGATCGCCGGGTTTTAAAACGATGGCCGGTGGCCGATCCCGCTGCGCTGCTGGCCAGCGACGGGCTCGCCAAGCTGGCGATCGATCACGGCGTCACAGCGGCGGAGGAGCATCCTGGGGGGCCGCGTGAGGCCGAGCGACGGCTGAAACGCTTTGTCGGCGAACGGTTGTCGGCGTATGGCGACGACCGCAACCACCCCGACCGACGAGCGACCAGCGGCCTCAGCCCTTACCTGCACTTCGGTCATCTGTCGTCCCACCAGGTCGTCGATGCGATCTTCCGCCGTCAGGATTGGACCCCGGACCGAACCGGGCCGGTCAATGGCAAGAACCATGGCTTTTGGAATCTGGATGAACCGGCCGAGGCATTTCTCGATCAATTGCTGACCTGGCGGGAGATCGGATTCAACATGGCCTGGCGGAACCCAGATGATTACGACCGTTACGAATCGCTGCCGGAGTGGGCCTTGAAGACGCTCGACCGACACCGCCGCGACCGCCGCGAGGCGATCTATTCGCTGGATCAGCTCGAACGGGCCGAGACCGGAGACGAAATTTGGAATGCGGCTCAGCGGGAATTATCGACGACAGGAGTGATGCACAACTACCTCAGGATGCTGTGGGGCAAGTTGATCCTCGGCTGGTCCGAATCGCCCGAACGGGCTTTGGAGGTGATGGTCGAACTGAACAACAAGTACGCGTTAGACGGTCGCGACCCCAACTCTTACAGCGGAATCTTTTGGACGTTAGGTCGATACGATCGGGCCTGGGGCCCGACCCGACCGGTCTTTGGCAATGTCCGCTACATGACCAGCGACAGCACGCGACGGAAGCTGAAGTTGAAAGGCTATTTGGCTAAGTTTGGAGCGGGGGCGGGGGAGTGAGGTAGGGGAGAGTGAGGGAGTGAGGGAGTGGGTCAGGGTAGGGCAGGGCAGGGGAATGTGACGCAATGGCGCCAGCTATGCGGTGTCGCGGATGGGGGGTGTTGCTGAGATTGAGGAGAGGTTGGTAGGCCCCCTCGCCATAGGTTCGACCCTCCCGCGGGCATTGGTATCTACACAATTCGCGAAGCGATGGCCGCTTTCCTTGCTCAC
>SKZY01000368.1 GCA_007127095.1 Planctomycetaceae bacterium
AGACGGGGCCGCGACAGACCGGCCAACGGAGACCGCGAATCAACGGTCTGCTGCGTCCGGCGAGGCCGCCGAAACGCTCGCCCCTTGGATCGATTCGCAGCGCTGCACGGCTTGCGGCGAATGCATCCAGATCAATCCCCAGATGTTCGCTTATGACGATCGCAAGAAGGCGTTCATCAAGGACGCCAACGCCGGACCTTACAGCGATCTGGTCAAAGCCGCCGAACGCTGTACGGCGGAAATCATCCATCCCGGGTTACCCCGTGACCGCAGCGGCAAGGATATCGAGAAATGGATCGTGCGTGGCCAGCGGTTCAATTGAGGAGACGGGCCGATGTTTGACCGCAGACCGTCGTTCCGGCATGGCGTCCATCCGCCCGCGGCCAAGGAGGAGACCCGCGATCGACCGATCCATCAATTTCCGTTCGCACCGGTATTGATGTTGCCGTTGGCGACGCTCGGCGACCATGCGGCCAAACCGGTCGTCGTCGCCGGCCAGGAAGTTGAACGGGGCGAGTTGATTGCGGAACCGGACGACCCGCTGTCGGTGACCATGCACGCACCGGCGACCGGATGTGTCCGCCGGATCGCACCCGCGCCGACGATCCAAGGCAAGATGCAGCCCGCGATCTTTATCGAACCGTTCACCGCCTCGACCCAAGCGATTGTCGCTGGGACTGCCTGCGACTTATCAGCCTCTCAGGATCAGGTCATCGCGGCGATCCGTGGAGCGGGTGCCGTCGGTTTGGGTGGCGCCGCTTTTCCGACCCACGCCAAGTTGCAGGCCGCTCGTGATCGCGTCGTCGATGTGATCTTGATCAACGGGGCGGAGTGTGAGCCTTACCTGACGACCGACTATCGGGTCATGCTGGAACATGCCGACGATGTGGTTACCGGGATTCGCTATCTGCTGCGTGCCAGCGGCGCATCGCGGGCGGTGGTGGCGATCGAAGCCGATAAGGCCGCCGCGGCCCATCGAATGACCGCCGCGATCGCCGAACTGCCATCCGTAGTCGCCGGCGGCAACCCGCCGGCCGCCATCGACGTCGAACGGTTACCGGTCAAGTATCCGCAGGGGGCGGAGAAGATCTTGATCGCTGCGGTGTTGGGCCGTCAGGTCCCCAGTCGCGGGTTGCCGATCGATGTCGGTACGCTCTGTTTCAATGTCGCCAGTGCCGCCGAGATCGGTCGCTGCTTGTCGACCGGTACCGGCTTGGTCGATCGAGTGCTGACAGTCGGTGGACCGGCGGTCGAAAGGCCAGGGAATTATCGCGTCCCGCTCGGGACGCCACTCCGGTTCCTGCTCGAAACCGTCGGTCTGACCGACGAAGCGGCGATGGTGTTCCTCGGCGGGCCGATGATGGGTCAGGCGGTTTCCTCGTTGGAGATCCCGATCGGCAAGGGGACCACCGGCGTGATCGCCGTGACGCCTGCCCAGACCGCCGCGATCGATCGCCAGCGGCGTCACCCCTGCATCCGCTGTGGCTATTGTGTCGACGCTTGTCCGATGTTTCTCAACCCGGCACAGTTGGGTCTATTGGCCCAACAGCAGCGTTTTCAAAGCATGGCGTCGGATCACCACCTGATGGACTGTTTCGAATGTGGTTGTTGCAGCTACGTATGCCCATCCCATATCCCGTTGGTGCAGCAATTTCGGGTCGCCAAGGCGGCGCTCAGGAAGTAGTTGTAAAAAGGGGTCAGACCCTCTCCGAACATGCCATGAAGCTGGACAAAACCGATGGTCTCCAATGGGTCAGACCCCTTTTGACCACACGTTCAAAGGAGGTAGATCGTGCGACGAGTGCTTGCTGATAGCCACCGAGGGGCCGGGCGATGTTAAAGCGGACGCTGCAGTTGCGGACGTCGCCCCACTTGCACAGTGGGACGAGCGTTGAGGCAATCATGTTTCATGTCGCCTTGGCGACCCTGCCCGCCTGTGCGTTCGCCGTGTATCACTTTGGGCTTGCCGCGCTGTTGGTCTTGAGCGTCTCGGTAATCACCTGTGTTCTCACCGAGCACGTCGTTTGTCACTGTCGTCGACAGCCGACGACGGTTGCGGACGGGGCGGCGATTGTGACGGGCTTGTTGTACGGGATGACGTTGCCGCCTTCGCTGCCGCTATGGATGGTGGTCTTGGGAGCGATCGTGGCGGTGGGAGTCGGCAAAATGCTGTTCGGCGGATTGGGCGCCAACCCCTTCAATCCGGCTCTGGTCGGACGTGCCTTTCTACAGACGGCGTTCCCGCTGGCGATGACGACCTGGTCATCGACCGCGTCCGATCGTTTTACATCGGTTTCGAGATCGACTTTTACCTGGCCGCTGATGCGTCCCGATTACGATCCATCGTCGACCGATGGTATCAGTGGTGCGACCGCCCTGGGGCTCTGGAAATCCGAGGGTACCCTGCTGCCACTTCCAGACCTCTTTTGGGGGACGGTGCCGGGCTGCGTCGGAGAAACCAGTGCAGCGCTGCTGTTGTTGGGAGGCCTGTACTTGATCGCCAGAGGGATGATGAGCTGGCGGATCCCGTTGGCGATTCTGACAACCGTGGCGGTCGGCAGCCTGCTGGTCGATCAATTCGAGTCGGAGCGACGTTTCGATCCGCTGACGATGTGGTTTTCCGGAGGCCTGATGCTCGGCGCGATGTTCATGGCGACCGATATGGTCGGTTCGCCGCTGACCGGTTGGGGCTGTGTGTTGTACGGCGTCGGTATCGGTGCCTTGGTTTTGATCATTCGCGGTTGGGGAGGAATGCCCGAGGGAGTGATGTACGCGATCCTGTTGGGCAACGCCGTTTCTCCCTTGATCGATCGCTACATCCATCCTCGCCTTTTCGAGACGCGGCAGAGGAGCGCAGCCAGATGAGCCAGACGTCCCTGAACAAGACCGCAAACCCGACTTCGCCATGGCAGATTTACCTCGTGGTGGTCGGTGTCGGCGTCACCTGCGGGACGCTGATTTTGGCGGTTCATGAAGCGACGCGTCAGCGGATTACCGACAATCGGGCGGCCTACCGCGATCAGGCCGCGATCACGGTTTTGCCGGGAGCGATTCGGGTTACCAGCTTCCGCTGGGATGACACGGGGCAGGGGTTGAGCGGGCACTGGGTGGCTGACGGCGATCGACAATCCGCCGAAACGATCCTCGCAGGCTACGATCCCGCGGGGGCGTTGGTCGGGGTGGCGATCGAAGCGGCCGGCCGTGGTTATCAAGATACGATTCGCCTGATCTATGGCTATTCTCCGACGCAACAGGTGATCCTGGGCTTCCGCATTTTGGAAAGTCGCGAAACGCCTGGGCTGGGCGATCGCGTCGAGACCGATTCGGCATTCGTGGACCAGTTTCGCGGATTGCCCGTCCAGGCGATCGACCGGGGCAATGAGGAACCGCGGGTCGAACTCGGCGGGGCCGATCAGCAACGGGCTTGGCAGGTGGACGGTATCTCCGGCGCGACGGTGACCAGCCGAGCGGTTGCCCGAACGATCGCCGAAAGCGTCGCTCGTTGGTTTCCGCGGATCGAGGCCGACTTGTCGACGCTCCGGGAGGCACACCTGTGAGCCAGACAATGCACACGACCGACGCCGCGGCATCCGAACCGGGTGTCTTCGCCAACGGGATCTGGAAGCAGAATCCGGTGCTCGTCCAGGTGCTGGGGATGTGTCCGGTCCTGGCGGTATCGAACACCACGATCAACGCCCTGGCGATGGGATTGGCGACCGCTTCGGTATTGATTCTTTCCAGTGCAACCGTCTCGCTGTTGCGGCATTGGATTCCGCCGCAAGCGAGGATCGTGACGTTCATCATGGTGATCGCCACATTCGTTACCTGTGTCGATTATTTGGTGCAATCGATCAGCATCGAACTGCACCGCGCGTTAGGGGCGTTTCTCTCCTTGATCGTCGTTAATTGCTTGGTACTGGGGCGGGCCGAGGCGTTCGCGTCGCAACAATCGGTGCGAAGATCGTTGGCCGATGCTGCCGGTATGGGGTGTGGTTTCTTGTTCGCCCTACTCTGCTTGGGGACCGTCCGTGAACTCGTCGGAAGCGGCCAGGTTTTCGGTTATCCGCTGCTGGGAGACCGCTATCAGGGTTGGGCGATCATGCTGTTACCACCCGGCGGATTCTTTTCGCTCGCTGGCTGGTTGATGTTTTTCCGCTGGTGGACCCTGCGTCGTCATTCGGCCAGCGGCTCGACCTTTCAACTTTCAGGGCCAACCGATGGTTGAAGCCACCAATCCCGAATCGCTGTGGTCGATCTTCATCCGTGCATCGTTGGTCAATAATTTTGTACTCGCCTACTTTCTCGGTATCTGCCCGTTCCTGGGGGTTTCGGGAAAACTGCAGACAGCGGGTCGAATGGGCTTGGCCGTCGCCTTCGTGATGCTGATCGCCACCGTTTGCGGATTCGCCATCGAACGGGTACTCGATTGGATCGATGCTCCCTTCTTAAATCTGATTTCACTGATCGCCGTGATCGCCACGACGGTCCAGCTGATCGAGATGTTTGTTAAAAAGGTCAGCCCGACGTTGTTTCGAGCGTTGGGCATCTACCTCCCGCTGATGACCACCAATTGTGCGATCTTGGGGGTTGCTTTGTTTCAGTCCAACCACGGCTATGGTTTCTTGCAGGCGGTGGTCTTTGGCTTGGGTGCCGGCGTCGGGTTCTGGCTGGCCTTGGTCTTGATTGCCGGATTGCGAGAAAAGTTGGACCTCGTCGACCCGCCCGACCTAGTCAAAGGGACGGCTTTGACTCTGGTGTTGGCCGGGATCCTCTCGTTGTGCTTCATGGGATTTTCGGGCATCGGAGGTGGGTCGTGATCGAATCGATCGCAGGAGTGATCCTCTGGATGGCAATCGTTTCCGTCGGCTGGCTGTCGGTGCGTAACTTGGCAGGCCGCGGCGCCCCGTCCGGCGATACGCCGCTCGGTTGTAGCGGTTGGGGCTGTGGCGGCATCTGTGGCAGCGATATCGAAGCCTGCCCTCCCCCATCAACGACGGCCTCGGATGCCGATCCGAAACCCGAGCGATGTAGCGACGCGTTGGAAAACTCGATCAGGGAAATGTCATGAGACTTCAGGAATTGGATACGTCACGTCGATTTCGGGCTGAGGTGCTGACGAGTCGGCGGATCACCCCCGCGCGGTCGCCGGTCGAAGTACGTGAACTGGAATTGGCGGTGCCGAGCGGAATGCCCGGCTGCGATGCGGGGCAATCGGTCGGTGTATTGGCACCCGGGGATCCAGAATTGTCGCAAGCGGAGCATCTTAGGTTGTATACCGTCGCCGATATGCCGCAAACGATCGACTCTGACCGCGTCAAGTTGAAACTGTGTGTTCGCCGCTGTGACTACGTCGACCGTTACAGCGGTGAACGTTATCAAGGACGGGCATCGCACTATTTGTGTGATCGGCATGTCGGGGATGCCGTCGTCCTGACCGGTCCCTACGGCGATATCTTTCGTCTGCCGGACGATCCTCAGGCTGACCTGATCCTGATCGCGGCGGGTACCGGGATCGCCCCTTATCGGGCTTTCATTCGCCGGATCGATGACGATCACCCCGATTTTCAGGGGACGATTCATCTGATCCATGGCGGTCGCAGCCGATTGGATTTGCTGTATCAGAACGAGGTGCTCGATGACCTGTCGCAGTACACTACTCGGGATCGCTTCCGGGCGACCACGGCGGTGGCGGAGCGGCCGCATTGGTCAGAAAACATCGACTGGGACGCGGCTTTGGAACCCCAAGCCGAGCCGCTCCGCCAGGCCCTGCTAGCCCCGCATACTTATGTCTACTTGGCCGGCTTGGAACCGATCCGCGATGAGATCGATCGGGTGCTCGGCAAAACCTTCGGCAGCATTGAAACGTGGGCCCGCCGCAAAGCCGAGCTGATCGCTGGCGGTCGCTGGCACGAACTGCTGTACTGAGACGGAGTCGCGAATCAGCAGATCCGGGGCAGCGGCGCGCCCAGCGGTTCGTCCAACGGCAGGGGACTGCCGATCCCTCGATCGATCACGACTGCAGCCATTTGACGTTCGACGACCCGTCCGATCCGCCGCGCCCCGCGGGCCACTGCGGTCGACCGCAAGGCGCTCAAGGCGGCGTTACAATCCTGAGCCGCGACGGCGACCACCATCGTCCCCTCGTTGGCGACGTGCAACGGATCCAAGCCGAGCAATTCGCAGACGGCGGCGACGGAATCGTCAACCGGTATGTGTGCCTGGTCCAGCCGCATCGAGACGCCGCTGGCGGCCGCCCATTCATGCAACACCGCGGCAACACCTCCGCGAGTCGCATCACGCATCGTGCGAGGGACCACCCCGGCAGCCAACAAGGCGGCGACCGCCGGTGTCAGCAGAGCACAATCGCTGGTCGGCACCGGATCGATGCCGATGGCGTCGCGGGCAGCCATGACGGCGATCCCGTGACGTGCGATGCTGCCGGTCACCAACAATTCGTCGCCAGGCCGTAGCGAGGCCGGCCCGGTAGGTCGGGAAGGGGAACCGTCGCTGCTCGAACCGGTCGCCATCCGCTGGCCGATGGCAGCGGTGGTGATGAACAATTGATCCGCCGCCCCGCGAGGAACGACTTTGGTATCGCCGGTGACGATGCGGACCTCAGCGATACCGGCCGCTTCCGCCGCGCTCTGCAACACGGCCGCTAGCGTCGCCCACGGCAGCCCTTCTTCGATGACCAGCCCGAGACTCAGCCAGCGAGGAATCGCACCCGATACCGCCAGATCGTTGACGGTCCCGAATACCGCCAACTTGCCGATATCTCCGCCGGGGAAAAACAACGGCGAGACGACATAACCATCGGTGGTGAACGCCAGTTCGGCCGCCTCGCTGGTCAGCCAGGCGGCATCATCGGCGGTCGATGAGTCCATCCCCAGCGATGGCAATAGGCGAGTCCGCAACAACTCACGCATCAATCGCCCCCCTTCACCGTGGGCCAGCGTGATCCGCGAGTCGTCACCCGGCGAGGGAATCGGACAGTTGAGATAATTCGCTGAGTTCATGGCGCCACCGGCAGGACCGGCAGTTCGGACATCGTGTCCTGCCGCTGGGGATGGGCATAACGGAAATAGGCGGCACAGGCTCCCTCGGAGCTGACCATCGGGGCCCCTAACGGCGATTCGGGGCGACAACGGTTCCCAAACGCTTCGCATTGTGTCGGTTTGATCCTTCCGGCCAACACATCGCCGCTGCGGCAAACCGCTGGTTCGACCTCCGTATCGACCGTCCGGGCGAGTTGGTCAGCAAACCGGTGCCTGGCGTCCCAGTGACGATACGGTTCACGCAATCGCAAGCCGCCGGCGGGGATCTCGCCAAAGCCACGCCAGCCAGCATCGACCACCTGATAAACCTGATCGATGATCTGACGCGCCGTCAGGTTGCCGGTTTCCCGCACACTCCTGCCATAGGAGTTGATCACGGCCGCTCGGCCGGCTTCGAGCTGATCGATGCAGGTGGCGATCCCCTGCAACAGGTCGACCGGCTCAAAGCCGGTGACGACGACCGGCAAGCCGTACTCCGTGGCCAGTCGGTCGTAATGCTCTGTCCCGGTCACCGTGCAGACATGACCGGCTGCTAAGAAGCCATCGATGTTGCAATCGGTATCCGTCGCCAAACGCAGCATCGCCGGCAACACTCGCACGTGGGCGACCAACATGCTGAAGTTGTCGAGTCGATCGCGGGCCGCTTGTTGAACGGCCAACGCGGTGGTCGGCGCGGTGGTTTCGAAACCGACCGCGAAAAAAATGACCTGTCGCGCCGGATTCTGACGAGCCAACTCGACCGCATCCAAAGGGCTATAGACGGCTTGAACACGGCCGCCGGACGCGCGGCTGTCCAACAACGAGCCGCGGCTGCCAGGGACCCGCAACATGTCACCAAAGCTGGTCAACCAGCCGTCCGGCAATCGACTCAAGGCGATCGCCGCATCCACCGCCTCCGCTGGCGTCACGCAGACCGGACAACCGGGACCGTGAATCATTTCAACCACGTCGGCTAGCTCGGTATCGATCCCGTGACGTAGGAGCGAGTGGGTCTGGCCACCGCATACCTCCATCAGCGTCCAGCGGCGCGAAGCCCGCCGGCGGATCCGTTCGACCAATCGTCGCGAGATCTGCGGATCGCGAAACTCATCGAGGTATTTCATCCGGTTACCTCTCCCGCGCGGTTCGGTCCTGCCGGCTTCTCGGCCGCGGCTAGCGACGAGTCGCCCGCCGCAGCGTCGCCGGCAGGTCCACCGTGCGGCTCGCCACACGTCGTTGCGGTGGTGACGGCCGTCAATTCCTGCAGCACGCGGTCCGCCTCGGCGGTATCCATGATCGAGATCGCGACGCCCGCGTGTACGATGACAAAATCGCCGGCCGCCGCGGTGGGGACACAGGCCATGTGGCAGACACGGCGGACGGCCCCGAACTCGATCTCCGCCGTCCCTGCCAACGGATCTCGCTCGATCCAGCGGATGACGCGTCCCGGGATTGCTAAACACATTTCACGATCTCCCATGCCGCCACAATCGGACTCGCCTGCCGATCTACCGGCATCCCGCTAGGCTCAGTTTGCCTTGGTCAGAATAATGCCGAACAATCGTCGTCGCCAGATGGACAAATCTTGACGGTTTGACCAGCGATTATCGAGCGAGCCAATCAGCAATGACGGCTTGTAGGTAGTCATCGGCGATCACTCGCTCGGATTCGTTATGGCCGATCCGTCGCATCGATTGCGTTGCACCCCTCCGCGACTTGCCGTAGAGTGGGGCAATTCGGCCTTGCGGCCAGGGCCTGCGAACTTGTGGGGCAAGATCTACCGGTATAAGAACGGAACGCAAACGCGTGACAGATCATGAAGCATCCGGGCCAACACCCATCGCAGAATGCGGGTGAGTAGGGGATTTCGTGGAGCAGAACCGATCGATATGGCTGGATCATCCGACGGGGCCCGCCCCGGTTTCGTCGCGATTCAATATCGTCGTCGTCGGCCTCGATGATTTCCATCTGTCGCAACTGCAAGCCTTGCCGGATGCGGCAAATTATGTCTTCCATCCGCTGTTTACACGCGATGAGTTGAAGAACGCGGCGGGTTTTCCGGTACGGAGGTTGCTGGAGGAAGGCAGTCGGCAACTGAGGGCGTTTCCTGAACGGGTCGACGCGGTCGTCGGCTACTGGGATTTCCCGGTCAGCACGACCCTGCCGTTACTGCGGGCGGTGGTCGGTCTTCCAGGGCCCACGCTGGAGGCGATGCTGAAGTGCGAACACAAGTACTGGAGCCGGTCGGAACAAGCCCGGGTGGTGCCCGAGCACATTCCGGAGTTTGGTGCCCTCGACCCCTTTGCGGAAGATCCCCTCAGCCAGCTGACGCTGGCGTTTCCGTTCTGGATGAAGCCGGTCAAGGCGCTGTTGTCGCATCTTGGTTTCCTGATCGAGGACGAGGCGAGTTTCTGGTTGGCGATCGAGCAGACGCGGGCCGGAATCCGCCGCTTCGGCGACCCTTTCAATCTGATCCTGGATCGCGCGGATCTGCCCAAGGAGATCTCCGCGGTCGACGGCAACCACTGCATCGTCGAATCACTGATTTCCGCCGGTCGCCAGTGCACCTTGGAAGGTTACGCCTTTCGTGGTGACGTACGGGTTTATGGTGTCGTCGATTCCCAACGCGAAGGAACAGCGGGCTCCTCGTTCTCGAGCTACGAATACCCCTCGACTCTCCCCGAGTCGGTGCAGCAACGGATGGTCGAGATCGCGATTCGGGTGATTCGCCAAATCGGCTACGACGACGCCCCATTCAATATCGAGTTTTATTGGGAAGAGCCTACCGATCATATCTGGCTGTTGGAAATCAATTGTCGAATCTCGAAGTCTCACGCGCCGCTGTTTCACTTGGTCGACGGTTGTTACCATCACCAAGTGATGATCGATTTGGGTTTGGGACGCCGGCCGACGATGCCGTTCAGGGAGGGGCGATTCGATTTTGCGGCCAAATTCATGCTGCGCAAGTTCGAGGATGCGCTGGTAATCAGGACCCCCAGTCGTCGCGAGATCGAGACGGTCGAAGCCGAAATCCCGGGAGTTCTGATCGAGACCCTGGTGCGGGAAGGCACGCGACTGTCGCGGTTGCCAGACCAGGATAGCTACAGCTACGAGGTGGCTGTGATCTTTGTCGGTGGCGAGAATCACGCCGATGTGCGAGCCAAGTACGAACAAGCACTGAATCGGCTGCCGTTGCGGTTTGCCCCCATTCGCAAAGACTCTCGTTCGCCAATAGGATGAACAGCATGAAGACGAGAACGGACTTCCCGCATCGTGTACGGATCAAGGAACACGTTTGGATTCCGATGTCGGACGGTTTGCGGCTGGCAGGTCGTTTGTGGTTGCCCGCAGATGCGTCCCAAGTACCGGTCCCCGCGATCCTGGAATACATTCCCTATCGCAAACGCGATTCGACGCGTGAGCGTGACGACCGGATGCACCACTGGTTCGCCGGCCACGGCTACGCCTGTCTGCGGGTCGACCTCCGCGGCAGCGGCGACTCCGAGGGCGTGCTGAAGGACGAGTACCTGCAGCAGGAGTTGGATGACGGGGCCGAGGTCATCGACTGGTTGAGCCGACAGCCCTGGTGTAGCGGGCAGGTCGGCATAATCGGCATTTCTTGGGGCGGCTTCAATGGGCTACAGCTGGCCGCGATGCGGCCGCCGGCGTTGCAGGCGGTCGTCAGTGTCTGTTCCACCGATGATCGTTATGCCGACGATGTGCATCACATGGGTGGCTGTCTGCTCAGCGATAACCTCTCCTGGGCGTCGACCATGTTCGCCTACAACTCGCTGCCACCGGATCCTCAACTAGTGGGTGAAAGCTGGCGTGACCAGTGGTTCCAGCGCCTCGAGGGCAGCGGCCTGTGGTTGGAGCAATGGCTGCGACACCAACGCCGAGACGAATATTGGAAACACGGGTCGATCTGCGAAGACTGGTCGGCGATCGAGTGTCCCGTGTTGGCGGTCAGCGGTTGGGCGGATGGCTATTCCAATGCGGTGTTCCGGTTGTTGGCGAATCTGCAGGCACCGCGACTGGGCTTGGTCGGCCCCTGGAGCCATAAGTATCCGCATCAAGGAGTACCGGGGCCGGCAATCGGGTTCCTGCAGGAATGTTTGCGATGGTGGGATCACTGGTTGAAGCGCCAAGAAACGGGGATCATGGATGAGCCGATGCTCCGAGCATGGATGCAGGACAGTGTCCCGCCGACCACCTCCTATGCCGTGCGTCCAGGCCGCTGGGTCGGAGAGGCGGCCTGGCCGTCGGAGCGGGTGACTCGGCAAACCATGCCACTCGCCTGGCCCGGTGTCCTGGAAGCCGACGATTGCCCGGTGCCGGAACGAGAGATGCCGATCCGCTCACCGCTCAGCGTCGGTCTGTTCGCCGGCAAATGGTGCTCCTATTCCGCCACCCCCGACCTGCCACATGACCAGCGCGAGGAAGATGGCGGTGCGTTGGTATTCACTTCCGTACCGCTCGACGAGCCACTGGAAATCCTTGGCTCGGCGGTCGTCGATCTTCAGCTTAGTGTCGATAAACCCATCGCAATGGTGGCGGTGCGGTTGTCCGACGTCGCTCCCGACGACAAGGCGACCCGCGTCACTTACGGGCTACTGAACCTGACCCACCGCGATGGCTCCGATTCGCCGCAGCCGCTCGAGCCGCAGAAAGTCTATCGCGTGCAGGTTAAACTCAATGACGTCGCCCAATCGTTTCCGACCGGTCACCGGCTACGGCTGTCGATCTCCACTTCCTATTGGCCGCTGGTATGGCCTTCGCCGGAGCCCTGCTGCCTGCAGATCATCACCGGCCGCAGTCGCTTGCACTTGCCGGTGCGGCCTCGCCAAGACGAACTCGATGCTCGGATCCGCTTTGAGTCGCCGGAAGTCGGGCCGGCTTCCACCGAGATCCGGCAACTGACTCCCCAATCGCACTCCTGGCGGGTGATCCGCGATTTGGCCAAGGATCATTCCAGCCTCGAAGTCGTCAACGACAGCGGCCGCGTGTGGTTCCGAAAACTCGATCTGCAGCTGCAGCGCAAAGCGTTGGAATGGTACAGCTATCGTGGTGACGATTTCGATTCGATTCGCGGTGAAACGTATTGGGAACGGGGCCTGCAACGCGGCGATTGGCAAATCCGCACCGTGACTCGCACGGTCTTGGAATCGACCGCGCAAGATTTCCTGCTGCACGCCGAATTGGATGCCTACGAAGGCGAACGCCGTGTCTTCTCACGCAACTGGGATGTTGCCATCCCCAGGGACCTTGTCTGAAACCGACGTTCGCTCCGCTTCCGTTTTGCACCTATTCGTCAACGAGAGTTTGGGCTGATCCGGCCGTCACGCCGGCTCACAGCCGTGCCGGGTTGAACGGCGTCTCGGGGACTCGGCCAGTGGCTTTGACGTTTAGCAACGGTCGCAATCGCTCGATCACCGCCGCGGCTCGCTGATCCGGCTCTATCGCCAGGTTTCGAAATTCCGACGGATCGGTTTGATGATCGTACAATTCCACGCCGTCGTCTCCTTCGCCCCATTCGGTATAGCGGTACCGCTCGGTCCGAATGCTTCGGCCCATCACGGGCTGGTCCAAGCGATCGTCAGCCGGGCGAAGGACCTGGGATACCGCATGACTATCCCACTCGGCTAACGGGTCAGCGAGCAACGGGGTCAAGTCGCGACCTGCCAAGTCGGCCGGCGATTCGATACCAGCCAACATGGTGAGCGTCGGGTAGATGTCGACAAACTCGACGATCCTCCGACAGTCCGTCCCATTGCCGACGCATCCCGGAGCCCGAATGATCAGCGGCGCACGAGTCGCCTCTTCGAACAGCGTCCGCTTCTGCCAGATCCCCTGATGCTCACCCAAGTGATAACCATGGTCACTCCACAGCACCACGATCGTGTTGTCGGCCAGTCCCAGTCGCTCCAATGCCTCCAGTAGGCGGCCTACCTGAGCGTCGACGAAGGAAACGCAGGCATAGTAAGCTTGCGTCGCCTGAAGCAGTGTCGGTTCGTCGAGGTCATAATGCGGGACGGGACAGTTGTGGGCAAAAGCGGCGGTCGGGATGTCATCGCGATCTCCCTCGGGGGCATACGGCAACCGGAACTCTTCGATCGGATAAAGCTGAAAATATTTTGTGGGAGCGACGTAAGGCGTATGTGGCCGAAAAAAACCGACACCTAAGAAAAACGGCTGCTCCCGTTTTTCCTCCATGATCCGAATCGCTGCGGTGGTGATCATGCCATCGGTCTGCTCTTCATCCTTGCCCTCATCCGCCAGCCAGCTTAAAGCGGCACTGATCTTCCGATGCGGCTCGGCGTTAAATATCCGCTCCTCCCGATCGGTGTCCCGCCCTTTGGGATTGACCACGCGATGCCAGGACGGCGGATCATCATCGCCATCGGTGCCGATCGCCGCGGGTACATTGTAGTGATAGATTTTACCCACGCGAGCCGTGAAATATCCGGCTTGTTGGAAGGCTTGTGGTAACGTCACGACATCGGGTAACTCGTCGCGAAAATGCCGGTCGAGATCGTAGACTTTGATCCGATCAGGCCGCAGGCCGGTCATTAACGAGGCTCGAGTCGGATTGCACAGTGGCAATTGATTGTAGGCTCGGTCGAAACGCACACCGCTGGCCGCCAACCGGTCAATGCTTGGGGTCTGTGCCACCAGATCACCATAACAGCCTAAGGCGCATGAGAGGTCGTCGACGCTGATGAACAGAATGTTCGGTTTGCGTTCGATGCCGTCTTCGTTGCCAAACACTCCACCGCTGCTCGCCACCACGATACCGAAGACCAGCGACATCAGTGGGATAAAACTTCGCATGCCAACAACCCTCTGCTTTCTGAATACCGTACAATGCTCGCCTCTGCTCCGCTATCCCCGCAGGATCGTCTCCTGAACTCGGTCGCGAGCACCGTGTCGAAGGCAATCGCACAGGTAAAATCAACCCATGAAAACAGCCACAGGTACCACCCTGTTCTACAACGGCCAACTGATCGACGGCACCGGGGCGGCGCCGGTCCCGAATGCCGCGGTGGTCGTTACCGACGGCTTGATCACCTACGCCGGGCCGGCCGCCGATGCCCCGCCGGCAACCGATGCTCGACAAATCGACGCGCAGGGCGGAACGATCATGCCGGGGTTGATCGAAGCGCACATCCACTTAACTTACTTCAATGTCACCGAACTGCAGGACCTCGACATCAAGTATCCGGTCGAGTACGTCACCCTGCAGTCGGCGGTGAACGCCAAGACCGCCCTGGAATGCGGTTACACCAGCGCCCGTAGCGGCGGCTGCTTGCACAACATCGACGTCTGGATGAAGAAGGCGATCGAGGAGGATCTGATCCCCGGACCACGGCTGACAGCGAGCGGCCGCGAAATCTGTGGTGCCGGTGGACTGATGGATTGGAATCCCGACTATCGCAAAATCGGGATGGAGGGGATCGTCTTCATCGTCAACGGAGCCGAGGAGGCCCGCGCCGCGGTCCGCAAGCTGGTCAAAGACGGTATCGAATGGGTGAAAACCTATCCGACTGGCGATGCGGCCTCGCCCGATATCAACGACCACCACACCCTCTGCATGACCTTTGAGGAGATGCACGCGGTAGTCGAAATAGCACACAACCATGGGTTGAAGGTTACCGGCCACTGCCGCGCCACCGAGGGGATCCGCAACGCGCTCCTTGCTGGCTACGACGCGATCGAGCACGGCACCTTCATGGATGATGAATGCTTAGAATTGCTGCTCAAGCGGAACGTCCCGATGTGTCCGGGACTCGGATTTGAACTCTTCAGCGTTCAACGCGGCAAAGAGTTCGGCCTACCGCAGCGAGTCATCGATGGCCACCAAGAAACGCTCGAAGCCGGTGCGGAAAGCTGCCGCAAAGTGCTCGCCGCCGGTGGCACGATCGGTCTCGGCGGTGACTACGGTTTTGGCTGGACGCCCCACGGCACCTATGCACAGGAGCTGACTTTTTTCGTCAACTACGTCGGCTTTTCGGTTCTCGACACGATCCGCTGCGCCACCCTTGACGGCGCGAAAATGATGGGCCGCGACCACGAACTCGGCACGCTCCAAACAGGCAAACTCGCCGACGTCTTGGTCGTCGATGGAGATGTGATGAAGGACATTTCGATCCTCGAAAACCGCGATAAGCTTCGCGTCGTGATGCAGGGCGGTTTTATCAAGGCCGGGACGCTGCTATCCCGAACGGGCTGCGATCCTCCAGCGAAGTAACATCGCCCAACGTCAACGAACGATTTGCCAAACAACATGACCCTCACCCAGACCGACCACTCCGTGCCAACGCCTGCTGCAGCGAATGCGGAACGCTCAACCGGGAAAGAGACGCCGTCAGCTGATGGCTCAGCATCCGGTGACGAGCAAAGTCGTGGCCAGGAAAAACCCGAGTTGCGTCTGGTCGCCTCCGCCGAGGGCAATGACGAGCCGACGCTGCTGCTGCTCCATGGCGTCACGCGATGTGGCAACGATTGGCAACCGCTGATGCCGGCACTCAAGGCAACGTGGCGGGTTGTCTCCCTGGACCAGCGTGGGCATGGCGAGTCGCCGCGTGGAGCGAGCTACCTGGTCACCGATTATGTCGCGGATGCGGTTCGCTTCGTCCGCGACGAACTCGCCACACCGCTGGTGATCCTCGGGCATTCCCTCGGTGCGATGGTGGCCGCTGCCGTTGCTGCGAAGTTGCCGCAGCTCGTCCGCGGCATCGTGCTGGAAGACCCGCCCTTCCACACGATGGGAAATCGGATCGCCGGTACCGCATGGCAGACGCAGTTCATCGGCATGCAGGAGATCGCACGGCGTGGCGGCAGCGTTGATGAAATCACCGACGCGTTGGCGGAGCTCCGCCTTCCGTCAGATGACGGCGGCTGGAAACGGCTCGGTGACTTGCGCGACCGCGTTTCGTTGCGGTGGAGCGCGCAATGCCTCAGCCGGCTCGACCCTGAGGTGCTCACTCCCGTCATCGAAGGTCGTTGGCTCACTGGCTACGATCTGCCCACGGTTTTCTCCCGCATCCGCTGCCCCACACTGCTGTTGCAGGCCGACCCCGGGGCAGGCGGCGCGCTGACCGACGCCGATTCGGACGCCGCCCTCGCTGCGCTCTCCTCATGCCGGCACGTCCGTTTCCCGGGTTGTAGCCATCAACTTCATCGTGACCACCCCGAAGAAGTGCGACAAGCGTTGGCTGACTTTGCCGCTTCATTCCGCCCTGGGGATATCTCGCCAACGAAGTACCACTGATGAAATCACATCGGCTCAGGGTGCACCGTGATCACGGACTCGTCCCGACATCTCAATCGACATCGACGTAAAAAATGGACTTTGAACAGCAGCGAAATCGATTGATCGACGACAAGTTGCGAGTGCTCGGAATCCGTGACGAATCGGTCTTGCGGGCTATGCGGTCAGTTCCTCGCGAAGAGTTTGTCCCGGCGGAACTGCGTAAATCCGCCTATGATAATACGCCGCTGCAGATCGGTTCCGGGCAGACGATTTCCCAGCCGCTGATCGTGGCCTACATGGCCGAAGCCCTCGAACTTGCGCCACAGGATCGCGTGCTCGAAATCGGAACCGGCTCGGGTTATGCGGCTGCTGTCTTGTCTCACCTTGCCAAGGAAGTGTTCACCATCGAACGGCTTCCAGGATTAGCAGAGACGGCACGCGAACGACTAGCACGCCTCGGATATGGCAATGTTCATGTGCGCCACACGGACGGCACGCGAGGTTGGCCCGAAAAGGCTCCTTTTGATGCGATCGTGGTGGCAGCGGGAGGCTCAAAAGTTCCAGCCGCATTCTTGGAACAACTCGCACCGGGTGGGCGTCTCGTCATACCGATCGGAGAGCAGAGCGAATCGCAGCAATTGGTCCGCGTTGTCCGCCGCGGAGAGAATGTCGATTACGAAGAGCTGGGTGCCGTCCGCTTTGTCCCGTTAATTTCCGGTACGGACGAAAGAGTGACGGACGGCGATCGTTGAGAGCCCACCCCGGGTGCGCTGCGCGACCCGGGGCTAAT
>SKZY01000414.1 GCA_007127095.1 Planctomycetaceae bacterium
ATCCCTGCTGAAGGCACCGCCAATCCGTCGGTCCATGCCGCACGGCTACCTAAACTCCGTCCGCACTGAACTTACGATCGTCGCCGTGGTTTCATCACTCGCACCCGAACACGCTCCTCTGCCAGCTGCCGAACCGGCAGCCGGTTCGCCGACCGATTTAGCGCGGCTCCATTCGGCATTGCTCGACCGGGTGGTGGCAGCCGCCGACCGCGATACGGCGATCCGCGGCTTGTTGGAGGTCAGTCGGGAACTTACCAATGCGATCGCGACAGCCTATTTCGTCGAGCCTCGGCAGGAGCAGGCGATCCCGTGGGCAGTCGAAGGGACAGCCGACTTCGATGTTAGCCAAGCTTTCAACGATCGTCAGTTTTCAGCCCAGCTGAAACAAGCTTGCGAGCAGCGATCGGTCCAAATTGCTTCGATCGAATCGTTACAAGGTGTGATCGCGATCATCGTCCCGGTATCCGACGACGCGGCTTCACATCCGGAAAGCGGATCGGGTGGCGGAGCACTCCATTCACACGCATTGGCCGCTTTGTTGGTGGTCGAAGACGAACCGTTGGAACCGTTCGTCGTCGTGATGCAATTGTTGGTCGGCTACCTGACACTTGCGGGCCAACAATCATTGACGGCTCGGTTTCAATGGGAAGCGGTCAACGCGGCGGCGATTCTGGAACTGGTCCGCCGCATTCTCGACGCCAAAGATCCTCATCTCGCCGCCTTCACGATCGCCGATGGAGTCCAACGGCACTTGGATGTCAAGGAAGTCGCCGTGGGACGAGAACTACGGGGCAAGCTTCGTCTCGAATCACTGTCGGGGCACTCCGAGTTGACTCCCGGCAGCGAACTCAGCGGAGAATACACCAGAGTGCTCGAGGAGGCCTTGATCAAGGATGATGAAACGTCTTGGACAGCCGATTCGCCACGACCGACGACCGAGTCACACCGACGGTTGTGTGAATCTCGGCGAGCCACCTTCATCCACAGCGGTCCGTTGGTTGCCGAGGGTGATTCTCCCCGCTGGGCTTGGGTGATTTTGGCCGACCGGCCGTTGACGGATTCGCAGCAGAGATGGTTGACGGCGGCCGCTCCGCTACTGGCGACCGCCTTGGTCAGTGTGTCCGCAGCCTCACGCGGGCGACGACGAATGGGGCGATCCCACATCGGACGCAAGTTGTGGATTGGGGCCGCGTTGGTGCTGACCGGTTTGTTCGTCCCGGTCCCCTTTCACGTTCGAGGCGACAGTCTGATTCAGCCGATGACACGGCGATTCGTCGCCGCCCCGTTCGATGCGACCTTGATGACCAGTGCCGTGCGGCCCGGCGATCTCGTGGTCGCCGACCAGTTGTTGGCCCGTTTGGACGATCGTGACCTACGTAGCCAGCTGACCGAAGCGATCGCACAACGATCGAGTGCCGAGACGAAAGCCAAGGCCAGCTTGGCGAACAAAGACATAACCGAATCGCAATTGGCGAGGATCGAGGCAGAGCGACTCGGCTTGCGGATCGATCTGTACCGTCGTCGGTTGGACGAAATCGAAATCAAAGCCCCGCTCGCCGGCGTCGTTCTGACAGGTGACTGGGACCAAGCGATCGGGGCACCGTTGCAGGTCGGACAGACGCTGTTCGAAGTCGCCCCGCTCGATCGGTTGCGGATCGAGGTCGATGTTGCCGCCGAAGATGCGGCTTGGGTCAGCGAAGGTTCCGAGGTCGCCGTTTGGTTCGATGCCGTCGGCCGCTCGGAAGTGGCGACCGTGACACGGTTGCGTCCTCGATCGGAGATTCGCGACGGCCAGAACGTTTTCGTTGCGGAAGTCGAATTGGACAATGCAGACGATTCATTGCGACCCGGGATGGGTGGATCGGCCCGGGTGCGATCGGGATCGCGACCGCTCGGCTGGGTGCTGCTGCGAAAACCTTGGTATTTCGTCCGTGATCTGTTGTGGTGGTAAATGACAGTCGCACCCGACTACGCCGTTCGCGAACTTGAGCAACTGCGGCTAACGCTTCGCGAGGACTTGCGATTTTCTCTCCGGTCGGAAAACGGGATCGCCTGCTATGTTGCGGAAGACCCGGTCGCCGGAGCGTTTTATCGGTTGGGTAGCGCCGAGTATGAGTTCGTTTCCGAACTCGACGGCGAAGCGGACCTGGCGACCATCCTGCGTCGTACTTCGGCGCGGTTGGGCGAAGACGCGTTCACGCTCGAAGAAGCCACCGCCATTTGCCAGTGGTTGCTGGAAACCGGACTGGCGACAACGACCGACAGCCGTACCGCTGAGATGTTATCCGATCGAGCCCAACGGCTCCGGCAACAATCGCTGCGGCGAAAAGTCCACCCGTTGTTTCTCCGCTTCCCATTGGTCAATCCCGATCGCTGGGTCCGATGGCTATCCCCGCTCGCCGGTGCCGCTATGTCGTGGCCGGCCTGCTTGGTATGGCTGTTGGTAGTCGGCGCCGGTGGGTTAGCGATTTTCGACCAGTGGGCGACCTTCCGATACGAACTGATGCGGGTCTGGGTACCGAACCGTTGGCTCTGGTTGGCGGCTGCTTGGGCTTTCTTAAGACTGATCCACGAATCGGCTCACGGTGCCGTCTGCCGGCACTTCGGCGGACACGTCCCCGAGGGTGGCTTATTCATGATCCTCGGGATGCCGATCCCCTACGTCGACGTCACAAGCTCCTGGCGATTCGGGGCCAAGTACCAACGGATCGCTGTAGCGGCAGCCGGGATTTATGCCGAAATTTTCGTCGCCGCCATCGCCGCATTGATCTGGTCATCATCGGAGGCCGCGACGACTCGATCACTCGCCCAGTACGTCATCATCTCAGCCGGTTTCACGACGATCGTCTTCAACCTGAATGTGCTGATGCGCTTCGACGGCTACTACATGCTCGTCGATTGGCTGGAACTCCCTAACCTCTACAGTCGGGGCACACATTATCTCGGCTACCTTTACCGTCGCTACTATCTCGGCCTGTCGGTCAAGTCGCCGTTGGTAGGCGATCGACATGCCAATTTCATTCGCTTCTATGCGATCGCCGCCCTCGGCTGGCGGGTCACGGTCATGGTCGGTCTGATGACCGCCGCGGTATTGATTTTTGGCGAATTGGGGTGGTTGTTGGTCGCGGCGACCGTGCTGATGTGGCTGGTCGTTCCAGGCTACAAGGCGATCCGGGGTGCCCTGTTCGGTAACGCCCGCCAACCGGCTGCACCCGGTCGCTTCCTGGCCATCAGCTCGCTGTTGGTCGCCCTGATGATGTTGGCCGCCTGGGCAATTCCGAGCCCTTGGGGGCAGGTATTACCAGCGATCGTCGACTACGGCGACCTGCGTCAAGTCCGTAACGAATCGCCCGGCTTCGTCCGCTCGGTCGAGGTCACGACGGGACAGTGGGTCGACGCCGGCGAGACGCTCGTTCAACTCGAAAACCGGGAACTGGTAGGCGAACTGGCCAACCTGCGGTTGGCCCGACAGCAAATTTTGGCCAACCAGCGCCGCGACCTGACCCGGCGTAAATTGGCCGTTTATCAGTCTCGCGACAACGAACTCGAAGTCGTCGATCACCAGATCGCTTTGTTGGCGTCCCGTACCGATGCGTTAACAATTCGCTCGCCGATTGCCGGACGGATCGTCGCCGCGGAAATCGAATCACTGGTTGGGCGATATGTGGAGGCGGGAACCGAGTTGCTGGTCGTAGCCGACGAGCGGAACAAGGAACTGGTGCTTGCCGCCGAGCGGGTCGAGTCGACCGAGCTTCACGGAATTACCGAAACCGAAACCACCATCCGTGGTGGCGGTAAGTTGCTAACCTCGGCACCGATATTCGACCCGCGAGCGACCCGCACATTGCCACATCCCGCATTCGCTGCTGATGCCGGCGGAACGCTCGCGGTCCGACCAGTCGAGCCGTCGGCGAAAACGGGTGACGCCAGCCAAGAATTGGCCATCCCGGCCTTTCGTGGTCGCATCCCCTTGTCGAGCACCCAGGCGGAAGGGTTGTTAGCGGGACAACGTGCCTCGGTCCGCTTGATCGGACGCGATCAATCACTCGGCGATTGGATCTGGAGAACCATCGCCAAGGCCAACGCAAGCTGGCAGACCGTGTCTCGACAGCTCCCACCGGCCGACTGAAGCCTCCGGCACTCGTCCGTAGCTTCGCGCAAGTGCGGGCCGCGATCGATGCCATGAGCCAGGGCTTTCGCCAAGGGGGCCATGGTGCCGCTGGGCGCGGCCGGCCTGCTGGAGCCACAGGATCTGGACGAGGTGCGCGACTCGCTTGCGGAACTTGCCCTCGGCATTGCCGATGAGACCTCGCGAATCCGCCAGTAGCCACGCCCGGGCCAGCACACTCATTGACCTATCGCATTGTATTGGGATAATGAACCGAAACGCGGCGGGGAGCGACGATGCGTTACTTTCAAATTATTTGGGATGATGACGACGATCCCGATGGTAACGTCCAGCACATAGCCCAGCACGGTTTGACTGTTGAGGACGTCGAACACGTCCTCGAGAATCCAGAAGATGAAACCACCCTCCGCAGAAGCGACCGACCTTGCTTTTTCGGCTACACGCCAGCGGGCGAGTACATCATTATCATCTTTGAAATAGCAGATGACGACACGATCTACCCAATAACGGCCTACGAAGTGCCGGAACTTTAGATCAACAGGAATCATGCATGGCAAAGAACAATATCGTCGGCCGCATCCGCGGCGAGAAGAAGTCACCCGAAGAAGTTCGCCGGCTAAACGACATTCGGGTCAAGGCAGAACAGGAGTTCCCCCCCTTAGATCCGCCGCGACTGAAACCGGTGATCGAAGGCATCGGAGCCGAAATGCGCGCGGCGCGCGAGGCCCAGGGACTCACGTGGTATTCGCTAGCCAAGAAGGCCCAGGTCCCCAACCCGACGACGATCCGCGACATCGAATACGGCCGCGACGCCAAGCTCTCAAACATCCAAGCCATCGCCGCCGCGCTGGGACTGAAACTGGAACTGGTCAAGCAAACCGACTGAGCAATCAAAGGGGTCAAGCAATCAAAGGGGTCA
>SKZY01000371.1 GCA_007127095.1 Planctomycetaceae bacterium
CTCTGTCGGCTCGTCAACCACACCGACCGTTGTCTTGTCCTGCGGGCCGCGCAGACCGCTGGCGGAGGCCCGCATGCGTCCCGATGACGAAGTCTGCCTCTGTTTTCACGTCACGCGGCGGAAAGTCGAACAATACCTCCGCCACCACCGCCCCGCGGTCGCCAGTCAACTCAGCGAATGCTTCGGCGCCGGCACCGGTTGCGGTTGGTGTCGACCGTTTCTGAAGCGGTTGCATCAACAGTCGATGGCCGCTGAGCCAGGGCTGCCGACGGATGCCGAAAACGGGCCGCCGGCCAGCCACGTCGCCGCCGAGCAAGATCTGCCCGACGCCGCCGACTACGCCGCCGCCCGATCTCGGTACCGAGACCGCCGGCGAGAAAACGATGATTAGGAGCGGTTTTGACCCGTCGCTACGGTAGCAAGACAGCCGCCCCCTGAAGCTGAAAACGGGTATGCTAGTCGCTCGGGCCGATCTCAATTGGTCGGGGTGTTGTCGCCAATGGACTCAGTAAAGTGAATCGGATAGCCGCATGATTGAACCACTGCCGATCCGCGACGCAGTTTATCGGAATCCCGCGATTTGCTCGCACGGGCAACGATCAAAGGGTCGCCTGCTCTCGGCTAGGGGAGTCGGATTGAGGATCGATTGGCGGTGGTTGGTGGTCGTTGTCTGCCTGTTCGGCTGGGCCGAGTCGGCGTCGGCGCAATTCGACTTCGAAGGCCCGCCGATCCGCTATCGGCAAGCGGCGACGGACAACGCGATCACTCGTTTGGAAGCGAGATTGCGATCGGGCGAAACCGAGTTGGTGCCCGATCGCAACGGCGATTACCTCGCCTCTTTGCTGGCCGAACTCGAAATCCCGGTCTCATCTCAGACCTTGGTCTTTTCGAAAACGAGTCTGCAGCAGTCGCGGATCGGACCATCGATGCCGCGGGCGATCTATTTTAACGATGAATGCTATGTCGGCTGGGTCCAGGGCGGCGTGATCGAGATCGGTGTGGTCGACGAGCGTTTGGGCGGCATTTTTTACACCTATCGAGGCGGCACCCGAAACGTCAGCTTCAATCGTGATCGCGGCGCCTGTCTGGGATGTCATGCGACCGGCAAAACGCAACGCGTCCCTGGGTTTTTGGTCCGCAGCATCTATCCCGACGCCGAGGGACGGGCCCGCGACCTCGGCTTCGTCACCGATCATCGCAGTCCGTTCGCTGAGCGGTGGGGCGGTTGGTACGTCAGCGGCTTGCACGGTTCGATGCGACACCTCGGCAACGAACTCGCCTTAGACCCCGACGACGACGAAAAGATCGATGTCGAGAGGGGGGCCAACCGGGTCACCCTCGACGATCACTTCGATACCTCGAAGTACCTGACGCCGCACAGCGATTTGATCGCCTTGTTGGTGATGGAGCATCAATCGCAAATGCACAATTTCATCACGCTGGCCCGGTACGAGACGCTGAGGGCGCTCGACACCGGCGAGCCGACCGCTGCCGCCGGCGATGCCGATCCGGTGCCTCCGCCGGTCAGTGACGAAGCGATGCGGCGGATCGCGGCTGCGGGCGATCGTCTGATCGAGTTTTTGTTGTTTTGCGACGAACCTCAGCTGACATCACCGGTTTCAGGCACTTCCGGATTCGATACCGAGTTTGCGGCGCTCGGTCCGTTCGACTCACAAGACCGCAGCTTGCGGCAATTCGACTTGCAGACCCGTCTGTTTCGTTATCCCTGCAGCTATTTGATCTACTCGCCGGCGTTCGCTGCCCTGCCGGAACCGATGCTCGACTACGTCCGTGGGCGATTGACCGAGATCCTGCGGAGCGAGGTCAGCGACGACCGATTCGATCACCTTTCGGGTGAGGATCGGCAGGCGATTCTTGAAATCTTGACCGAGACGATGCCGAGCTGGTTTCCGGCCGGCTAACTTGTTTGAGCCGCTTAACCGTTGAAACCGAAATCGATGTCTACCCAAGATCTATTTTTTCAGGCGTATGACCGTGCCGAAATCGCCTACGGCTCGACGCCCTCGGCGGAATTAGCGGCCTACCTGGACCAGGTCCGGCCGACCGGCAAGGCGATCGACTTGGGCGCCGGTGCCGGACGCGATTCGCTCGCCTTGGCGGAAGCCGGACTCGACGTCCGAGCGGTCGATCTCTCCGCCCGAGGACTCGATCGGATCATCGAACGGGCCAGGCAGATCGGCTTGCTGGAGCGGATCGAAACGATCGTCGCCGACGCCCGTGAAGTCGACTTGCCGGCGGGTGAGTTCTCGGTCGTCGTCGCCACCACCGTGCTCTGTCATTTGCCCGAAACCGACGGTTGGCAACTGTGGCAGCGGATGGTTCGGGCGATCCATGACACCGGAATGATCTTCGCGGAGGTACACACGACCGAGGACCCCGGCAGCGAGTTGCCGCCAGGCTGTGACAACACCAACCCGGTCAGCGAAACCGCCTCCGCCGTGCTGCACTACTTCCGTCGCAGCGAATTGCTCCGTTGGGCGATGCGGACGCCCGGCCTCCGAGTCCTCCGCTACGAGGAACGCCTGGAGTGGGATTACACCCACGGGCCGGAGCATCAACACGGCAAGGCCGTACTGCTGGCCGTGAAGGACGATTTTCACCCGAATTGGTTCGGTCATCCGGTCGCGTTCCCCCGTCAACGGAGTGACGGCTGACGGCCTTGGTGTCGGGCAACCGCAGCAGCGACGCCACTTGACGCGGCAGTCGGCGGCGACGAAAATGGAGGTTTCTGAGATTCATTCTCAATAACACCCCGCCTGCCGAGCCGTCCCTCCTCAAAAACGGATTCTGATCGCATGATAACCCTCGACCAATTGCGTCCCGGCGAAGCCGGAGAGATCGTTCGGGTTGAGGGGTGCGATGGGATTTCATGCCGGCTACGGGAACTCGGCTTCGTCCCGGGTGAAGCGGTCCGGTTTCTCTGTGCTGCCCCGCTGGGTGACCCGTTGAACTGTGTCATTCAGGGGAGTCGTATCGCGTTGCGGGGGCGTGAAGCGAAGCGAGTCTTTTTGTCACCGGCGGTTCCGGAAGCGGCGGGCATGGTCGCTGCGACGGGTTCGTCCAACGCCCGGCTATGAAGCTTGCAACTCGCCGCGTCGTTCTGGTCGGTAACCCCAATACCGGCAAGAGTACGTTATTTGGCGTGCTTTCGGGGATGAACGTCCATACGGCGAACTACCCGGGGGTGACGATCGAGAAGAAAGTCGGGCGTTTGGCGGTTCCGAATCTGGCGGTCGAGTTGGTCGATCTGCCCGGCACCTATTCGCTCAGCCCTCGGTCGCCGGATGAGTTGGTCGCTGTCGAAGTATTGACTGGCGAATTGCCTGGCGAGCCCGATGCCGACCTGATCGTGTGTGTGATGAACGCCACACTGCTGCGGCGCAACCTGTTTCTGGTCAGCCAATTGCTGGAATTGGGGAAACCGGTCGTGATCGCCTTGAACATGATCGACGCGGCTCGGTCACGCGGCTTGGAAATCGATACCGATCGGTTATCTGCCAATCTCGGCATCCCCGTGTTCGCGGTTTCGGCGTCGAGACGTCAGGGAATCGACGAATTGCGAGCGGGAATCGCCGCGGCACTGTTGCCGCCTGCGGGAGGCTTTGAACCGGGGACCGGCACTGCGACGGCAACCGCAACCGGCGGCGGGTCCGACGCGATCGCGGTCGCGTCGCCGGCGGTCGCGTCGCCGGTGCGAGTTCAGCGAATTTTACCGGATCGATTTTACGACGCCTGCGATCGCTTTTCTGCGGAGGTGCAGCAGACGGCAGGCAACGCTGCGCCGCTACCGAGTCGTTATCTGGTCGAGCGAGCGATTTTGGACCGAGGTGGTGAAGCCGAAAAGCAGCTCCATTTGCGTCTGGGGGTCGCCTGCGGGCCGATCCTGGAAGCTACCCGGGGGGCCATCGAGGCCGATTTAGGACCGCTCAGCGATCTCGAATGCGACAGCCGTTATTCCTGGGCGAGGCGACAGGTCGAAGGCGTGCTCGACAGCGGCCCCGATTCGCCTCACCTGGCGACCGAACGGCTCGACGCGATTTTGATTCACCGAGTGTGGGGGATGCTGATTTTCCTCGGCTTGATGTTTCTGATTTTCCAGTTCATCTATGCCTGGAGCGGGTTGCCGATGGACGCGATCGCCGCCGTGCAGGACCAGTTGACGGGGTTGGTCGAGTCGGTGATCGAGCCGGGAGCGTTTCGCAGCCTGCTGACCGACGGGGTGATCGCAGGCGTCGGCAGTGTGGTGATTTTTGTGCCTCAGATCGCGATGCTGTTCCTCTTTTTGGCGGTATTGGAGGACTGTGGTTACATGTCACGGGCCGCCTTTCTGGTCGATCGTCTGATGGGCTTGTTCGGGCTGAGCGGCAAATCATTTTTGCCGTTGATGAGTTCGTTCGCCTGCGCGGTCCCGGGGGTGATGGCGACGCGGGTGATCGAAAATCGACGCGACCGTTTTGCGACGATTTTGGTAGCGCCGCTGATGAGTTGTTCGGCGCGGTTGCCGGTTTACCTGCTGCTGATCACCGCCTTCGTCCCGACGGTCTCGTACCTCGGTGGGTTTGTCTCGCTGAGCGGCCTGGTGTTGATGGCGATGTATTTCGTCGGTGTGGTGGTCGCGATCCCGACGGCGTGGATTTTGAAAAAAACGTTACTCCGGGGTGAACCGGCCCCCTTCGTGCTGGAGTTACCCGAGTACAAGTGGCCTGCGCCGCTGGTGGTGCTGTACCGGGTATGGGAGGCGTGTAAGGCATTTTTGATCCGTGCTGGCACGATGATCTTCGCCGCTTCGATCTTGGTTTGGGCCGCTGCCTATTGGCCATCCGACCACACTCGACGCCACGAATTACAGAGATTGTTGGAGGCGGAAGCGGCCGAATCGGACGAGCAGGCAGCGGCTTGGCGGGCCGAGTTGCAGGCCGTCAGCTCGGCGACGCTGGAAAACTCCTTGCTCGGTCGGACCGGCCGGACGATCGAACCGGTGGTCCGTCCGCTCGGTTGGGACTGGAAGATCGGTGTCGGTGCGATCGCCAGTTTTCCCGCCCGTGAAGTGATCATCGCCACGCTCGGCACGATTTATTCGCTCGGCGGCGATGTCGATGAGGAGAGCGAGGGGCTGATTTCGGCTCTCCGCGAGGCCGAGTGGCCCGACGGACGACCGGTGTATAATTTACCCGTCGCCCTGTCGATCATGGTCTTCTTCGCCCTTTGTGCCCAGTGCGTCAGCACGCTGATGGTGATTCGGCGTGAGACGAACAGTTGGCGTTGGCCGGTGTTCAGTTTCGTTTACATGACCGTGCTGGCCTACATCGGAGCGTTGGTGACCTACCAGGTTTCGTCGCGTTGGCTCGGCTAACCGCGGCCCACGTCCCCCGTTTCGGGAGTCATCCGATGACGCAATCGTTGCTCGCCGTCCTGATCGTCGCCGCTGCCGCGGTTTGGTTATCGCGGCGGATCTATGCCACGTTTGCCGCGGCACGGAGCGGTCGGTTCGCCGGTTCGAGTTGCGGGACCTGCTCTCGCAACCCAGCCACAGGAAAGACGCCGGTCGTCGAGATCGGCGTCGGCAGACCGCCGCAGGGCTCGCGTTCTGCGGTCACGCCCGAGCGACGGTCGAGCCGTGAAGCGGGGTGATTGCCTGCGGTCGATAATATTCGAGGTCAAGGTTCGGGGAATTCAGTTCGACGAGGGAATGATTGGATGAAAGACGCATACGAGGTAATCGTTGTCGGCGCTGGCCCGGCCGGTGGAACCGCCGCGGCGATCACCGCTCTCGGAGGGCTCGACACGTTGTTGATCGAACGTGAATCGGTACCTCGGTTCCACGTCGGCGAATCGTTGATGCCCGAGGCGTTTTGGCCGCTCGAGCGATTGGGATTGAATCGTCGCGTGCGGGAATCGGGCTGGCAGATCAAAAAGAGTGTCCAATTCGTCTCGGCCAACGGCAAGGAATCGACCCCGTTCTTTTTCCGAGATCACGATGACCGCGATTGCGCCGACACCTGGCAGGTGGAACGGGGTGAGTTCGACAAGATGCTGTTCGATCGCGCCGCCGAATGTGGCGCCGAGTGCGTCGATCGGGTTCGTCTGTTGGATGTCGAGTTCGATTCCGACGATCGGGCTTGTGCGGTCCGCGTTCGCGACCGTGATGGTGAGGAGCGTCGGATCAGCTGTCGGGTAGTGATGGATGCCACTGGGCAACATTCGTTCATCGCCAACAAGTTGGGCTTGAAACAGATCAATCCCGATCTCAAGAAGGCGGCGATTTGGGGCTACTGGAGGGATGCGGTTCGGGATGACGGCGACAACGCCGGAGCGACGATCATTCTGCAGACGGAGGATAAGGATTCGTGGTTCTGGTTCATTCCGCAATCGCGTGGCATCACCAGCATCGGTGTGGTTGCCGATCAGGAGTATCTGCTCAAGCGGCGTGGTAAGCCCGAGCAGGTCTACGGGGAGGAGTTGGCGAAGTGTCCCGGTCTCAAAGTGCGGCTCGAAAATGCTCGTCGTATCGGTGACTTGCACACCAAGCAGGAGTTCTCTTACTCGACCACGCGTCATGCGGGGCCGGGGTGGGTACTGATCGGCGATGCCTTCGGGTTCATCGACCCGATCTATTCCTCGGGAGTCTATTTCGCGCTCGAAATGGGTGTTCGGGCCGGCGACGCGGTCGTTGAAGGCTTTCGAAGCAACGACCTTTCCGGTCAGCGACTTGCCCATTGGGCTGACGATTTCAAGACCGGCTCGGCTTGGGTGCGGAAATTGGTCCATGCCTTCTACGAAAAGGACTTCAGCATGGGGGGGTTCCTCAAGCAGCATCCTCAACACGCCGGGCACCTGACCAATGTTTTGATCGGCCGGGTCTTCGACAGCGGCTTGGAAACGATGTTTCACGACATGGATCAGGCGATCGCGAAGTCAAAGCTGGCCGCGGGCCCTTCAGCCGATAACGGGACCGAGGTTTCTTGGGTATAATTCGGCGTCAACCCGTTTGCGGATGAAACTGTCCGTTCATCGCCCGTTTGTAGAAAGCAATTGACATGTCTGCTCGCTCGACGATTGTCTCAATCGGCAAACTCCTTGGCTCGCTCCGCTGCGGTCGGTTGCTGGGCGATCGCTCATCGATTTGGCAAGTGATCGCGATGCTCGCGGCGATCGGCGGCATTGCGGTGCGATCGGGGGCGGACGAACCGCCGGCCAATCCGCCCGCGGCATCCGCTGCTGAGGTGGAAGGGAGCAGCGATACTGAGGAGAACCCGTACATCCGCATCACGAAGTCGCCCGAGGGGCGTCCGGCGGCCTTGGAAACGTCGATCGTTCGCTTTCACGGCCGGCCCGGTACCGCTCACGAAGGTCGCATCGTCGACCTGTTCGGGGTGATTCACATCGGTCAACTCGATTACTACCAGGAAATCGATCGTCGTTTGGCGGATTACGACGTGGTGTTGTATGAACTAGTCGCGCCCGACGGGACGCGGATCCGGCCCGAGGACCTGCGGCAGCGTCGTTCATTGCTGGCTTCGGTACAGACAGGCATGAAGGACATGCTGAATCTCGAGTATCAACTCGAGCACATCAACTACTTGGCGGAGAACTTCCGTCACGCCGACATGTCGCCCGAAGAGTTCATCAAGGACATGAATGAGCGCGGCGACGGGATCTGGAAGATGGCGGCCAGGATGATGGGTGCCGGTCTCGCCTCGCAAGGTGGTGGAGGCGATCTCGGTCTGTTGATGGCGATGGTCAGTAAAGACCGGGCAAAGATGCTCAAGCAGACGATGGCACGTCAGATGCTCGACGTCGACGTGGCGATCGCTGGGCTCGACGATGCGAGCGGTGAAAATACGTTGATCAAAGGCCGAAATCGTAAGGCGTTCGAAGTTTTGGCCGAAGAACTCGCCGATGGCAAGCAAACGATCGCCGTCTTCTACGGTGCCGGCCATCTGGATGACATGGCGGAGCGTCTGGAAGCCGACTTCGAGATGCAACGTGTCTCGTCGACCTGGTTGCCCGCATGGGATTTGCAGAAGAATTGACGCCGGATCGCTGACCGCATCCGGGTTGTTAATTGAATCGGCCGCAGCGAATGAAGGATCGAGCCAAACTCCGCTTCGCCCTCTGGTTGACGGCATCCTGGTTCGTGATGTTGTTCACGCACGAAATGGGACACATCGTCGGAGGTTGGTGCAGTGGCGGAAAGCTCGTCTCGGCCGATTTAATTCCTTGGCATCTACCGCACAGCCTCTTCGCACCCGATCCGTATCCGCTGGTGACGCTATGGAGTGGCCCGATTCTCGGAGTCGTGGTGCCACTCACAGTGGCGATTCTGATCAATCGTGATCCGATCTGGTTCGTCGCCCACTTCTGTCTGCTCGCCAACGGCCTCTATTTGGCGATGGCCTGGATTTCGGGCGATCGTCATCTCGATACCCCCCGACTGCTCGAACAGGGGGCGAGTCGAATCTCGATCGGCTTGTACTGCTTGCTGACCATCGGTTTCGGTTATTACGGCTTCCGACGCTCGTGCATCAGGATGCTGGGCCGTCGCGACTCGGATTGATGTCCGTGTGATGTGGACGGTTGGTGAGGCCGATTAACCGTCGCCCGAGCTTGGGCAGCGCAGTCCTCCGCGGCGACGTTGTGTAGACTGGAAGGGAAGGTTGATCACCCTTTCGGTATCGTTTTCAGGTCATTCCATGTCTTTGCTCGAGCAAACCTACGGTCCGCTCCCTCGTCGCCACTTCCTCCGCCGGTTCGGGCTCGGATTCGGATCGTTGGCGTTGGCCGATCTGCTCGGTGGATCGGGCGTGGCCGGCAGTTCGGCCGCTGCGGCTTCTTCGGGGGCATTGGCCGGTCCGCATTTCGCTCCGACTGCCAAGCGGGTGATTTATCTGTTTCAGTCGGGTGCGCCGTCGCAACTGGACTTATTCGATTACAAGCCGGTGTTGAACGAGCGGCATGGCAGCGAATTGCCTGAGTCGATTCGGGGTGGCCAACGATTGACGGCGATGAGCGGCAATCAGGCGACGTTGCCACTGGCCGGTTCGCCGTTTCGGTTCACTCAGCACGGCGAGGCGGGCGCTTGGATCAGCGAATTGTTGCCGCACACCGCGGCGGTAGCCGACGACCTTTGCATCATCCGGTCGATGCACACCGAGGCGATCAATCACGGCCCGGGAGTCACTTTTTTGCAAACCGGGTCGCAGTTTCCCGGGCGCCCCAGCAGCGGGGCGTGGATCGATTACGGGTTGGGGAGCGAAAACGAGAACCTGCCCTCCTACGTCGTCATGGTCACTCAGGGACAAGGCGGTCAACCGTTGGTGTCCCGCTATTGGGGCAACGGTTTTTTGCCGTCGCGTCACCAGGCGGTACGGTTCCGCAGTGGGGCCGAACCGGTGCTGTACCTGAACAATCCGCCGGGGATCGATGCCGAGGCGCGAGGCGAGGAATTGGCGACGTTGGCCAAGTTGCATCGGATCGCTTTGGCCGCGGGCGATGATCCGTTGATCGAAGCCCGGATCGCTCAACACGAAATGGCTTTTCGGATGCAGAGTTCGATCCCCGAGGCGACCGATCTGGCGGACGAACCGCAGTCGGTGTTGGACCTCTACGGCCCCGACGCGACCAAACCGGGGACCTTCGCCGCCAACTGCATCCAGGCGCGACGATTGGCCGAACGGGGTGTACGGTTCATCCAATTGTTCCACCAGGATTGGGACCACCATGGCGGGTTGCCGCAAGCGTTGCCGAAAAAGTGTCGTGAAACCGATCAACCGTCGGCGGCATTGATCCAAGACCTGAAACAGCGAGACATGTTGAAAGACACGTTGGTCATCTGGGGTGGCGAGTTCGGCCGGACGAATTATTGCCAGGGCCAATTGACCGCCGACAGTTTCGGCCGCGACCACCATCCGCGCTGCTTCAGCATGTGGATGGCGGGCGGCGGCATTCGCGGCGGCCAGGTTTATGGTGAAACCGACCCGTTCGGCTACAACGTCACCGAGTCGCCGGTACACATTCACGATCTGCAAGCGACGATCCTGCATGCGTTGGGCATCGATCACACACGTTTGACCTACAAGTATCAGGGTCGTCAATTTCGACTGACCGACGTCCATGGTGACGTGATCCACGATTGGTTCACTTAGCAATCGGCCGGGAAACGCGTGCCCGACACTCGATTTCCGCTCGATCCTCAACATTCGGACGTTGCCGCTTTCCACTCACCTTCGCCAGCGGACAGATCCCCATGTTTGGCAACCCAATCGCTGCTTTCGACCGCCGTTCATTTTTGTGGCAAGCCGGCGGGGGGATCGGCGGGCTGGCGTTGGCATCGATGTTGGCGCGGGATGCCGGCGCCGCCTCACCCTCGGCGACCGATTCGGCGGAGGGCAGTGGCGCCGATCAGTTGCAGCGTCCCTGGTTTGACCCGGCGCGGGCTCGAGTGAAACGGGTGATTTGGCTGTTCATGCATGGCGGGCCGAGTCATGTCGACCTGTTCGACCCCAAGCCTGATCTGGCGCGGCTCGATGGCCAGACGATTCCTGACAGTTTCGGCACCGTTCGAACGCGTCGGGCGGTCGCCGACAACCCCTTGCTGGGCCCCCGAATGCCGTTTCGTCCGCGTGGAGAATCGGGGTTGGAGATCAGCGACTTTTTGCCAGAGATCGCTCGTCATGCCGACGACCTTTGTGTGATCCGGGGGATGCATGGCGACAGCGTCAACCATCCGCAGTCGGTCTATCAGATGAATACGGGCAGCATCTTGATGGGGCGTCCGAGTGTCGGCAGTTGGGTCTCGTACGGGCTGGGGAGTGAATCGGAAGACTTGCCGGCGTTTGTCGTTTTGCCCGACCCGGGCGGCGGTCTCAAAGGTGGGCCGCCTGCTTGGGGAAACGGGTTTTTGCCGGCTAGTTATCAAGGGGTGACGATGCGGCCCGGGCCCAACCCGATCCTGCACCTGTCGCCGACCGAGGCGGCGGTTGCCGCCGGGTTTTCGCCGGGGCGTCAGCGACAGACGATCGATCTGATCCAGTTCATGAACCGTGAACACCTTCGCGGCCGCGGTGGGGACGACGAACTATCGGCTCGTATCGAGGCCTATGAGCTGGCGTTTCGGATGCAGTCGGCAGCGACCGATTTGGTCGACTTGCGTGACGAAACGGAAGCGACGCGGCGTGACTACGGGCTCGATCGCCGTGAGACACATGATTTTGGCGGACGCTGTTTGCTGGCCCGACGGATGCTCGAGCGAGGAGTCCGATTCGTTCAAGTTTACTCGGGCGACACCAACGGCTGGGACGCGCACAACGACGTGATGAAAAATCACGGTGCCCACTGTTTGGCGACCGATCGTCCTGTTGCCGCGTTACTGGATGACCTCAAGCGGCGAGGAATGTGGGACGACACTTTGGTGATTTGGGGTGGCGAGTTCGGACGGATGCCGATGAGCGAATCGGGTCAGGGCCGCGACCACAACCCTTGGGGCTATTCGGTTTGGTTGGCCGGCGGCGGCGTGAAGGGCGGCATCGCCCACGGGGCGACCGACCCGATCGGTTTGCGGGCGGTCGAGAACCGGGTTTCGGTCAGCAGTTTTCACGCGACCATTCTGCACCTGTTAGGCGTCGACCCCGACCGCTTGTCGTACTTCCATAACGGACTCGACGAGCGGCTGATCGGTCCGACCGATGACATCGATGTGGTCACGGAGATCTTGACATGAGTTGGCAGACAGCAGTTGCGCTGCGAATCGGTCGGTGGGTGGCGGTCGGTTCGGCTTTGACACTGTCCGGAGTGACACTCGCGGAGGAAGTCGTGTCCTCCGCGACGGTTGCTGACGTCATCGTCGATCAGGATGGGGCGGACGGCGAAGTGGACGAATACCCGATCACCGAGGCGGATCGAGACCACTGGTCGTTCCTACCGATCACGCGTCCCAGGCTGCCCGATTGGGTCGGACGGGCAACCGAGTCGATCGATAGCGATTGGCCGCGAAATGAAGTCGATGTCTGGATTTTGGAAGAGTTGCGGGCCCGCTCGATGACACCGTCGGACGAGGCCGATCGGGCGACGCTGCTGCGGAGGTTGAAGTTCGATTTACTCGGATTGCCACCGACCGCGGAAGAGGTCGCCGATTTCGAGACCGATCGCCGCAGCGACGCCTATGAACGGCTGGTCGATCGATTGTTGGCATCGCCTGACTACGGCCGTCGCTGGGCTCAACATTGGTTGGACTTGGCACGGTTCGCCGAGACCGACGGTTTTGAGCATGACAAGACGCGGGCGGAGGCTTGGCGGTATCGTCAATGGGTGATCGATGCGCTTAATCAAGACCTGCCTTACGACCGTTTCGTCTCGTTGCAGTTGGCTGGCGACCTGACCGGCGACCCGGCCGACGCGGTGGCGACCCATTTTTGCTTGGCCGGGCCTGATATGCCCGACATCAATGAACAGACGTTGCGACGGCACGACAAATTGAACGAGATCGCCGCTACGGTCGGGGCGGCGCTGCTGGGGTTGCAGGTGCAATGTGCCCAGTGCCACGACCACAAATATGACCCGGTCAGTCAGGCCGATTTCTTTCGCTTGCGGGCGATTTTCGAGTCGTCGGTACCGGAGATGAAACGTGACCGAGCGGTCGATCGCTTGGCTGCCGGTGCGGCGATGAGCGAGCCGCGACTGTATCACCGTGGCCAGCTCGATCGTCCCGGCCCCGTGGTCCGACCGGCCCCGCCACGGGTCGTCAGTCCCGTCGGAGTGCCGACCGGATTCGAACCGCAAGCGGGAGCGACGGCCGGGGAGATCGGGGCCGAGCCTCGAGCCGCTTTCACGCGGTGGCTCTTTCGCGATGACAACCCGTTGCCGGCCCGGGTGATCGCCAACCGGATCTGGCAGCACCACTTCGGTGCCAGTCTGTGCGGCAATCCGAGCGACTTCGGGTTGATCGCTGACGGACCGAGCCATCCCGAATTGCTCGAATACCTCGCCGCGGAACTGCGTGACAGCGGTTGGAGTTTGAAACGCATGCACCGATTACTCGTCACCTCGGCCACCTACCGCCAGGCCGGATTCGATCGAGCGGGAAGCGGTTCGGAAGACGAGGAAACCGCCTTCGCTCGAAGTGTTCGGCTCGACCCCGGGAACCAATGGTATGGCCGGTCGACCCGACTGCGATTGGAAGGTGAAGTGATTCGCGATTCGTTGCTGGCCGTCAGTGGCGAATTGAATGCCGAGGCGGGTGGCCCGAGTGTCCGTCCGCCGCTGCCCCCGGAGTTGGTCGATACGTTGTTGAAGCGGCAGTGGGAGGTGAGCGAAAGGAAGGCCGATCACGCCCGCCGGAGCGTCTTCGTGTTCGCTCGGCGGAATCTTCGCTATCCGATTTTCGAAGCCTTTGACCGGCCCGATGCCGGCGCGAGTTGTGCTCGCCGCGACCGTTCGACCACGGCGATTCAATCGTTGCTGATGCTGAACAGCGACTTGACGTTCCGCTCGGCGGTCCGACTGCGTGACCGTCTACTGCGAGAGTTCGCCGACTCCGCGGGTCCGTATCGACCGGAAGAGTTGATCACGCGACTATTCGTAATCACACTCGGGAGGCGACCGAGCGGTGAGGAGACGGCGCGGCTGGTCGATGTGTTTACTGGCGGCGACGAACACGCCGATGAGAATCCTGATCAGACTCGCGGCGAACGTCTGTTGTGGGTCTGTCTGGCGGTACTCAATTCGAATGAGTTTGTGTACGTCGACTGATCATGCGTCTGCGGTGGTCAGTTGCATGGCGGAGAAGACGCCGCTAAAACGCATTCCCCCGATTCCCCGGCCCTTACTTCACCCCCAGCAGAGAGCAACGTGACGAACCAGGACCCGATCGATTTTGAAGAGATTGAAGGAGAGATCGAAGTCACCTCACCCGAGACATACGCCGGTCATTTGGTCGAGTGGGCAACCGATCGTCACGCCAGCGACTTATTTCTTTCGGATGACCAACGGAGCGTGGTGATCGCGGTACGGGTGATGGGACGGATCGAGATTGTCCGTCGTCTGGCACGCGATTACGGGAATCGGCTGCAGGGGCACTTTCGTGCGATCGCGGGCGCCAATGCCGGTGATCTCGTGCATCCCACAGAAGGTCGCGCCGTGTTGGCGACCGAGGACGGCCGTGAGGTCGATTTTCGGCTCAGCGCAATCCCCACGCTATTCGGCCAAGATGTGTCGATCCGGCTATTCGACTCATCGCGGAGCCAGCAGGGAATTCACGGCCTGGGGCTCGATGACGCCGAGGTCGAAATGCTGAAACGACTGCTCGACCACCCCTCGGGGCTGATCCTGGTCAGTGGCCCGGTCGCCAGTGGGAAGACCTGTACGTTGTATTCCGCACTGCACTACCTGAACGACGGTTCGCGAAAGATCCACACGATCGAGGACCCGGTCGAGTATGCGATCCGCGGCGTTCATCAGTCACAGGTCAACCTGCGGGCCCGGCTCGATTACAACGACCTGCTGACCGCGGTGCTCCGTCACAGCCCTGATGTGATCATGATCGGCGAGATCCGTGACGCTTCGATCGCCGCCACGGCGGTTCGAGCCGGTTCCAGCGGACAGCTGGTATTGGCCACGGTCCACTCCGACTCGGCCGCCCAAGCGATCAGCATCATGCGGCAATATGAGGCGAATTCATCGTTTCTAGCCCGCACTTTGGTCGGGGTGGTCAATCAGCGATTGGTGAAAAGACTCTGCCCCGAATGCCGTGAAGAGATCGCTTGCGGCGACGAATTGATCGGCAACGAGCGGGTTCGCCAGCGGCTCGCCGGGACGCCGCCGAAGCTCTATCGCGCAGGCTCGGGTGACGCCTGTTTCAACACCGGTTTTGATTCACTGACCTGCCTCCCCGAACTACTCTACGTCACCCCCGAGATCGAACGGGCGATTGTCGAAGGCGAGTCGGCGATGGAACTCGAGCGGTTGGCGACCGAAGGCGGCATGCTGACGCTAGCCGATACGGCTGAAGCGAGGATCTTACAAGGCGTTACGACGCCGGCGGAGATTTGCCGCGAACTCGACGCGCCCCAATTGGCGCACCTGATCGCTCGTTACCGCGACGCCGAACGCTCGGAGTAGCGGTCAATCGTCCTTTTCGGGGACCCTTTCGAGGATTTTGAGCAGTACGGCATCGGGTTGGATCCCCTCGGCCTGGGCCTCGAAGTTCATCAACAACCGGTGCCGAATCGCCGGCAGATAGACGCGGCGAATATCTTCGAAACTGACGTTGTAACGACCGTCCAACAACGCTCGGACTTTGCCGGCCAGAGCTAACGTTTGTGCCCCTCGGGGACTGCTGCCGAGGCGGACGTAGGCGTTGGTCGCGTCGACGCTGTGCGGGCCGTCGGGGTGAGTGGCGAGGGTCAGTCGGACCAAATAGTCGCGAACATGGGGGGCCAGGATCACATCGCGGGCGAGTTTTTGCATCGCCAGCAAACGTGGGGCATCGAGCACCTTGTCAAGTTTGGGCGGGACACCACCGGTCGTCCGCTCGACGATCGTCTCCAATTCGTCGCGAGTACTGTAGCCGACGACCAACTTGAACAAAAAGCGATCCATCTGGGCTTCGGGCAGCGGATAGGTACCTTCTTGCTCGATCGGGTTTTGAGTCGCTAAGACGAAGAACGGCTTTTCCAATTCATAGCGATGTCCGGCGGCGGTGACGGTCGCTTCTTGCATCGTCTCCAACATCGCCGATTGGGTTTTGGGGGTGGCCCGGTTGATCTCATCGGCGAGCAAAATCTGGGTAAAGATAGGGCCGCGTTGGAACTCGAAACGACGTCTTCCGGTCGCTTCGTCCTCGACGATCATGTTGGTGCCGAGGATATCGGCCGGCATCAGGTCGGGGGTGAACTGGATGCGGTTGAACTTCAGGTCCATGACTTCGGCAAGCGTTCGCACCAACATCGTTTTGCCGAGTCCGGGGACGCCTTCGAGCAGGCAGTGGCCGCCGACAAGGATCGCCGTGATCACGCCGCCGACGATCTCGTCGTGGCCGACGATGACACGACCGACCATCTCACGAACCTGGGAATAAGAGTCACGAAACTCGGCGGCCTCGGCGGCCATCGACTCGGTAACGGTGGACATGGCTGCGGTTGCTCGGGGGAGAAGTCAGGGAGATCGAACCGGCCGATTCCGGCGATGGGGCAGACCCGAAGTATAGCGGTACCTCGGAGTAGTCACGAGAGTAAGGAGTTTTCAGGGGGTGTTTAGCCGCCGCGGCCGGCCACCGTGTCGACACGCGGAAGCCGTAAAGTCGGCTCAAACCGCCCGACCGGACGTTCGCGGGTCGGCGAATGTTAAGACAGTTAAACATTGCCGACGCGAAACCGTCACGTGAAGCCGCAGAGTCCCGAAGTCCGATGCAATCCCTCATACCGGTGGCTGAACCGGTCTGGCGGGCCGAGCGGTACTCCGCTTGCACTCAAGGCAGCAGACTTGCTCACGGATTTGCGGGGTTCCATGCGACGCTTCATTGCTCATTCCTTGTCGAAACGTGAGTCGACCGCCGGTCCGGGTGCCATCGCTGATGCCCCGGGTGAGTGTCGAGCGGAAAAGCATCGGACGCGAAAGCGGCGGTCGCTCTGCGCACTCATCATCGGCGTCGCCTTGGTCGGTGGCGTTGCCGCCCCGGGACAACTGCCCAGCGTCTTCGCCGAAGAGCAGGTGAGTGGCCGAGAGCGCCGCGAAACTCCGGTCGTGATGGCGATCCGCCGTTGCAGTAATGCGGTCGTCAATATTCACGGTCAAAAGACGATACGGTCGACCGCTGCCTCGATGGCCGGTGCCGAACCGTCGCGTCAGGTCAACGGCATGGGGACCGGCGTGGTGATCGACCCACGAGGCTACGTGATCACGAACTATCACGTGGTCGAAGACGTCGC
>SKZY01000257.1 GCA_007127095.1 Planctomycetaceae bacterium
CCATAGGCTGCCACGCCTTTGCGAAGTTGGTCGACATCCTCAGTGCTGATCGCCAAGACGTCGATTCCCGCCGCGACAAAATCGTCGACGCGAGGCTTGATCGCGGTCAATTGCTCGACGCAATGCAGGCAACCGAACCCCAAATAAAAGATCACCAACCGCGCCCGGCCCTGGTAGAGATCGTCACTGATCGGCACGTCATCGGCGTTGCGAGCCTGCCAATTTTCGGCGGTGTAGGAACTCCAAAAGCGTGGTCCGAGTACGTCGAGTTCGGGCCGCTCGCCGATGTCGTTGGCAGGCTCGGCCGGCAGACGCCAATCGGTCGGCGCCGCCGCCTTTTCGGCGACCGGAGTCAGTCGGGCTAACAGCGGGGTGTCTAGGTCTGCCGACCCGGCCAGACCCCGCAGCGATTCAAAGCGTTTGACCGCCTCGTCGTGGCGACCGGCTTGCCAGAGTTGGTCGACCAGGAGCGCTAACGGCCGGATCTGACCCGGTCGCGCGGGAACGAGCTTTTCCAGTCGCTCGATCGCCGTTTGGTGGTCTCCGGCCTGCCCGATCCAGGAAGCTGCCAAGACGTCTTCGATGTCCCCCGCTCGACGAATCGCGTCACTGGCGGCCTCCGCATCCTTGGCGGCGACCGCCGCCGCCGACTCGCCCTTAGCCAACCAGGCTTGCAGCGTCTTCAGCTTGCTACGGGACTGCTTCAGTTTCCCGGTCCGCTCGTCCTTGTCGCGATCCTCGGCCGCGACCGTCTCGAGGCCCTCTTCCAAATCGAGGATTTCCGACTCCAATGCCAAACGTCGCCGATGAAAATCACGACTCGCCGCTTTGGCTCCCTCGGCATCTCCGGTCAAGTACTTCGCTACGATCACCCACGCCAATCGTTCGTCCCGCAACCGCTCGTCAGCGGTCGGTTCCAGTCGCGGCGTCTCCGACTCGACGAGCAATCGTTCCCACAACTCGTACGAAGTCAGCGTCTGCAGCAACCGCGTACGGCCATGCCGGAAACTACCCCGCTTGCTGATCGTGTTGTACTCGGGATGCTGCGGCATCGCGATCAGGTTACGGCTTTGAGCCAACGCCTCGTCGACCCGACCGAGGAAAATCAGGTTGCGGACCAACCATTCGTTGTTGTGAGCAAAATTGTGGATCTGGTCGGGCATCAAGCGAGCCCGCACCATGTGAGAATGGTCGACACGGGCCGAGGCTTCTTGGTGCCACGCCGCATCGCCGTAGCGATGCAGCTTCGAATAGATGTGCCCGGGCATGTGCCACATGTGGGCGACCCCGGGCAACGCTGGACCACACATCGCCGACGATGCCAACGCATTGCTCGGTCGCGGGCCGTCCCAGAGGTGGATTCGGTAGTGATGGGCAGGGTGCAGCGGGTTGACGGCGAAAACTTCACTGAACAACGCATTGACGGCTAAGTTGCTGGCGATCGGAATGTCGCGACGGGCGTGCCAAAGCCTCAATCCGAGCAGCGCCCGGGCGTCGAGGTCATCCGGAAACTCATTGACGATCGTCTCTAAATCGTCGATGTATTTCTGTTCGCGTTTCTTCTTTTGTTCGCCATTCTCCCGTTTCTCCGGCTTCTTCAGGAAAGTCGCCAGCGAATCGATGTAGAGCTGTTCTCGCCGCGTCGCCGCTTCTCGCAACTCGACCGCCTTATCGATAAAATCACGTGCCCGCCCGACGTTATTCGTATTCGCCTGCGCCATTCCCCAATAGGCGATCGCTAAACCCGGTTCGAGCATCGCCGCTTGGCGAAACGAACGCTCGGCTTCGAGGTACCAGAATCCGTGCAGAGCCGCGATTCCCTGATCGATGAATGCTTGAGTCTGCTCGCCATGGGCCGACGAGGCGAAGTCGATGTTGCCCATCCCAGGCAACAAGACGGCCGCCTGACGAGGCCCTTGATTGAAAGCCTCGCCGTGGTAGCTGTGGCCAGCCGGCGTCTCCGAGGAGCCATCTTCGTCGGTCTCGGCAGCGATCTCTGGATCGGTTTCGGCAGCCGAATCGGCGGCGGTCGCGGGCTTTACCGAATCTTCCGCATGGCAGCGTCTGCCCCAGCAGGGAAGCGACGCCGCCATGGCGAGCGCCAAGGCCAGCGTCAGGGAAGCAGGCAGCGGGGAAACTTGGCGGGCGTTAGCAAAGCGGGGCATCGGCGGGCCTTAGCGAGAGGTGGGATTTACCCCATTCTCTTCGCCCACTTCGGCCGTGTCTAGTTGCACAGGCCGTATCTCACTGCCAGGGCCGGATCTGACTGCCAGCCCCGTACCGGCCGCTCGGCTATTGGCAATCCTTGCAATGCCCGCGGAGCAAAATTTCGGTGACTTCGCCTACCGAATCGCTTTGTCCGCGAATTCCCGAGTCCAGTTCAACGTCATCCAGACAGGTGACGAGACCGCAATCGATACAGACGAAATGCGGGTGGCTCTGCGTGTCCGAGCTCGCCGGACCGATCGCCTCGAAACGCCACACATGATCGCCCAATTCGGTCCGGCGGAGCAGCCCGCCGTTGGTCAGATCATTCAGATTTCGAAACGCGGTCGCTTTATCGAAACCGCTGCCGGAGAGTCGATCGGCCAGTTCGGCATGCGTGATCGGCGACTTGGCTGCCCGCAATTCGAGCAGCGTTGCGATCCTGGCCGGCGTGGCCCGAAATCCGGCCGCCCGAATGTCTTTGCGGGCCTGTTCAAGCGCACTCGCTGGCGGCTCCTGCGGAGACGCCGATTGATCCTCGACAGTTCGAATCCGCTTCACTTCGATAGATCCCATAACTGTCGTTTCAACTGCCGCCATGATGCTACCTGACACGAACCTTCGACAATCCCGACTTTTCTCAGACCAGCTTCAGCGGGCCGTGATCGTCGCAGTGATCACCATGCGGATGATGGAGATGTCCATCGACAAGATAGTCGATGTGATCGCCGTGCGGAACGGCTTGGTGACCGCAGTTGGGCCCGTGAACGTGTCCCGATTCATGGCCGCCGCAGCGATGGTCCGGTGTACACTTGGCCGGGTTGGCAGACGAGACGGGCAATTGGTGCTCTTCGACGCTGCCGTCGACATTGACGTGGTGCAGATGACCGTCGTGCAAGTAATCGACGTGGCCGTCGTGCTCGATGGCCGTGTGGCCGCAGTCGGGACCGTGTTGGTGGTCGTGGTTTTCGTGGATGTGAGTCATCGAATCGATCCTCAAAGCGTAAAGGGAGTGAAGCAAAACACCGATCGGGAATGGACTAAAAAGTGTCGCCAAATCGTGCAGCCGCTTTCGGCTGTCGGCACCATGATCCGAGGGTCATTCATCGTCTAACTCGTCTCGCCCGCCGGGCCGTTCGAGCGCGTGCAACAAACCGTTGGTCACCAAACGGGCGATGTGATTGTCAGCCAACGCGTAGTAGACGTGCTTGCCGTCGCGCCGCGAACGGACGATCCGTTCGGCTTTGAGCAAGCGGAGACGCTGCGAGATCGACGACATGTTCTCTTGCAACGAGTGACAAAGCTCAGAAACACAGCGTTCGGAATCCTCCAACATGATCAGAATCCGCAATCGCTGCGGATCACCGAGCGCCGCGAAAATCGCCGCCGCCCGCTCACAGGCCGCGACATCGACCGCGGCCGCGCCGCCGACATGCTCATGTTGGTCGCAGGTCGGAGCCGCTGCCGGCTGCGGGGGGACGGCAATGGATCGCTCGGCTGCCACTCGATTCCTCAATTGATCAATAAAACAATTCAACGATTGACTAACTATACCGAACGAACGAGCGGTGTCAATTCCTGCTAGCGAAACGACCTGCCACTCATTTGCATCGCGATTGCAATAGCGTACGATTCCGCTCGAGGCAGCCGGAAACGCGCCGCGGACCACTGGCGGAAGTTCCCCGATTTGCCGGATACTGGGTCGGCTGTCGCTGACCCTGCCCATCGTCAGCCGATTTCCACCGCCTCTCGGAGCCCTTCATGTCGATCGCCTGGCTATTGACCGGCTACTGCATCCTGGTCGTCGTAGCGTCAGCGGGTGGCGGTTGGTTGCCGGCGATGATGCGGATGACCCATCTGCGAACCCAATTGTTGATGAGCTTTGTCGCCGGGCTGATGCTCGGGATCGCGACGCTGCACCTTCTGCCGCATGCCGTCGAGTCGCTCGGATCGACCAGCCGTGTCGGCGCGACGACGCTGGTCGGTGTCCTCGGCATGTTCCTGTTGCTCCGCGCCTTCCATGTGCATACGCATGCTCATCACGAGGCGCCGCTGGCGGTCGACCCCGAGGCGACCTTGGTCGAAACCGAACCTGGGACATCGCCGGCAGCAGCGACGGTCGCGGGGCAACCGACCGAACAAGGCGGTGACGGTGATCGGCAAGCTGCGACCGATGACGCCAGTTTGGCCGCGAAGACCAGCGGGGTTCAGCATCGCGGTGCGGGCGGCGAATGTCCCACGCACTCGGATTCGGTCGCCAAGGGAGATCCTGCCGCCAAGGGACTTGGTTGGGTCGGGATGCTCTTCGGGCTCGGGCTGCACACCGTGATGGACGGCGTCGCGCTGGGCGCCAGCGTCGCGGTCGACGCGGCCCACGGGGCTTGGCTCGGGCTCGCCGGACTCGGAACCTTCCTGGCCGTGGCTCTGCACAAGCCGCTCGACGCGTTCGCGATCAGTTCGGTGATGGCTACCGACGGCTGGTCACCACGCCAACGGACATTGGTCAATCTCGCCTTCTCGCTCTGCTGCCCGCTCGGCGCCGGCCTGTTCTACTTCGGCGCCACACGACTGACGTTCGGCAGTTCGGTCGTCGGCTACGGTCTCGCCTTGTCCGCCGGCTTTTTCATCTGCATCGCGTTAGCCGACCTGCTGCCCGAGGTCCATTTCCACGATCATGATCGCGGCAAATTGACGGCGGCGTTACTGATCGGTGTCGCCCTCGCCATCGGCATCGAGAACCTGCCGGGGCACTCACACGACCACCACGACGTCATTTCCGTAAGTCCCGATTCGGACGCTTCGCCCGGAGAACGGTTCCGCGCCCGACTGC
>SKZY01000051.1 GCA_007127095.1 Planctomycetaceae bacterium
AACCAGTGCGCGGCTGTCGGCGAGTGGCACGGGTAAGTCAGCACGAACGACGGCAACTGCCCACCGATCACCGCACGGATTCCGTTGGCGACCCGCCGGGCGTGCTCGTCGGTCGAACCAGCCTGGTCGCAGACCTGCAAGTAATTTGCCCCGACCCAGTCGGATGCGCTCTGCAAAGCACCGTTCCGTAAGCCGAACTCGGTCCAGGCTCGGTTGACGGCCAAGATCACTCCCTGCCGGTCGATGACCGCGATTTCTAGATCGAGTGTATCGAAGGCGGCAAACGCCAGGTCATTTGACAAAAGCATCGATTCGTGGTTTTTGACGATCTCAATAGCCCTCCGCGCGGACACCGCGCTCGTCCGTTAACACTTCGGCGATTTCCAAGTAGGCTTCGGATGCCTCATTGTCGGGCTGCGCAAGCACCAGTGGCACCCGGTCGATGTAGGCCTTGTAGCAAGCGGCGGCCGACGGCGGGATCAACCGTAGGATCGGACAATCGATCAGCGATCGGACGGCCGATAGCTCCATCGACAGCGGAACATTACTTTGGCCGACGATCACGGCCCCGATCAACGGCGACTTCACGCCCCAAGCTTTCATCTGCTTCACCGCGGCTTGCCCACAACGGATCGCCAGCGGTTCCCGCAAGGTGACCAAGGTGACGTAGTGCGACAGACACGTGGCGGTCGACGACGCGATCGTCGGCCAACCGGGCAGATCGAGGATCACAAAATCGGCCAATTGTGATAACGCCTTGACGATCTTCTCGACCTGGTCGGCGTCGAGTTCACTACGGATTTCGCCGCTGGCACCGAACAAAATGCGAAGGTTGGCAGGCCCCTGGCAAAGTACCGACGCGACCTCGTGCTCACCGATCTCCGACGCCGGCAAATCGAGCAAACGGCCGAGGTTGGAAGTCGGCTCGGTCTGACAACTGAAAGCGATCCCGCCGAATGTCGGCTTCAACTCGGCTAGGATTACCGATTTGCCTCGCTCGGCGATCGCCACCGCGACATTCAGCGCAGTCGTCGTCGTCCCCACACCACCTTTCGCTCCCAAAAAGGTCAACACCCGAGCGGGCGCTTTGACCAATTCTTTAGTGATCCGCTCGACCTGAGCCTTGTTCCGGGCGACCGTGAACTGGACGATTTTCGGCAACATCCCTCCTTCAAGCTGTTGCTTGACGAGGTAGTCCGACGCGCCGTTCTCGACCGCCGTCACCCCGATCGATTCGTCGTGCTCGCCGGTCAGAATGATTACCGGGACGTCGGGGAAGCGGTCGTAAAGCCTGGTGAACGTCTCCAACCCGCGACTGTCCGGCAGATTCAAATCGAGCAGAATGACATCGATCCCGCCCTGCTCCAAACGCTCCAGCGCAAGCCCCAATTGATCGACCCACTCGACCTCGATGCTGGCTTCCTTTTTCGCCGCCAACGAGTGTTGGGTTGAGCGTGCCTCGATCCGATTATCCTCGACCAGCAACGCATGAATCGTTTTCGCCATCCCGAACCTTTCGCCTTCTGCTCATCACTCTCTAGCTTTATGTCGCCGCGGAAAACTTCCATCCGCCACGGCCCGATCGACCGATCATACCACGTCATGCCAAAAATCACTCGCGATCCCTCCGAACCGCTGTGATCCGTACCAGACGGGCAACCGATTATTCATTTTCTGTCGGCTGACACCCGATTTCGCTCAATCGAGTCGCTCGCCTCGGTCGATCTCTGACCAAGGATGTTGTGGCTATCGTCAAGAACGACGGCCGTGGACAACGATCGATTCCCCCGGACCGGACGGATATGCCTCTTTCACCTCAACTCTGCCGCCAGCGAGCCTGCCTGATCTTGATCGGGTGCATCGCGGCCGTCGGTTGGGGCGAGTTACCGTCCGCTCGGTCTCAAGACCTGATCCCGCCACCACGGCCATCGGAGCGCCAAGCGGCGACCTCGAATCGGCAAGTCGAGACTCTGCGCAATTTCGACACGACGACCTCGCTGCCGCGACTAACCGAGCGCGGCAGCGGCGACGAAAGCCCGCTCGTCAATCGCGCCAGCCGTAATGACGCGATGGTCGAAGTTGTGATCGGCCAAGGGCGATTGTTGACACTCGAGCGAGACCTCGTCGAACCGAACCGCTCCAGCCCGTTGATCGCGGTCGGAGATCCCTCGATCCTCGACTTCGAAGTCGTCGGGCCACGGCACATCCGGATCACCGGTCAACGGGTCGGCGTGACCGACATCTCGGTCGTTCCCTCTTCCGGTGACGCATTCAACGTTGAAGTTCATGTCGTCGCCGACCTCAACTTCCTCTCGGCACGGTTGAGACAAGCCTTTCCCGACGCCGTCGTCTCGCTGACTCACCTGCGGGAACACGTGATCGTCGAAGGCCAAGCCCGCGACGTTCGCCAAGCCGACCAGATCGCCCAGACAGTCGTGCTTTACCTGCAATCAACGCAGGCCGCACGACGAATCCAAGGAACCGTACGTGGCGGTGGCGGTCCACCGGATCTCGGGGCCACCGCCCAACCGCAACCGGCTGTCGACGAAGGAGACCCCGACGCCGACCCCTCCGGTCAACTGCCTGCGGGAACCCCCGGTGATATCACCGCTGATGGCATTCGACCTAACATTCGTGTCGAATACCCCGCGGCCCAAGTCATCAATCTGCTCAAAGTCCCCGGGCCACAGCAGGTACTGCTAAAAGTGCGGGTCGCCGAGTTGAACCGTACCGCCGTCCGACAACTCGGCGTCAATTGGCTGTTTATCGACAGCAACACCGCGATCGGTCAAAACGTCGGCAATGGGTTGGGAAGCGCCAGCGACTCCGGACTGCTCGGCCTGCTCAATCCGCTCAACACCGACGCGACGACTTTCGGCGTCTTCGATGGCGGCAGTGTCAATTTCTTCGTCGAAGCCCTAGCTCGGAACCAAGTCTTCAAAATCCTCGCCGAACCGACGTTGATGGCGATGCACGGCCAAGAAGCGAGTTTTCTCTCCGGCGGTGAATTCCCGGTGCCAGTGCCGCAGGGTGGGGCCGCGACCGGTGCGATCACGATCCAGTACCGCGAGTTCGGCGTCGGACTGACCTTCGTACCGCACATCCTCGATGACAACACGATCCGCTTGGCAGTCGCGCCCGAAGTCAGCTCGATCGATTTCACGCTCGGGATCTCCGTCGCCGGCATCCAAGTCCCAGCTTTGAACAAACGGAGTACCAAGACGGTTGTGGAACTCGCCGAGGGTCAGACGCTGGCCGTCTCAGGTTTGCTGCAAGTCGAGCTGGAAGGGACCACCGACCGGGTACCCGGACTCGGTGACCTGCCACACATCGGTCCGTTATTTCGAAACAATTCTTCGCGTCGAGTCGAGAAAGAGTTGATCATCTTGGTCACGCCCTACCTGGTCGGAGCGATGAATCGCGACGAAGTTCCACCGACACCGGGCGACGAGATCTGCAGCCCGAGCAATCGCGACTTCTACCGTCACGGGTTTATCGAAGCCCAATCACGACAGCCCGAACGACTCGTTCGGCAACGTGACGCGAAAAACGATCCCGAGTACCGCCGAGAACTCGAAAGCCAATTGCTGATCGGACCCTACGGATATTCACAGTGAGTCTTGGTGAATCAGGCAGGCGGCGTTGGCCGTTCGTCCCCTCGGCAAGCCAAATCGCACCAGCCAATCGCAAACAATTCATGGTCAGTCAACCAATGAGCCGCCGTGACGCTACCCGTCGCCAGTCGCCACTACCCGCCCACCGCGGCCCGGACCGCACGTGCTGCGGCACACTGGCGCTGCGATCGACGCGACTGCTCGCCCTGGCCGTTCTGATCAACGCCATCGCCATGCTGCCGGCGGCCGCGGATGAATCGATCCAATTAGCAGCCCCGCCCAACCTCGCCGGAGATCCGGCCGACCCACAGTTCCTCGACCCTCAACCCGGAACGGTCCAACCGGGCCACCAACAGTCAAAAGGCTGCCAGGAATGCCAAGGCGGCCAGACCGATTGTCAACACTGTCGCGGGTCGAGTGGCGTCTGGAATCGCCTCCGCTGTCGTTGGGCGTCTTTTTGGGCAACCCCTTGCGATCCAGCCTGCGCCGAACCGCTGCACGGTACCGGGCGGCCGTTCGGCGAGGCGGTGATGACGACTAATCAGTTGCAAATCGCCCGCGGTGAAGCGGCGCGAATGGTACTGCACCACTTCGACTTCACCGCCGGTGAAGCGACGTTGAATTACCGAGGCGAAATGCAACTACGCAAAATCGTCGCGATGGCTGCCCAAAACCCGTTCCCGATCATCGTCGAGGCGACTCATCGCTTTCCCGAACTCGACTCGGCACGGCTCGCCCAGGTCCGCAACCGAATCGAAGACGGTTCGGTTCCGATTCCGCCCGAACGCGTGATCCTCAACTCAGCCCCTGCCCGAGCCCTCGACGGTCTCGACGCGACGCTGATCCACGAAAACCTGCTCCAACAAACCTCATCAGGAGCCGCGGCGTCAACGATGTCCGGCGGTGGCTCAAGCCCCGCAGGCGGTGCTCCGGGTTTCTGACCGGCGGAGCAGGATAAACAGGAAATCAACCAACGATGTGCCAACCTACAATGGGTCGTTTCGCCCAACTGGCCTGCGTCGCCTACCTCGGCCCGATGCTCGGCGCACTGCTCGGATCGGCGCTCGGATGCAGTTCCACCCAGGGCGACAAAGCACCGCGGTTCTCACAAGTTTCGACCGGACCAGAGGGTAAGGTCGACGATTCGCCTCTGCTGGACTCAAAGCAGACGAACGATATGCGGTTGGCGATGGCGCGGATGGCCGAACAACAGGGCCAGTTCACCAACGCCCTGACGACCTACCGCCAAGTGCTCCAAGACGCCCCTGACCACCCCGTCGCCACCCACCGGATCGCGGTGATCTACGACCGCCAAGGCGATTTCGAAGCTTCAGCCCTGTGGTTTCAGAAGGCGCTCAAACTCGCCCCTGGCAACGCCGACATCTTTTGTGACATCGGCTTCAGCCAACTCAACCAAGG
>SKZY01000354.1 GCA_007127095.1 Planctomycetaceae bacterium
GCTGTTTGGTGCCTGCCTGGTGCTAACGCACCCGCCTAGCGAATTCCAGTTTTCGATGATCGCGTTTGCCTTGTCGGTTGGCACTTCGACGACCAGTACCGTGTATAGCAACTGCTGTAGTCCAAACTCCTCGATATTGATCAACCGCTGATAAACCGAGTCGATGTACTCGTGGCTACCCTGGACTTCGATTCGATCATCTTGCAACCGGGCCGAAGGGACGATAGGGGTGCTGCTCGCATCGCCTGACCGCCCATGTCCTTTTGGTTGTCCTTTTGGCAGTCGTTCTTGTAGAAGTTGCCGAGCTTCGCCGGGACTGTGACCGTCAGCTTCAATCTTGGCTAACGCGTTTCCAGCTGGAAATGACTTGGTAAGGTAGCCGACTTGCCCCGACCTTTCTTGTCCGATCGAGAGCGCGGCACCGGGGAAGTGGAAGACGGCACTGCACAAAAAAACAACCGCAACCAAGATTGAGCCACGACTTTGGCTTCCGCTGATGGATCGCATGGGTCTCTCCAATCTTCACGCAGCAGCGAGTTCACGACTACGCAAAGGGTGGCTTTTCGAGACCACTTAGCCAGTTGCGTATAGACCGCTTGTATTCCCCCGTTTGTACGAGCCGCAATGGCAAAAAACGAAGGCGTCGTGCGGGCGGGTCAGCGAATGGGTATCCTGAGTTCGTTTCGGTCACGGTCGGTGCTGTTATCGCCGAACCGCTTCATCAGTGTTCACGCTCACTTTTTGCTCACACGGTTGTTTTCGATGAACTCACAGCGATCCGTCCGAAGCAATCTGCGGGAATTAAGTGTCAGCCACCTTTTCCGAGGAACTCGCCCTTCGGGTGCCTCGCAGAAAAGGGACCAGACACCGATTTTCCGCTCGACCTTCAGGCCGGTCTACCTGCTGTCCAGCCTGCTCGTCGCGGCCATGTTGCCGACAGCCAGCCGGTCGGCTGAACCGCTGAAAATACTCGACTTGGCTGACGATACGGCTCGCCAGGTGACGGTCGATCGAGAAGCGGGGCAATACCTCGGCCATCCGACGACCGTGCTACTGGAGGACGGCCAGACGATCCTCTGCGTCTATCCCAAGGGGCACGGACGGGGAGCCATTGTTTACAAGCGGAGCAACGATGGCGGACGAACCTGGAGCGATCGTTTGGCGACTCCGGCTAGTTGGGCGACCAGTCGGGAGGTGCCGACACTGCACCGTGTCGTCGATGCCTCGGGTATTAAACGACTGATCCTTTGGAGTGGCCTCTATCCGGCTCGCTTGGCAGTCAGTGAGGACGATGGCGACAGCTGGAGCGAACTGGAACCGGTCGGCGATTGGGGCGGGATCGTCGTGATGGGATTCACCGAGCCGTTAAAACAGCCCGGCCACTATCTGGCGATGTTTCATGACGACGGGCGATTTTTTCAAGCCCAGCCGACGTTAAAACGGCCGGTCGAGTTCACGCTGCTGCAAACCCGTTCAACCGACGGTGGCTTGACTTGGAGTTTCCCTGAAGTCGTCCAGCAGGATACGGCGGTTCACCTCTGCGAACCCGGTCTGATCCGATCACCGGACGGCGAGGAAATTGCTGTCTTGCTGCGAGAAAACTCGCGGACCAAGAACTCGCACATCATCTTCAGCCGTGATGAAGGAAGAACGTGGAGTGACCCACGTGAGCTGCCCGATTCGCTGAACGGCGATCGCCACACCGGCAAATACACGCCCGACGGCCGGTTGTTCATCTCGTTCCGCTCAGTTCCCCCGCGTGGCAAGCCGGCCCCATTCGCCGGTGACTGGGTCGCTTGGGTTGGCCGCTACGAAGACTTGGTGACAGGAGACGAAGGCGAGTACCACGTCCGCTTGATGGACAACACAAAGGGCCAGGACTGCGCGTATCCCGGAGTCGAGGTGCTGCCGGACGGGACCATCGTTACCACGACCTACGGGCATTGGACCGCCGACGAATCACCCTACATTGTGGCGGTCCGATTGCGGTTGGCCGAACTCGACGCGATCGCCGCATCGGCCCCATGACGCCGCGATTACTCTCTTCGGCCGGTCGCGCCGAACTGGCGGAACTCTACCGCCGATCGCTCGTCGACGACGTCTTGCCGTTCTGGCTCAATCATGGCATCGATCGCGATGCCGGCGGCATCTTGACCTGCCTCGACGAAGACGGTTCGGTGATCGACACCGACAAGAGCGTTTGGTTTCAGGGCCGAGCGGCTTGGACTTTTGCGACCATTGCCGAGCATGCCGCATCGCTCGGTTTGGATCGTGAATCCCACCGCAGCGCCTGCCGCGAGGCGGCGGAATCGTGCCTGCGGTTCTTGCGAGATTTTTGCGTCGGCCCCGATGGCAAGTTGTGGTTTGCGGTGACACGTTGCGGCCAACCGCTGCGGATGCGGCGGTATGCCTTCAGCGAAAGTTTCGCGGCGATCGGCAACGCCGCATTTGCGAAATCGACGAGCGATCCCGCGACGGCCGCCGACGCGATACGCCACTTCGAATCGTTCATCCGGCTGACGACCACCCCAGGGGTGTTGCCGGCCAAGTACGAGCCGACCCGACCGATGAAAGGGCTGGGGCCGTTGATGATCCGGATCGCGACCGCGCAGGAATTACGCCGTTGCTTGGGCGACATCGAAATTCTTGGCGAAACGTGCAGCGTTTGGATCGACCGCGCGATCGCGGAGATCGAACGTGACTTCGTCAAACCCGACTACGAAGCGGTGCTGGAATGCGTCGGCCCCAACGGCGAAGTGATCGACCACGCGGACGGCCGTACGCTCAACCCCGGCCACGTCATCGAAGGCGGCTGGTTCGTACTGCACGAAGGCCGTCTGCGAAACGATTCGTCATTGATCCGGCTCGGTGTGCAAATGATCGACTGGGCCTGGCAGCGGGGTTGGGACCAGCGGCATGGCGGCCTGCTGTCGCTGGTCGATCTCGATGGCCGGCCGGTTCAGGAATACTGGCACGACATGAAGTTTTGGTGGCCGCATTGCGAAGCGATCATCGCGACGCTGGTGGCCTGGCAGGTGACGGGCGAGACGCGGTTTGCCGAGCACCATCAAGCGGTCCATGATTGGAGCTTCGGCCATTTCCCCGACCGCGTACATGGAGAGTGGTACGGCTACCTGCACCGCGACGGCAGCCTCGCGTCGACGGCTAAGGGGACGATGTGGAAGGGACCGTTTCACCTGCCCCGAATGCTTTGGTATTGCCACCAACGATTGACCGAAGCGGAAAGCTGACCCGCGATTTACCAACTGCAATCGCTGCACCCGAGGTCACGTTTGCCACCAAGCCGCCAAGGTCACCGAGCATCCCGGCCGCCTTCGTCGCACGCGGTTCGCGGGCGATTCGTGGATAGCCGGTTGGATCGCTTGAGATCAATTTTCGATCGGACGGCTGCGTCCGGCGGCGATCAATTCGGCGAGTCGAGCCTGCATTCGCTGGCCGATTTCGGGGTATTGCTCGAGCAGATCTTGTTGTTCGCCGGGATCATCTTTCAGGTTGAACAGTTGGAAGCGGGGGACGGTGGTGTTTGCCAAACGCCGTTCGACGACGAGGTTGCGAGTCCGCTTCGAGTCGTGCCGCTGCAGTTTCCAGTCGCCGACGCGGAAGCCGTAGTTGCCCGCTTGTCCGTTGTCCTGTTGGATCAGGTGGTCGCGGCCCTCGGCGTCCGGTTTGCCGAGCAAGGCGTCCAATACGTTGAAGCTGTCGAGGAACGCGTCCTCGGGAAGTTCGGCACCGGTCAGCGCCGCGAGGCTGGCCGCCATGTCGATCGTGCAGACGACCTGCTCAGAGACCCCCGGCTCGATCCGCCCTTTCCAGCGAGTGATTAGCGGCGTTCGTGTGCCGCCTTCGTAGACGCTGTACTTGCCGCCTCGGAAGGGGCCGCCGGCACGGTGGTCGCCCAGCTTTTCGAGCGCCTGATCGTGGTAACCGTCGTCCATCACCGGGCCGTTGTCGGAACAGAGGATTACCAGCGTCTGTTCCGCCAGTTCGAGTCGATCGAGGGTCTTCAACAGTTCCCCGACGCACCAATCGAATTGGATGATTGAATCGGCGCGGTAGCCGAGCGGAGTGGCTCCCTGAAACCGTTCGTGCGGCATTCGCGGCACGTGAATGTCATGGGAAGAGAAGAACAGGAAGAACGGTTGGTCGCGTTGGGCTTCGATCCACTCGACCGACTTCTCCACCCACTTGTCGGCCAGGTCCTCATCGCGGAAGCGAGCGGCCTGCCCACCGGTGTAAAAACCGATACGGCTGATCCCGTTGTGGATCGTGCCGTTGTGTCCGTGCGACCAATCCATCTTGAGCGTCTGACGGTGGCTGATCCCGGTCGGATGATCATCACTCGGTCGCTCGTTGCCGACCCACAGCGGGTCTTGCGGGTCGAGATTCGGGACGTAGTGGTTTTCCACGTAGACCTGGGGGACACGGTCGTTGGTCGTCGGCAGCAGGAAGTTGTAATCGAACCCGAGTTCGCGGGGGCCCGGCTTGAGCTGTCCGTTCCAATCGGGTCCCTGTCCCGGCTGGCCCAAACCGAGATGCCATTTGCCGATTACCCCCGTGGCATAACCTGCCTGCTGCAGCAAATCGGCCAAGGTGACGCCGTCGGCGGGAATGATCAGCGGGCTGTTCGGCGGCGCGATCCCGGTCCCGGGGTTGCGGAAGGCGTAGGTGCCGGTCAGCAAGGAATACCGCGTCGGCGTGCAGGTTGACGCCGAACAGTACCCACTGGTGAACCTCACGCCCTCGGCCGCCAAACGGTCGATGTGAGGCGTTTGAAATGGTTCCGCCCCGTAGCAAGAGACGTCGCCGTAGCCCAAGTCGTCGGCCAGGATCAGGATGATGTTCGGCCGCTGGTCGGTAACCGCGGGTTCGTCGGCATGAACCAATCCCGGTAACCAAACGATCGGCAACAAAAAAACGAAGAACAGTAGCAGCGACCAACGTTTCACGGCAGTATCCGATCTGACTTGGGAAGGAATTTCGGTGAACTTGATGTTGATCGGAATGCATCCGCC
>SKZY01000309.1 GCA_007127095.1 Planctomycetaceae bacterium
CCGCCGAGTCGCAATCCGACGGATGAGAGTTCCCAGTCGCCGGTCGCGCCAGCAGCGTTGTCGGTTTTGCCGGTTGCGACTCGGTTGAATCGAGCGATGTGGTGACTCGTTTGCTTGCCGCCGAGCCTCGTGGTTCTATTACCCCGGGTTACGCTTGGCTCGCAAAGCGAGCCGGCGCTCACCCGGGGCTACTGCCTGTCGCCAGCTTCGCGGCTCGGATAGATGAGGAGACGGAGTCGGTTTTGGTTGACGCTGCGTGATGGTCTCCAACCCACAGCTGCTGAAGTGGGCTGGGCTTGCGGGCCGCTATTGATTCAATCAAATAACAACGATCGCTGATTCGGCGAGAAATGACGGACCGTGGGCCAGTTGGGTGAAAGCGAGAATGGCTACCGAGGCGCCGTAAATGCCGCGGCTTGCCAAGGCTGCCGAATGTGACTCGGGAATCGATCGGCTTTTTCGGTTTTCAGGGGTTTTATCTTGCCCCCGGCCAGGTGGTGTTTTCGGCGGCGGTTTTGTCTGCAGATCGTGCTTTTCGAGTTGCCCAAGTACGCCGCACCGAGTGATAATCGGGTAATTCGAGACCCGGTCGAGCAGTGGCTCTATTTTTTCTGCCGTGCCAACGAGTCGACGGCGGAGGAACTGGCCGCGCGGCTTCCCGATCCCGTCTTTACCGAAGCCACAGGAGTGCTGGAGATGATTGCTAAGAATCCCGAGGATCGCCGACTGTATGACGAGCGTTTGAAGATGGAACGTGACGAGCGGGCGAGAAGCCTGCAGGCGCGAGAGGAAGGACGACAGGAAGGACGACAGGAAGGAAAAATGGAGGGCTTACAGAAGGGCGCAATGATTGGGCGGATTCAGGTCCTGCAGGAACTCAACCGGCTGCCACCCCAATCCGCTGACGATTTGGCAGGCCGGACCGCTGAGGAACTTCTAGCGTTGGAGGCGGAGCTTCAGCAGAAGTTACGAGACCGAGGCTGAATTCCGTTCGAGGATCCGGTAAGCGTGCCGCCGCACGCCTCGGCCGCCTACAAGCCCCATTTTAGCATTCAATCAAATTGCAGTGACCGCTGAAGTTGACGGGTGCTGACGGATCGCGACCCAGTTGGGTTCGAAGCGGGGGGTGGACAGCGATCAATGGGGTCACAATGTGGGCCTCCAGCTCCTCCAATCTTGCCCAGCCGAGCAAGTAAAAGCAGATCATCTCGTAGGTTCGCTTGTTCGGTTGCCCGCCGGTGTAAATCAAGATGAGCAGGCAAGCGATGATCGCCAAGTACATCTGAATTTCGACGCCTTTGCCGGTCCGTACATGCGGCGGCAGTAACAAGTAATGGTACACCGTGACACGTCAAAACTCACGGTCGCTGCACGACTCGGGCGCCGCTTCAACCGCCCGGCGATGGTTTGAGGGCTCGTCGGCGTGGTGGCTTGGCCATCAGACTCAATCGCGGCAGTGTCGCGCCGCCGCCATGAAATGTCCGCCTCCCCTCGATCACGTGATCGAAAACGAAGACACCGGACGGAACGCCGGGCCGAGGGCTGCAGCGAAGGATCGCCGGGTGTCCGCATTCGGGACAACGGACCCGCAAACCGTGGCCGTCGAGTAATTCGTGGATCGTCACCGCGACGTCTCGGTTGTCGGCCAACGACCCAAAGTCCTTGCCCGTCCAACCGGCGAGTTCTGTTTCGATCGCCAAGCGGACGGCCCGTTGCAGGCGGTTGACCTGCTGCCGCAATCGCTCCAATCGCCGCGTCGTTTCGGCGACCGATTCGCTTCCGGGGGATGATTCGAGCACTGCGGGGAAGCCCCTCGTCGCGGCTGGGATCGACCGTGGTCGGAGCAATCGCTCCGCCGACCCGATCGGGATGAACACCGGGGGATAAAAATGCGGGGGCATAACCACCCGACCGGACATTGAGGGAGTTTCACTATCCCTCGATTCGGCTTGCATCATCCCAGCCCTCAAGTTATACATTATGTACAACCTGGTTTCTAGTCGAGATCGTGGCGATTTTGCCGCTTCGTCGGCGAGTGTTAACGAATCTGCCGCGGGATACCCGATTGAAGTGGCACGTTTTCACTCGTCTTTTGTAGTCTGACATTGCGCGGGGGCGTTTCGCCGCGACGTGAGGTCGTTCCTGGTTCCCAGTTCTTTCGTGAAAAGCCGATGACGGTCAATCAGCAAACGGTTGAAGAAACCAAGCAACAGATCCGCGGCTTGGTCAACGAGATCGCGGCGTTGGCCAAAAGCGGTGCGACGGCCGAGGAGTTTTATCCCGAGTTTTTGCAGCGGATCGTGACCGCCTTGGCAGCCACCGGCGGTGCCGTCTGGCTGCTCGACGAAGACCGCCAGCTCAAGCTGCAATATCAGATCAACGCCGAGCCGACCATTCTTGCCGCCGAAGGGGAAGATTCCGAACGGCACCGTCGGTTGATCCGCCGGGCGGCCAATACCGGCCAATCGCTGCTGATCCCACCCTATTCGGGGACCACCGATGGCGACGCCGAGGGCAATCCGACCCGCTGGCTGTTGGTCCTCGCCCCACTCAAGCACGACGGCAATGCCGACGGCCTGGTCGAGGTCTTCCAGCGGCCCGACACCGCGCCGGAAACGCAGAAGGGCTACGTCCGGTTTTTGCAGCAGATGTGCGAATTGGCCGCCGAATGGCTCCGCAGCCAAAAGCTGCGATTGTTCACTGACCGCCAAGTGCTCTGGCAACAAGCCGATTCCTTCGCCCGGGCGGCCCATGAATCGCTGGATTTGAAGGAGACCGCCTACATCGTGGCCAACGAAGGCCGGCGGTTGGTGGGATGTGACCGGGTCAGCATCGCGATCAAGCGGGGACGAAAATGCCGTGTCCAGGCGATCAGTGGCCAAGACACGATCGAAAACCGTTCGAACATTGTCACGGCACTCAACCGCTTGGCGACGCGTGTCGTCGCCGCCGGCGAACCGCTGTGGCACGACGGGACGACCGAAGACCTGCCGCCGCAGATCGAAGAGGCTCTCGAGGAATACGTCGACTTATCCTACGGTCGCAACATTGCGGTACTGCCGCTGCGGGAACCGCACCGCGGCGCCCCACAGGAGCAGGGGGCGGCCGGCCAAGTCGATCGCGATAACGCTCACCGTGGCGAAGTGATCGGTGCTCTGATTGTCGAACAGATCGAGAGCGACTTGCCGCCGGAAATCTTCCGTGCCCGGGTCGACCTGGTCTACGAACACGGAACGCGGGCGATCGCCAATTCGCTCTCGCACAGCAATCTGTTCCTGATGCCGGTCTGGCAGACGCTGGGCAAGACATCCAGCCTGTTCAAGGGCCGACTGCTGCCGAAGACCGTCGCGGTTTTGGTGGTGTTGCTGGCGTTGATACTGGGACTGATCTTCATCCCCTTGGAATTGCAACTCGAAGCCGAAGGCAAACTCGAACCGCTGGCACGCCGAGAAATCTTCGCGCCGGTCGATGGCGAAGTGCTGGAAGTGCTGGTCGACCACGGCAGCGCGGTCGCCGCGGGAGACCCTTTGGTCAGGCTGCGAAATCGTCAATTCGAAGTCGAAATGACCGAGCTGCTCGGCCAGATCGAGACGACGACCGCCGAACTCGCCCGGGTCAAGGGCGTGCTGACAGTCGCCCACCGGACGCTCGAACCGAACGAACTGAAACAGCTGCAAGGGGAAGGCCTCGAGTTTCAAGTCCGGCTCGATGGGCTGCGAAAGAAAGCCGAACTGCTCGAAGCCCGCGATGAACAATTGACGATCCGGGCACCGATCGCCGGTACGGTCGTCAGTTGGGACGTCGAAAAGACACTTCGCAGTCGACCGATCACGACCGGACAAACGCTGTTGGAGGTCGCTGATCTCTCACAACCGCTCTACCTCGAGGTCGAGATGCCCGACAAGCGAATGGGGCATCTCGATCGCCGACTCGCCGAGTTCGATGCCCCGACACTGCCGGTCCGCTATGTCTTGGCTACCCACCCGGACGAACCGATGTGGGCCGAGTTGCCGCGTAAAGAGGTCCAACTGCGGGCCCAGGTCAACACCGAACACGGCTCGACGGTGAAGATGCGAGCGATCCCCGACCGTGAAGAACTCGAACGTCGGACGCCGCGCCCCGGCGCGAAGGTAATCGCGAACGTCCAGTGCGGCAAACGCGCCTCCGGATTCGTGCTGTTTCATGAGGTTTACGAGTGGCTCTGTAAGTTCCTCTTTTGACCGTGAGTCTGCCGGCCCGCCAGTCCCCAATGCCCCATCGCCCCCCGGAGTTCGCTCGATGCGATACCTGAATCGAACCTTTCCGATCACCGCGATCGCCGCCGCGATCGTGGCTTTGATCGTCAGCGGTAATCCGCCGGCCGCCCAATCGCCAAAAACGCTCCCGCCGGGGCCCGAGACGATCCCGCCAGGGGTCGGACTGACCGAACTGCGTGCCGATAATTGCCTCGTCAAGACCTTCCGCAGCGTCCGTGTACCGGCTGGCACCGAGGGGAAGATCACGGAATTGCTGGCGGTTGAAGGAGCCAATGTCGAAACCGGCGACCTGTTGGCCCGGATCGACGATACCCAAGCCCAATTGGCGCTCAAACTGCGGAAGGCCGAAGAACGTGAAGCCGAACTCAACGCCTTGAACGACGTGAACCTCCGTGACGCCAAAAACAACGAACGGTCGGCGATCGCCGAGGCCGAAGCCTACAAAGAACTCCGCCGCGAAGGGGCCGTGCCGTTCTGGGAGATGGAAAAGAAAATCCTGGAAGCCGACCGGGCGACGCTGCGGATCGAATTGGCCGAATTGCAACAAGACATCGCCAAAGTCCAATACGTCGCCAAACGCTCTGAACGTGAACTGGCCGAACACGAACTCGAGCGTCGCCATGTGATCGCCCCGTTCGGCGGCTTTATCGAAAATCGGATCGCCCAACTCGGCGAATGGGTCCAACCGAACTCGCCGATGCTGCAACTGGTTCAACTCGACCGATTGCGGGTCGAAGGTGATATCGATGCCCTCCGCTACCCCGGCCAAGTCACCCGCGGTACGCCGGCCAAGGTGATGATCTATGCCAACACACCCAAGTCCGCCGGGATCGATACGGATGTTGTCGAGATCGAGGGTCAGGTCGGATTCGTCAGCAGCGAAATCGATCTCAACCACCGCTACCGGATTTGGGTGGAAATCGAAAACCGCCAACTCGGTGAGGATTGGGTCTTCAAACCCGGCATGGAAGCCGAAATCGTGGTCTACCCCTCCGGCATCGCGAATTAGATCGGCCCATGGCAACACTCGCCGAATCACTCGTCAGCAGCTCATCACGACCGCTGACGGTCCGCAAACGTCCCGACTTGACCGCCAGTCGGCACCACTATCAGGGTGTCGGTTATTGGGTGGTGAAAGAACCGGTCGGTTTGCAGTATTACCGGTTCCACGACGAAGAGTACTTCATCCTCGGGTTGCTCGACGGACACGTCAGCCTGCAACAGATCAAGGACGGGTTCGAGCAGCGTTTCGCACCCCAAAAGATCACCTTCGGCGATCTACAACAATTCATCGGCATGCTGCACCGTAGCGGACTGGTGATCAGCAACGCACCTGGCCAAGGCAAGGCACTCCGCGACCGCGGCAAAACCAAGAAACGCAAAGAAGTCGTCGGCAAGTTCACCAACCTGTTCGCGATCCGCTTTCGTGGCTTCGACCCCGAACGGATTCTTAACGCCATTCTCCCTTGGTTCGGTTGGGTCTTCACCGTCCCGGCGTTAATCGTCTTTGCGCTCTTCTTCCTCTCCGCGGCTTTGCTATTGGGGTCTCAATACGAGACCGTCTACGCTCGCCTGCCGACGTTTCAACAATTCTTCGCCGCCGATCGCTGGCTGTACCTCGCCCTGACGATGGCGGTGGTGAAGGTGTTGCACGAGTTCGGTCACGGCTTGAGTTGCAAAAAGTTCGGCGGCGAGTGTCATGAGATCGGCTTTATGCTGCTGGTCTTCACGCCTTGCCTGTATTGCAACGTTTCCGATTCGTGGATGCTTCCCAACAAGTGGAAACGGGTCTGGATCGGAGCGGCCGGAATCTATGTCGAACTGATCCTCGCGTCGTTCGCCGCCTATATCTGGTATTTTTCGGAACCCGGGCTGCTCAACGACCTTTGCCTGAACATGATGTTCCTGAACCTGGTCAGCACGGTGCTGGTCAACGGCAACCCGCTGTTGCGGTTCGACGGTTACTACATTTTGATGGATGCGTTGGAAATCCCCAACCTGCGTCAAAAGGCGACCGAGGTACTGAAACGTTGGTTCCAAAAAACCTGCCTCGGGCTCGAGCTGCAAGACGATCCGTTTTTGCCTAAGCGGAATCAGGCATTGTTCGCTCTCTACACGGTCGCCAGCGTGATCTATCGTTGGGTCGTCGTGTTTTCGATCTGTTGGTTCGTGATCAAAGTGCTCGAACCGTACGGTTTGCAAGTGATCGGGCGGATGGTCGCCGTGGTCGGCTTCGCCGGGCTGGTGATTCAACCGGTGAAGCAAACCTGGAAGTTCATTCGCACCCCTGGGAGGTTAGCCAAAGTGAAGCGTGGACCGTTATTGACCTCCTTGGCCATTGCCGGCGCCGTGGTCGCCGGCATCGCCTACATCCCCTTCCCCCACCGGGTTCACTGCCCGTTCGAAATCCGTCCGACCCGCGCCGGGGCGGTTTATGCCGGTACTGCGGGACGGATCGAATGGACAATCAAGCCGAATACCGAAGTCAGCGAAGGTACCGAGTTGGTACGACTGAGCAACCCCGAACTCGATATCCGCTTGGCCGACCTCGACAGTCGCCGACGCGAAGCCGAAATCCGACTGCGAAACCTGTCGATGCGGTCGCGTGGCGATGCGGCGTTGAAGTCACAGCTCGAAACGCAGATTAAATTGATCGGATCGCTCGACAAATTAAAGCAAAAGACCGAGGACGAGATCGAGCGACTGGTCATCAAGGCCCGGCGCCCCGGCGTCGTCTACCCGCCCCAAGAACGTGAAAAACAGGACAGCGGCGACGGTCGGTTGCCCGGTTGGATCGGTTCGCCGCTCGCCGAACATAACCGCGGGGCACTGCTGACCGCCGATGACTTGGTCTGCGAAATCGGATCGCCCGACGAGTTCGAGGCGGTCCTGATCGTCGATCAAGGCGATGTCCAGCTGGTCGATATCGGACAGCATGTCGATCTGAAACTCGAGTCGTATCGGATCGGTACCTTCTCCGGTACCGTGGCCGAAAAGTCGCAGACCGAGATCCGCAGTACGTCCGCTTCGCTAGCACTACAAACCGGCGGCGATTTGCAAACCGAAATCGATCCCGACACCGGCCAACCACGGCCGCGAAGCGTTTCGTATCAACTCCGCGTGCCGCTGGACGATGTCGACGCGGCACTCCGGCCAGGCTATCGCGGCGTCGCCAAGATCCACACCGCGCCGATGTCACTCGGTAAACGACTCTGGCGATTTGTCGCCAAAACGTTCAACTTCGAGCTGTAAACTCCACAGTTGTCAAAACGTTCTACTTCGAGCTGTAAACATCAACACGGCTGACTTTGCATCGCTCAAGCGGTCAGGGGGAGGTGGGGACGCTGTTGATCGTCCAGTAAATCTCTTCCTCGAACCGCTCACCGCCGGCGTCATCCAACCCCAGTACGATGTGTACCTGGTTGACCGGCTCGAGTCCCGGGACCTTCAACAGCACGCTCTTGCGGTCCTCGGCAAGCTCGGCGGCGACGACGTTCATCGCGTCGATCCCGACCTCACCCGTTGACGGCGAATACATCTCCGATCCGTACGACGCCTGCCAAAGGTAATCCCAATGCCGGACATGGTATGACGCCAAGTCGGTTCCCTGTTCCGCGTCGAGTTCGAAGTTGAACGACAACCGCAGCCCCTCAGACTCCACCCTACAACCGCTGACCATCCGGTGGCGACGACCGGTGTAGCGGAGTCGTTGGATGCCGTGATCGAGTAACCCGGCACGGCCGCCACCATTCCAACCGTCTAAACCGGTCGCGTAGACTTGGCCATCGGCTGGGTTGACGGCGGCCCGCATGATCCCCGTACGGAAGTCGAACGGCAATTTGATGATCGCCGCTTGCGTTTCCCCATCGACATCCTGGGTATGCAGATAAAACATCCAACCACGGCCGAAACTGGTGTGCAACAGATGCCCCGCCAACGGCCCCCAACGCGCGTCGTCGGCCCACAATTGACCGCCCGATGAATTGTCCCAGATCTGAGGCATCCAGATCATCGGCTGATCGAACGTCTCCGGCGGAACGACGGCAGAGACATCGATCTTGCCTCCACCGGGCGACCATTTTCCCTGGTAACCGTAAGTCGGTACCCAACCATAAAAACCGCCTGGGCGGAGCAGGTTGATCTTCGACGCCGGCATCCACTGCCCTTGATTGTCGCTGGCGGTGACACGATCGCCCGGCATCATTCCCATCCCGTTGGGCGTGCGAAAACCGGTCGAATACGGCTCGAAATAGCGACCGTCGGGCGAAACTTTATAGACCACCCCAGGTAGGTCACTGTCAGCACCATGGCCACTTTTGGCATAATAAAAATTCCCCTGCGAATCGACTTGCAGGTCGAAGTTGAACGCATGGAAATTGACGGAGACGTCAGGGTCGGCGAAGAAGCTTTCGTAAAAATCAGCTTCACCATCACCGTTCAAGTCGTGCAAGCGGGTCAGCCGATCCTTGCCGGTGACATAGATCTGGTCATCGACAACCCGCACCCCCATCGGCTCATACAGCCCCGCCGCGAACCGCTTCCAACGCAACTCCAGCAGGTCGCGGTCGACGCCGTCGACGATCCAAACATCACCGCCGTAGGTCGTCACGACCATCCGACCATCGCTGAGGAAATCGATCGCCGAAGTTCGGAACCAGGTTTCCCACGGTGTCGATTCGGGGACCGGTAGAGTGTCGAGCGCATAGCCACCCGACTCGAGGCCCGGATAGCCGACCGTCGTCGGCGTTTCGGCCCAACGCAGCGATCCGCCAGCGAGCTTGGTCGCCGGATCGACGAGTTCGCCGTCGTTCGCCGCAACCCAAGCGATCAAGCGGTCGTCGGCAGCCGTGGCAGAATCGGCCTCACCAGCCGTGGCAGATTCGATGCCGGTTGCCGATTGGTGATCCGGCCCCGACGGTCGGCGAACGATCTGGATCAGCCGCGACTCGTCTCCAGCCGGAATCTCCAAGACCAAGCGTCCGCCATCGATCGACCAATGGAGCCCCTGACGGTCGCCGAGCAGCCCGACCGCCAACCGCATCGCTTCGTCAGCAGCGGTCGCCAGCACCGCCCGATCGGGCGAACCGACGGAATCGTCACCGCCGACGACCTGCAACCCTTTGAGTCGCGATACCGCCAACACCAACCGCGGCCCTGGGCCGACCCGCAGGGTTTGAGCTAGCATCGCCGGACCGTCGCCCGCGGCCCGTACCATCGCGGGCGATTCCAACACTTCACGGCGATCGACCGCATAACTCAACACGACGGAATCTCCATGCAGATAATAGCCGTGATAGTCGAGCCAATCGGTCGGCAGCGGGCCGCGTGGCAGCAACGAATCGGTCGGATAATCGAGCGTTCCCTCGTGCCCCCATCGCCAATAGGACAACCATGGGTCGAGCGGTCCCGCCGGATCGGCGGTCCCTTCGCCTCGCCCACGGATGTGCTGAGTCTGATCCAGGTTCAAAAAGCCTCCCGACCAGGCTCCGGCGACGTCCAAAGAATGCAGGTCATAGGACAACGTCAGCCCCTGCAGATCGACGGTCAACGCACTGTTGACGTCGCGGCCGAGCTGCGAGGCGAGGGCGGGACCATAATCGCGGTTCACGCTGACGACACGGTCGCCCGAACCACTCCCCTCGGGCAACCCGGCGAGGTAGTCGGCGTCGACCGCGATCTCGTCCAGGCCACCCGGCTTGATGAATTGCTCGCGGATGTAATGCGCCACCTGATAGCGTTCTTTCGGTGTCAGCTGGCTCATCGGCGCCATCAATCCGTTGCCCCGCGACAACGTCAGGAACATCCGGTAGGGATCGGCACCGAATTTCAACTTTTGGGTCCCGAACGCCCGAGCGGTCGGCAGCGACGGGGTGTTCCCATCGGAGCCGTGACAGCTGTAGCAATAGCCGTGATAGATCGCCTCGCCGGCAGTGAAATCGCGGCGACCGAGCCCGCGGATGATCCCGGCGTGATCGAGGTCAGCGGTATCGTCAACGACCAGTAATTCGTCGTCCGACGGCATCAGAGCCGCCTGCCTTTCGGGACCGCCGCGAGCGACCTCGATGACGTATTTGGCAAGGTCGTAAAACTGCTTTTGACCACCGATGACATCGACCAAACCGCTCGGCATCATCGACGTCGACAACGGCCGTACCGCCTCGATGTCGTCACGAGCGATCGTGGTGTCGTGCAGCAGATCGTTGGCATCGCGGAGCACGATCGCCGTGTCATCCGCCGACGCGATCAGTCCGGTGAGCAATTGCCCGTCGGTGGTCAGTACCGACATGGTCTCGTAGCCACGGCGGATCTTTCGCGACGGATCGAGGATCGATTCGATCAAGTACTCGGCAGTCGGATGCCCGGCCGTTGCGTGGTCGTCGAATCGAGCCAGGTCGGGTCCGAGCGGAGTCGCCTCGTCGCCGGCGGCATGACACTGCGAACAAGCGGCGGCCGACTTGTAAAACAACAACGCCCCGCGGCGGGCATCGCCCCGCAGCTCGACCTCGCGGGCCAATTCCGCCGGATCGCTGCGGCGGAGCAACTCCTCCAACGGCAGCGGTTGGCGGAGCGTATCGACCGGCGGATCGAGCGACATCGCCGCCGGCGGCGGCTCGGCATGAACCGCCCGCGGTGAACCGACCGTGATTACCAGCAGCGACATCGTAAGTATCGTCGGCACCAGCAGCGTCGGCGAGGCCAGCGACACGGTCCGGCGGTGGATCAAGATCCCAGCCGCGGCTGAGACATCAGCCGACGGCGTGCAGCGAAACGGCGGGAATGCGATCGGGTGGGTCATAGCACCAGTTGCGATTGGCGGCGGGAATCAGCGGACTCCGCCGCGGCTCAGTCGCCGGCGTGTCCGCCAAAGTCGATACAAAAGTGCAGCTTACTCCAGACCCTCTGCCCAGTTCATCGGGTGAACGACAATGGCGTCCAAGCCAACCTTAGCAAAAGAGGCTCACGATTCGGAGCGGTCCCGCAGCGGATCGATCACGTCGATAAAGTCATCGACGTCGTTGAAATCGCGGTAGACACTAGCAAATCGGATGTAGGCGACATCGTCGATGTTCGCCAATTGACGCATCACGATCTCACCGATTTGCTCGGTCGAGACCTCCAGCAGGTAGCTCGAGTAAATCTCCGATTCGATCTCTTGGACCAACATTTCGATCGCAGGCCCGGTCACCGGCCGCTTGCTGCACGCCCGTTCGATCCCACGACGGATCTTTTCGCGATCGAGCGGCTCGCGGGTCTGGTCACGTTTGACGACGCGGATACTCGTTTCCTCCAACCGCTCCAGCGTCATGAACTTGCGGTGACAGGCGCCACAGACTCGCTTGCGACGGATCACGTATCCTTCTTCCGTGGCACGAGTGTCCACGACACGATCGTTATCGGCGTGACAAAAAGGACAACGCATGGATCGGTCATCATACAGGTTATCGAGGCGAGGCTCCGTCGGGACGGCAGCCAGCATGATCGACGGGCCAGCCCCGCAACGCTACAATGCCGCGATTATAGGATCAGCCGGAAAGTCCTTTCGAAACGAACAGGTCGGACGTGAACCAGCCAGAATCTTCATCACCCAGAATGCCTGACCGCGAGCGTTCTGCGGTCGATCGCTTCCGTGAAGACGTCGCATCCCGACAACCACGTTCCGATGATCCTGACATCGAAAAGCAGCTTTGGGAAGGGAACTACAGCCCGCTGGCAATGCTCGGTGCCGCGATTGTGGTAGTGATCGCCTCGGTCGCCCTGATCGTCGTCGTCGCACTCTATTCCCTCTTCGACTGGCGGATCGCCGTCCTGATCGCCTTCGCCTCCTGGCTGCTGGTGGCCGGGGTCTACCTGTTCCGCCGCTTCAGCATTCACTACGAATTGACGACGCAGCGATTCATCCATCAATCGGGACTGTTGAGCCGCCGGACCGACCGGATCGAAGTGATCGACATCGACGATGTCGGCTTCTTCCAAGGCCCGATTCAGCGGATCCTCGGGATCGGTACGATCGACATCACCAGCAGCGATGTCAGTCACCCGCACCTGATCATGCCGGGCATCGCCGACGTCAAATCGGTAGCCGGGATGATCGATGACGTCCGTCGCCGTGAACGCAAACGCCGCAGCCTGCACATACAGACTTCCTAGCGATGGCTCAGTGGTACTTCCAGGAGGCCGCGGAGGAGAAAGGCCCCTTCAGTCCGTCTCAACTGCTCGACCTCGTCCGCCGTGGCGTCGTGGTTCGTGAGACCAAGCTCCGCAAGGACGATTCGGCCTGGTTCGCCGCGGCCGAGGTCGGCGGGCTTTTCGAAGCGGCCGTCAAACCGACCGTCCGCTTCCGCTGCCCGACCTGCGGCGGCGATGTCAGTCAACCGCCCTGCCACTGCCCCAAATGCGGTCGCGACCTGGATGTCGCCCGGCGAGAAGTGATCCAGCACCAGATCGAGAGCAGCCGCTCCGCCAACGGCAAGCCCGTAACTCCAAACGCCTCGATGCAGAGTTGGCTCAACCGCTTCCGGAGCCGTCGCGGCGATTGACCTCCCATCGCGGCTCAAAACTTCCATTCCGCTCCGACACTCGCACCGTACATCAGGATGTCGTCCTTGGCTCGTGCTACCTGACCGGTCCGCGGCGATAACGATGTGTTGAACTGATCCAACGCCGTGCCGACTCGCGACAAATACCATAATTCGCCACCGCCACGGATGTGGAAGTTGTTGGTCACGTAGTAACGCAGCCCGCCACTGATCTCGAACATTCCGGCCAGCCGAACATCGTTGTCAGAATTGAAGATTCGCGTCGTCTGCTGGTTGACCAACTGAAACGAGTTTTCGTGAAAGTTCGCGAACGCTCCTCCCCGCAGACGCATGTCACTCCACATCCGACAGGTCAACGGATAAGTCAAATCGATCCCGACTTGACCACCGATCAATCGGCTGTCGGCCGTCGACCGGAGCAGACCCGGCAGCCCCACGTTCGGCGTCGATCCGAAGATGTAGTCCTCCTCGTATTGGATATAGCGGACGCCGTAAAGCAATTTGACGACCTCCCAACCGTTGAGCGTCTTGTTCGCCTCGAAGCTGAGGTATTCCGACTCGAGCCGCTGGAATTGCGACTCGGCATCGACAAAACTGTCCAACGGAATCGGTGGGTTCGCGTTCGTCGTCAGTAACGAATCGAGATTGCCACCGAAGTAATCGGCCCCCAGCAGCGACGTTTGCGACGTCCACTGGAATGGTCCCGTAAAGGTGAACTCGAACCCGTTACGACAATCGGGGACATAGCCGATCGTCGCCCGGATACCGAGCTCGTAATCGAAGTCACCGAGGTTGAACAGCGCCGGCGAGCCGAAGTTGTCAAGCTCGTTGTTCCCCATGTACAGCGCATCGACGGTGGCGTAGCGGTAGGGATTACAGGTCGGGCCACATACGGTTCCACCGGCTCCCAGCCGTGGCCGTCCGCCGAAGTCGACCGCCGACCGCGGACCGCCGCCATGCCGCCCGCCGATTCCACCACAACGAGCGTTGCGACACCCCGGTTGGCCACAGCCGCCGTTGGCACAACTGTTGCCGTAGAAGCCTTCGGATTGCCCCATCGCCCCAAAGCCCGGCGGATGCTCGTCGCCGCCAGCTAGCCCCGGAACCGAAAGCGGATCGACCGTTTGGTAGCTCTGCCCATCGAACTCGATCGCCCCACTGATCGATGAACTGATGATTCGCTCTCCCTCGGCCAACGGGATGTCCGAGAGGTTGAACTCGGGCGCCGGACCGCTGATCGGCGATGCCGCCGTTTGCGCCACCGCCTCGCCCCCGGCCAGACCACAGCTCGCCGTCGATGCCACGACCACCAAGATGGAACGTCGGGTAACGCGGCGGAAGATTGTTGAAATCACCATCTGGGAACCTCGTGCCTTGAAATGTCGCTCGCTGCGCTCACCATCGGTGACAACCGCGACCGGCGAGAATCGGTTTCGTGTGCTAGGGGAAACAAAACTAAATCGATCGAACCATGCCCCGCGGCTACCGTCAGCGGATGACCAACTTGTCATCGACCGCTACCCGACATGCCGAACGGACCATTCGCATCACTTGCCGGGCGGTCGAATCGTCCGGACAACTGCCGACGACCGTCAGCCGCCCCGCTTCCGAACGGACGACCACGCGAGCTTCGGGGAACGCGTTACGTACCGTTTCGGTCAATGTCTCGACGAGCGTTGGTTGAGAATCGGCCGGGGCGCTGCGGACGTCGCCGACCTCCACCCGATAGCCGACCCGCCTCGTTTCGCCGCTCGAGTCGACCAAGTCGATCGTTAACGTCGTCGCCCCATCACCGGTGGCGATCACCTGCAACCCGTCCGTCCCGACCGAAATCGCCGTGGCGACACGGGGGTCGCCACTGTGGACCGCACGGATCGCCTCGCCAAGCTTCAACGCCCGCACCTCGCGTGGCCGCAGTTTCAATCCGCTAGCCGTAGCCACGGCTTTTGCCATCGCGATCGCCGGCTCGGCCGACTTCCTATTCAATTCAGCCGGCGGCCGAGCGGTTTCGGTTGGCTGAGCCGAACGCGGGGTCGATCGCGCCACGACCTCGGTCGCCACCGACTGCGATTCGCTGGCCGGTACGCCGACGACCGCCGATCCCTTGACCGCCGATCCGATGGCCTGACTGTCGTCGATCCCGCGTTCGCTGAGCTCGCGTCGATTGATCTCGGGTTGATTGATCTCGCGTTCGTTGACTGACGATTCCGTGATCGCGGATGCTGCCGACTTCAGTTGCTGAGGGACCAATTCCGCAGGGAGGATCCTCGGAACCCGTTGAACGATCAGCGGCGGATGACCGACGTCGACACGCGGGCGCCCCCCGTTTACCAGTCGGGCGTCGTCGACATCGACTTGCGGCAGATCGAACGGCTGCAATTTGACGGCAGCCCGGATCGTGCCTCCGCCATTCCCCCGCTCCTCAAGCGGTTCACCGTCGCTCGGGACCGCAATCACCCGTCCGCCCATCGCCGGACGAGCCACTGTCGGCTCCATCGTGTCATCGGTCAGCGACTCCGAAACGACATCACTCAACGACATCGCGACATCGCTCAACGACGGCTCGGTATCACTCAACGACAACTCGGTCGGTGGCGCGACTGCGGGTTCTAATTCCGGTTCGATCTCGACCGAGAGCATTCCCGAATCGGAAAACGACAGCGCGACCGGCTCCGGTCGCGACGATTTCGTCAAAGCAGGAGGCGGTCGGTGAGTCGAATCTGATTCGACATTGATGGCGATCGGGTTGGCACGCACTCCTCCTCGACCGATAATCTTGACCGGTGCGGGATACGGATCGTGCCGCTGGGCCGTGGTTTCCTTGGCCGGCTCGGTTGGCCCCGATTCCTCGATGCGGATCTCGATACCGGAAGCCAATTCGATCTGCGATAACGGTCGCCGCAAAGGCTCCTCCGCGTCGTCATCGACCAGCCGAGTGAAACCGGAATCGCTCAGCGACATGACCACCGGCTGGCAAAACGGATTTTCCACCCCGGCGGCTCGGCTTTCGGCAACCGGCCGCAGCGGCAGGGGGGCCAAGGCGACCGGCTCTTGGGCCAGCAACGATGGACCTGATGCGAGAATCAGACCGGCCAGCAAGCATCGCTTGCGATTGCGGCGGCCTGAAGGCGTTCGTAGGGTTCGTCCACGCATGCTGCATCCTTGGACCAGTCGGTTCGCGTCCATGCACCCCCGTGTATCTGGTGCATCCAGGGAGAAAACCGCCATGCGATCGCCTCGATCGCCGGCACGGTCCCCACCCGGTTGTCGTTATCGGACTGACGAAGATGACGACATTAGCGATTCTTCCGAATGTCACTGTCGAAACGGCTCCCCTCACGTCTCCGTTGCCGGCTAGCTTCAAACATCAGCGCCGCTGCGGCGACCGACACGTTCAGGCTGTCTGCCACCCCCAGCATTGGGATGCTGACCGCGATCGTATCGACGCTCGGTACGGCCCCAGTCTGAGTGGTCCACGGTTCACCCAGGCCGGTCGATTCGGCTCCCATCACGATCGCCGTCGGTCGGCGGTAATCGACGTCCCAAAACGTCCGCTCGGCCGTCACCACGGTGGTACAGCAGGTTAACGAATGACGGCGAATCCACTCGAGCGTCGCCGTCAGTCCCGCTGCGGCCGTCGGGACGCTGAATACCGTTCCCAAGCTGGCGCGGATCAGATTGGGGTTGAAGCGGTCCGATACGGTGTCACAAAGAACCACGGCGTCAGCCCCGATCGCATCGGCGGAGCGAAAGATTGCACCGATATTTCCCGGCTTTTCGATCGCTACCAAGATGATCACCAACGGCGACTCGGGCAACAACAGAGCGTCCAACGAATCATCCGGGGGAGTTTCGAAGACGGCCACGGCGCCGCGAGGGTTGCCGCCATATGCGATCCGCTCCATCAACCCGCCTGTAACCGTTACGGCCGCGGTCCCAGCCGCTGCCACCAACCGCCGAGTATCGGTGTTCCGCTGTGATTCGTCTGCTTCGTCGTTCTCGGCCTCCGCCTCGGCGACGAACAGATGCCGCAACCGCAGCCCACCGCTGATCGCTC
>SKZY01000339.1 GCA_007127095.1 Planctomycetaceae bacterium
GATTCTCAAACCCAATCAATCCTGCCGAGTCGCAATCCAACGGATGCGGGTTGCCAGTCGCGCCGGCAGCGTTGGCGGTTTTGCCGGTTGCGACTCGGTCGAATCGAGCGATGTGGTGAATCGTTTGCTCGTCGCTGATCGTCGTGGTTCTTTCACCCTGGGTTACGCTTGACTCGCAAAGCGAGCCTACGCTCACCCGGGGCTACTTCCGGTCGCCAGCTTCGCGGCTCGGAGAGATGACGCGACGGAGTTGTTCTTGGTCGACGCCTGGATCGGGTTTCCGTTTCACATCGGCTGAAAGTAGACGGGGTGGTGGGCTGCCATTAATTCAATCAAATAGCAACGATCGGTGTTTCGACGGGTGATGACCAATCAAGGGACTGCAAGGGGATACAGCATCTTGAGACGCAGACCAGGAAGCCTCGGCGATGGATGGTGGCGACCGATACTTTAATGAGACGGACCGCTTGCTGGCCGGCGCCCCCTCATCCCCAGCCCTTCTCCCCCGCAGAGCCGGGGGAGAAGGGAGCCGGAGTAGCGTGTCCCGTGCTTCGGCCATAAACGTTTCGCAGTTCAACCAAATGACAGCGATCGGTGATTCGGCGAGTGATGACGGACCGTGAACCAGTTGGCTTCGAAGGGGCGGGATTTGGCGCCACGCAACGATCGTTTCCGTTATGAACGTTGAGGCCCAGAAGCTTGTTTCCAAATGCCGCGAAGCGGCCATCGGCAGTAGCCCCGGGTGAAGTGATGACGAGCTCCGCGAGTCGAGCGGTACCCGGGGTTTGCGAGCACGCTAGCGCTGGCGACGAGCGATCGATTCTCAAACCCAATCAATCCTGCCGAGTCGCAATCTAACGGATGCAGCCTACCATTCGCGCCGGCAGCGTCGTCGGTTTTGCCGGTTGCGACTCGGTTGTCTCGAACGATATGGTTACTCGTTTGCTCGTCGCCGATCACCGTGGTTTTTTTACCCCGGGTTACGCTTGACTCGCAAAGCGAGCCTGCGCTCACCCGGGGCTACTTCCGGTCGCCAGCTTCGCGGATCGACGTATGACAAATTGCGATGGAACTAAGCACCCCCGCAGGAGTCTCTCGGTATAACGCTCCTCTGGGCGCGATCGGATCGCTGGGGCAATTCAGCCGAAAGGCACTTCAAAGCGTGCGTAGAACGCGGAACTATCGCACAATATCTCCATCGTCGCGAGCCACTCAACTGCCTCGGCACGTTCGGAAATACACTGCGACTGTCAGGCCGAGCACTGGTGTGCCAAGAATAACATCGCTGCTCCCAAGCCTTGACTCGAATAACCACTGTAACTGAGTTTTACCATGCGTTCGCAGACACCCTTAAAACGATCTAGAATAACCGCATATTTGCAACTTGTACTTTGGTCTCGTATTGCTGCGTTTGTCGCGGCAATCGTCATCGCCTTCACTTTTACAGCTTGGCATTATCGCGCCCATTTGTTGTGGAAGATATATACTAGCCGTGAGGCGTTTAACGAATTCCGGCCTGTTCCGGATTTCCCAATGCCGCAAACCGACGTTCCCTCAGAGTGGCCCCAATACGTCGTTGGAGGCATGAAGTTCTGCCTGCCTCCGGAGTTGATCGTTCATCAGGAAATTCTCGATGACGATCGTATCTCCACGCTTGATTTTGACGGTGGCAACTATGCCATTTTGGTCAGCACTGCACCGGATTGGAACGAAGTAGATGAGTCCCTTTCGCTTGAAACCAGATTGTCGCCTAAGCAGGAGGTCTTTACGATGCCTCGACTGGTTCTGGAGTTTTACAGAACGGGTAGCAATGATTTTCGATGGACCATGTCGCGCCGCGAGGTCCAGTGGCATTCTTATTGTTCGACAATGGCAAGCTTAGTGCGTATCAGCACAATCTCGCGTATCGAAACTTTATTTTCTCGCAACTACGATGCAATCGTACTTTTCGGTGACGAGATCGCCTTAATACAGTGCCAATGTAAAGGCGCGCCATACGGCGTCCAAATGGCTTTTCATTTTCGCGATATTGATGTTGACCCGCATTTGGTTAGGCAAGTCTGCCAAAGCTTAGAGCCTGCTCATTGAATGAAAAGCGTTCCGGTGGTATTCGCTCCGCTCGACCACCGGGTAATGGCTAAAACCTAAAACCCCTTCGGGATACAGACGCTAACCCCCGGCCGGTCGGTCAGGGCGGTCAGGGCGGTCAGGGCGAAAGGGTACTTTAAGGGAAAGAGCTTGCGACGCCCTGAACCGCGGCGAGATGTAGGCAACCATCTTTCGCAGGGAGTTTGATTTTGACGCTCGTGAACGTATCTTTTATGAAGTGCTCCAGACTTGCAAGGTCGAGCTGCTTTTGTTCTGTAACGAAAAAGGGGAGTCAACCCATGCCGCAATGGTTTTTCGACTGTCGCAGGCCGGACAGGTCCCTGTTCTACAGTGCTATTACGCCTTCCTGCCGGTTGGCATCAATGCGACCGGATCACCCGCGATGTCGAATTACGGAGCTCCTCAAGCATTCACTCCTCGCGAAAGTTGCTTTGGTGTATTTCCTCGTGGTGCCGCAGTGTGTTTTCGCTGATGGCGAGAAGCTATCGGGGACTGTTGTCGACGCCCGGAAGAAACCCGTGAAGGATGCGATTGTGTATTTCTGCGACCATGACCCGCGAACTGCGAATCGACAGGAACTTCGTATTCAAGTCTCTCCAGCCGACACCGTGGCAAAAAATGTTCGTCTGCAACTGCCGATCAATACTGATATTGTGTTTGAATCGAAGGGAGATGACGCAGCAGACCGAATGCGGAATTATGATTGGAAGGATTGAACTCGGTATCCAACAGTCCAAGTATCCAACAGTCCTGGACTGCCGCGACTACGCCAGAACCTCGCGGACGATACGTCCGTGTACGTCGGTTAGGCGGTAGTCACGTCCGGCGTAGTGAAAGGTCAAGCGTTCGTGATCGAGGCCCAGCAGGTGCAGGATGGTGGCGTGCAGGTCATGGACGTGGACCTTGTTTTCAACGGCGCGGAAACCGAACTCATCGGTTTCGCCATAGGTCATGCCGCCGCGAACGCCTCCGCCAGCCATCCACATCGTGAACCCGTGGTGGTTGTGATCCCGGCCATCACCGTTTTCGGTCGTCGGGGTACGTCCGAACTCACCGCCCCAAATCACCAGCGTGTCTTCCAGCATCCCGCGTTGTTTTAAATCGGCTAACAGGGCAGCGGTCGGTTGGTCGATATCGGAGCAGAGTTTCTTGACCGAATCGTTGTGTTTGGAATGGGTATCCCAGGGCTGGCCGTTGCCGTAGTAGACCTGGACGAAACGGACGCCGCGTTCGACCAAACGTCGGGCCAGCAGGCAACCGTTGGCGTAGTGGCCTTCGCCATAGGCCTCGCGGGTCGAGGCGGTTTCATCTTCGAGGTCAAACGCTTCGTGAGCGTCGGCCTGCATCCGGAAGGCGGTTTCGAGCGAAGCGATCCGGGCTTCCAACGCGTTGTCAGGGCCGCGGGCCTGCAAGTGCATCGCATTGATCCGCTGCATCAGATCGAGTTGTCTTCGTTGGTCCGCGGGCGATTGCGACGCGTTCTTTAAAAAGGGGATCAGCTTTTCGGGCTTCAGATCGGAATGGTTGACGTAGGTCCCCTGGAACGCCGCCGGCAGGAACGAACTGGTCCAGAGTTCGGCGAACCGCACCGGGCGTCCCGGACAGAGGACGATGTATCCGGGCAGGTTTTCGTTCTCTTGGCCCAACCCGTAGAGAAACCACGAACCCATGCTCGGCCGCGTCGGCAAGATCGTGCCGTTGTTCATCTGCATCAGCGCCGGCCCGTGGTTGGGGTTGTCGGCGTGCATCGACCGGAAGACGCAGATGTCATCGATCTGTTCACCCAATCGCGGCAGCAGATCGCTGACCGGTACGCCGCTTTCCCCTCGGGGAGCGAACTTGGCGACCGACGGCAGCAGCCCGCCGGTCGGGCGTTCGGTCCGCAGGTTGGCGCCCTCGGGGCGTTGGCCGGCGTACTTTTCCAACGTCGGTTTGGGATCGAACAGGTCGGCTTGAAAGGGGCCGCCGTTCATGAACAGGTGGATCACCCGTTTGGCTCGTGGGGCGAAATGCAGCCCCGCGGTGGTACCGGCGGCGGCCGTCGATTCATCGGCGAATAACGATGCGGCGCCGAGCATCCCCAAGCCGCCGCCGAGGGTTTTCAGGAGGGAACGACGGGGAACCGACGGGCTGGCTTCGTGGTGAGCTGACATGGCTGGTTCGGGTCTCTTGTGGGCGGCGGGCAGGCGGCGAAGTGCCGCACCAGGGAGGCAGGATGGCGAAACGATCGGGCGGGACGGATGAAAATCTGCGGCAGAAAATCGGAGGCGGGGAGAATCAATCGACGAACAGCATTTCGTTGCTGCCGAGCAGCGCGTGGGTGTAAGACCGCCAGGCGGCCGCGGTGGTTTCGTCGCCGGTAGGGTCCGACGTCGCGAGCGGGTCGTCGCAATCGTCGAAATCAACGCTGTTCGGGGCGAGGAACTCGGCCGCGACCCGCAATTCGGCAGCGCTGGGTTCGCGTCCGAACAGCACGCGATGCGCCTGCCGGACCCGTGATTCACTGGTCGACGCATCGATTCCGGGAAACTCTCGCCACAGGCGGTCGGCCAACGCTTCGGCTTGGCGAGTCACGAAGGGGCTGTTGAGCACGTACAACCCTTGCAACGGCGTCGTCGTGTCTTGACGGATCGGGCTGTGCAGGCTGGGGTCGGGGAAGTCGTGTAGCTGCAACATCTTTGACAACTCGCGGCGATGCACGGTCGTGTAGAGTGTCCGCCGAAGGTTGGCGGGATCATCAGCGGCGATCGAATCGCCACCAATCGACAGGTCGAGCTTCCCTGCGGCAGCCAACATCGAATCTCGCCAGGGTTCGATATCGAGCCGTCGGCGGTTCATTCGCCACAGCCATTGATTCTCGGGATCGACCGCGAATTGCGATTCGGA
>SKZY01000213.1 GCA_007127095.1 Planctomycetaceae bacterium
CGGCCGATTTATCGGTGTGAGAACGGCCCCCGCTTGCGACAGCATTTCGGCAGGAAAGAGACGGAAAGTGCGTTCAAAGCGGGGCGGCAACCGTTATCTATCATCTGCTTGCCCCGAGTATCGCATCACGTAATGGTCACCATCGGGACCACACTCCGTACCATCAGACGTCCACCCGAGTGACCGGTAGAAATCTATCGCGGCCCGATTTGCGGCTACGCATTTTAACGTCCACGGCTTTGGGAGCCAACAATGGAGAGACGTAAGCAGGGCGGTTCCAACGCCCATTCGGCGTGATCCGGCATCGACATAGAGGTGGTGAATAAACGACTCGGCTTCCCAAACCGAAACAAATCCCACAACAGCTTGATTGGCGGCTACGCATACATGGATGACCTCGCCTTCTGTGTCAGACGCGAAGTCACACGCTGTACGGGATGTTGCGGGCAACCAGTCAGCGCTTCGCACGGAGGATTCGTAGAGCTCGGCCGCGTGAACAAGGTCGTGTTTGTTGGCGACTCTTACTCTGAGCATTTCAATTAGGAAATCGTTGCGGATCGGTTTTTCACCACTACACAGACGTGGTCTTTCGGGTTCACGCTTTTTTGCTGGGCATTCTGAATCACCGCGAGGTGGGGTCGAGTGTGGCGGGTTCGAGGGCGCCCAGGCTGAGCAACTTTTTCTGTGATCGTGGCGCATTCCCGCGATGCGGGATATATTCGAACTCGACCGGGTGTTCTGCGTTCAGCGTTGGCGGCAACGGTTCGGCGGCGCCGGCCGTGGGAGCCGTTTCGACGGGGCGATAATCGCGATCTTCGGCATCGGCAAACCCGGGTGCGTCCCCTTCGATCAGCCGCTCGCGGCCTCGCACTTGCCCCCCTTGTCCGCCATGACTGACTCGCCACCCCGGCTTGATCCAGTTGCGAAACAGTTCGGCTCGTCCTCCTTCAGTCAGGATCGCGAGATGCCGCCCCGGTGCCGACACATAAAAGACATTGTTGCGGCACTCGACACTCTCGTCGGCTGTCGACAGGCGGAACAATACCGTCGTTGCGGTTCGATAGGAGACAACCGTGTTATGAAAAAAATGGAGCGTCCCCTTTCGATACCGATCGGTGTCGTCGCTATCACCTCCGTAATGCACCACTTGATTGTTGCCGTGGTCGTCGGGCTTCAGTAGGACATTCCCGTAAACATACGTGTTGCCGTAGGCTTCGCTGTCTTTGTGTGCTCCGTCGACCAGGTCGAGGCAGCGATTGCCTCCTTCGATCCAGTTGTACCGAACGATCATGCCAGAAGAACGATCTTTGAGGTTGTTCCCCGGGCAGCCTTCGCGAAGCGACCCGAAATGATTGAACTGGAAGGTAATCCCTTGAGTATTTGTATAGTTGTTGTGTTCGTAAATGCTCCCTTCCACACCGTTGTCGAAGATCGAACAGTGCTCGACCACGATGTTTTTTGTATTTGGAGAGCTAAACAGACCGTTGCCGCTGTCGCGAAGCCGGCAACCGCGGAGCGTGATATGTTCGCCTTTTTCAATGAAGATCGACGCGGCGTTTTTGAGGTAGGCCGTTTTTCCGGATCGCCCCGTGAAGAAGAACGGTTGGCGTCCGCTGCGCACTTCGAGATTTTCAATCACGATATGGGCCGGCATCACGTCGGCCGGCCGGTTAGCCCCGCCGATTTTGATCACGCCCCGCTCCTCGCCCCAAAAGTTCAATGCCGGACGGGTGACGGCATCGCGTCCGTCGATAATGGGCAGCGTGCCAGCGACATCCGGTATGCCGGTGATCGTGATCGGCGCATCGGCCGTTCCTCGGCGGGTGATCACCCATTTGGAGCGATACGGTTCGGAGCGGGCGTGGATTAGTACCCGGTCACCTGGCTCGAGCGATTCCCAGGGAACTTCCTCGATTTCCGACAGCGGCTGCGCGGGTCCGACACGATACTCCGCCGCTTGGGCTGTGGCGGGAACGAGCAAAACAACTATAGCGCCGACGGCTCGCATGAATCGTTGAATCTCGCTCATCGGCAGTAGCTTCACGGTAATCGGCATGGGTCGGGCTCCGGCGGCAGTCGTTGCGATGTGTCGAGAGGAAACCTTCATTCTAGGTCATGAGCGGTAGAGAGTGTCCGGGCGGGGCGCGGGCGGCTGCGGTCGATCGCGTCACCGGTTATTCTGGCATCACGACGAATCCTACCGATCCGGCCCGCATTTTGATTCAGGTCCGCCGATGCACCGTTTTCCATTTCGTTTCGCTGGCATCTGGTTGCTGCTCGGATGTTGGACGCTTTCGACCACGGCTGCAGCCGAAGACTCGGCAAAGGTCGACCACGAGACGCTGCGGGCAGCAGGACTTCGTGAGCCGGTCGAAATTCTTGTCGATCGCTGGGGCGTACCGCACATCCGAGCGGCAAACGAAAGCGACCTCTTTTTCGCGCAAGGCTACTACGTCGCTCGCGATCGGTTGTTCCAACTCGAATTGTGGCGACGGCGGGCGACGGGGACGGCGGCCGAGTTGCTCGGGCCGCGTGAAGTGGACGCCGATATCGGCGCGCGGCTGCTCCGCTACCGCGGCGACATGAATCGCGAATTGCAGCATTACCATCCCCGCGGCCCCGAGATCATCGAAAGCTTTGTTCGCGGTATCAACGCTAGGATCGATGAAGTGCTGCAAAAACAGGAACTGTTGCCATTGGAGTTTCGCGTCTTGGGAACCGTCCCGGGGCACTGGACGCCGGAGGTCGTCGTCTCACGGCACCAGGGATTGGTGCGGAACGTCAAGGAAGAACTCGGACTCGGCCGTGCCGTCAGTCTTTCATCGGCTGAGGAAGTTGCTTCGCTGGTCTGGTTCCACCCAGGCAATCCCGATCTGACGCTGGACAAGGCGATTGACGGCAATCGGCTGAGGAAAAACAACGTTCTAAAGCTGTACGAAGCCGCTCGGTCGCCGATCCGATTTCGTCCGGAAGACGTTCCTGAGCGGTTTCGTGCGGTCGCAGAAGAAGACGCTGTGGATTCAGCGGCCGTGCGGACGGACGAAGTGGGCGATCTCGACAAGGCCTTCGCTCTATCCGCGGGCGACCCCGATTGGCGGGACATCGGCAGCAACAACTGGGTCGTTGCTCCCGAGTTGACGCTCGACGGAACAGCCTACATGGCCAACGACCCGCACCGAGTACTGCAAACCCCTTCGCTCCGCTACTTCGTTCATCTGGTTGCTCCCGGATGGAATGTCATCGGCGGCGGCGAACCGACTCTGCCGGGGATTTCGATCGGACACAATGAACACGGCGCTTGGGGATTGACGGTTTTCGCGATCGATTGTGAAGACCTCTACATCTATGAAACGAATCCCGACGATCGCAACCAATACCGCTACGGCGACGGCTGGGAATCGATGCGGATCGAGACGGAAACGATTCAGGTCCGTGGTGAAAGCGAGCCGCGAGAGGTCAGTTTGAAGTTCACACGTCATGGGCCGGTGCTTTACGAAGACCCTCAATATCAGACCGCTTATGCCCTGCGGGCCGGTTGGCTAGAGACGGGTGGCGCGCCTTATTTGGCAAGCCTGCGGATGAATCAAGCCGTCGACTGGGAAAGTTTTCGTGAGGCGTGCAGCTACAGCCACATTCCCGGCGAAAACATGGTTTGGGCCGACACCGCGGGCAACATCGGTTGGCAGGCAGTCGGGATCGCTCCGCAACGACCGAACTGGGACGGTATGGTTCCGGTGCCCGGCGATGGCCGTTTCGAATGGGACGGATTTCTGCCGATTCGCGAACTGCCACATGTCTACAACCCCGATAAGGGTTTCTGGAACACATCGAACGAAAATCTTGTCCCCCGCGATTACGCACACCGTCGCGCTGTCGGCTGGACTTGGTCCGATCCGTTTCGCGGGGCAAGGGTGCATGAGGTGCTCGCATCGGGGCGCAAATTGTCCATGGCGGAAATGACATCGCTGCAGCAAGACGAAATGTCGCTGCCGGCGCGGATGTTGGTGCCGATGCTGCGCGTCGACCTAATCGACGATGCAGCGACGCTGGCAGCGGCCGAGCGGTTGCAAGATTGGGACTTCGTGCTGGCTGCCGACTCGCCCGCGGCGGGTATCTACGTCGCCTGGCAGCGTGAATTGCAAAAACGGGTACGGGAATTGGTCGTTCCCGAACCGCTGCGGCCGCACGTCGGCTCGCTGTCGATGCACCGGATGATCGGTTGGCTTTACGCACCCGACGCCCGCTTCGCCCCATCAGGCACAGATCCGCTGGCTGGCCGCGACGCGTTGCTTATCAAATCGCTCGAGTCGGCAGTCGGGTTGCTGCAACAGCGACTCGGCCCAAACATCGAGCGTTGGCAATACGGGCAATCGAAATACAAACACGCAACGATCCGGCATCCGATGAGTCCGGCGGTCAGCGCGGAGTTACGACGGCAGTTGGACGTCGGCCCGGCGCCGCGAGGCGGTGACAGCTATACGGTGAACAACACCGGCGGCAACAACAACCAACCGTCGGGTGGAAGCTTCCGCGTGGTCATCAGCACGTCCGACTGGGACGCATCGCTAGCGACCAACAGTCCCGGTCAGGGCGGCGATCCCGAACGGCCACATTACCGTGACCTGTTTGCCCCTTGGGCAGCCGGCCGCTATTTCCCGCTACTCTACAGTTGGGACCGCGTCGAGTCGGTGGCGACGCAGCGGCTGGAACTGATACCCCAATTATCGAAATGATGGTTCATTCCGTGTGCGGTAGAGAAACGCATCGGACGTGAGCAGTGACAGGATCAACGCATTCATGCTGCCGCCGCTTTCGTTGTAGGCGCGGTGGGCTTCCAGCAGAACGGGAGCGTCGTTGAGGGTTTCGTTGCGGCCCATCCAGAAACGGAAAGCGTGGCGGACAAAAACCTGTTCGGCACGTTGGCTCGCCGCGATTTTTTCGATCATCTCAATGGCGTC
>SKZY01000221.1 GCA_007127095.1 Planctomycetaceae bacterium
CCATAGTGACCACCGGTCAGACGAGCGAGTGGACCGGTGTTGTCCGAAGGACAGACAAACGCCTCGACCACCGTTCCGGCCAAGATCGCATTACCATTGGTGTTGGGGTCGCCGATCATCACGCCGTTGCTGTTGCGTAGCGCGTTGGGCGTGTGCGAGATCGCCTCCTTGAGATTGAACTGTTCATACAGCGCCTGCTGCTCGAGGTACGGCAACAGCTTGACCAAGCCGTTAAGGTCGAGAATCTCGGTGTCGCCAGCCCCGCCGCTTGCACTCGGGCACCAGGAATATCCGTACCCGGCCGCGGGGTACTTCTTGAACGAAGATTCGTGATTGTGTAGCGCCAACCCGATCTGTTTCATGTTGTTGGAACATTGCATCCGCCGCGCCGCTTCGCGGGCCGACTGAACCGCCGGCAACAAGAGCCCGACCATCACCCCGATAATCGCGATCACGACCAGTAGTTCGACCAGCGTAAAGCCCGCTCGAACCTGTCTTTTAAAACCTGACATAACGACACCCCTTCCAGGACAAAAACAAAGCTTCTAAGACAAATCGAAGCTAAAAACCGAGAAAACAGAATTGAAATCAAACTCGAAATCAGCCGTCCGCCCGGTTGGCAAACGACTAGCTGCGAACGACTTCCCTGTCGGTGCCACGTGTCTCAACGGAGCAGATCAAATCTTCACCCGATCAAGGCGAAGACCGTTACCAGCAGAATCGTCGCTCGACAGTGACGATTTCGGGTAAGCAATGTGCGGGGATAAAGTGCCAGGCACTCAATTCCCGCTCGATCCCAACGCGATGTTTGGGCGGGAAACTTGGTGGGTGGAAAATTCGGCAGGAGGTAAACGGATCAGCGAGCGAATGATTGACCGCTCAACAGTCATCTCCACTCCTTATCAACTTTGCAAAGCATGTGCCGTGCCAAGTTGGCGAACGAGCCAATTTCTTGTCCACTGGCGTCCCGATCGTGAGTTATTCCCAGTGTTTTCAATGATTCATCCGTTCGCTTTTGCAGGCATCGACCGACTCGACCGACCGGCGATGGATCGCTCGATCGCACAGTCAACGTGCAGTGGTGCTCGTTTTGCAAGCAGTCAGCTCTGGTGTCTCTTTTTCTCCCGTACTCATGTGTCCCTGATCGACTAGACTCAGCTGCCGACACCGTGAACCCGCTGGCCTCTCAACCGAAGCACGATCATGTCGCGAATTGACCTTGCCTTGCGCCATCACTTCTCGGCGATTCTGTCGACCTTGGCGATTCTGTCGACCTTGTTGTGTATCGACGGCCCGGTCGGAGCGGCCGAATCCGACAACCGATCGACGATCACGACACCCTGGAAGGCGGGACTCGCTCGGGCCGTGATCACGCCAGAAGAGGCGGTCTGGTTGGCGGGTTATGGATCTCGTCGCGAGCCTGACGGCAAACTGCACGATCTGTGGGCCAAGGTGTTGGTGCTCGAGGATCCTCACGGCCAGCGTGGTGTGCTGATCACCAGCGATTTCCAGGGTGTTCCCAAGTCGATGAGCGATCGTGTTTTCCAACGGTTGGAAGATCGCTTCGCCCTGACGCGAGCCGACGTGATGTTTACCTTTTCCCACAATCACTGCGGTCCGCGACTCGGCGACGACCTGGTCGATTACTACCCCGTCGATCCTCAGCAGGTCGAGCGGGTCGCCCGCTACACCCAGCACATGGAAGACAAGCTGGTCGAATTGGTCGGCGAAGCGTTATCCGCCTTAGCTCCCGCGAGTCTGGCAATGGGGCAGGGCATGGCGGGGTTCGCTGTCAACCGCCGCAACAACGCCGAGGCCGATATACCGAGACTGCTCGCCGATGGTATCCCACTGGAGGGGCCGGTCGATCATGCGGTTCCCGTACTGACCGTCACCCGCGGCGATGGCGAACTCGCGGCGATCCTGTTCGGGTACGCATGTCACCCGACCACGCTCAGTTTCACAAAGTGGTGCGGCGACTACCCTGGCTTTGCCCAATTGTCGCTCGAAAAGTCGTTTCCATCGGCGATGGCGATGTTCGTGAATACCTGCGGCGGCGATCAGAACCCGCTCCCTCGCAGAACGGTCGAACTGTGCGAACGGTATGGCGAAGCGCTGGCCGAGGCGGTCCGCGAAACGCTCGCCGGTCCCCTGCAGCCGATTTCGGCCCGCTTGCGTTGTCGGTTCGAGTCGGTCGATTTGGCGTATCAACAAGTGATCACCCGGGAACAGTTGAACGAGTTAGTCGACGACCGCAACGCGATCCGCGCCCGCTGGGCATCACGGATGTTGGCAAAACTCGATGCGGGCGAAACCTTCGCTGCCGAGTATCCCTACCCGCTGCACGCTTGGCGACTGGGTGAGGAATTATTGATCATCGGCATGGGGGCAGAAACCGTCGTCGATTACTCGCTCCGGTTCAAACGCGAATACGGGGCGGGAACTTGGGTATTCGGCTACGTCGATGACATGATCGCCTACATCCCTTCACGCCGTGTCTGGGAAGAAGGCGGTTACGAGGGCGGTTCGAATCTGTACGAATACGGGCGTCCCGCACTCCGCTGGCGAGGCGACGTCGAACAGCGGATCGCTGATGTCGTCGACCGTTTGGTCAGTCAGGTCAGCGACACCGATTATCAGGATGCGATCGCACGGCTCGATTCGGCGATCCGCTACGAGGTACAAGACAAGCAACTACCGGCCTTCTCGATCGCCGTCATCGCTAAAGACGGAGTCGCCTGGTCCGCCGGTTTCGGCTACGAGGATCAAGCCCAAACACGTCCGGCGACGGCCGAGACGGTCTATCGTGTCGGTTCGATCTCCAAGCTGTTCACAGACATCGCCGTGATGCGGGCCGCCGAACGTGGCGAACTGGACCTCGACGCTCCCGTACAGCGTTACCTGCCACAATTTCAACCCACCAATCCGTATGGCGTACCGCTGACGCTGCGGCAGATGATGTCGCACCAATCGGGATTGGTGCGCGAATCGCCCGTCGGCAATTATTTCGATCCGACCGAACCGACGCTCGACGAGACCTTGGCAAGCCTCAACCGAACCACGCTCGTCTATCCTCCCCAAACCCGGACCAAGTATTCCAACGCGGCGGTGTCGGTCGTCGGTGCCGCGCTTGAAAGCGTCTCGGGCCGCTCGCACCCCGAGCTGATTCGATCCGAGATCCTCGAGCCGCTTGGGATGTCGGCGAGCGATTTCGTGGTCACACCCGCGGTCGAGTCCCACTTGGCGACCGGTCAGATGTGGACCTACGACGGTCGACGATTCGCAGCCCCTGACTTTTTGCTCGGAACCGGGCCGGCCGGTAATCTCTATTCCAGTGTCCTCGACCTAGCCCGATTCGTCGCCTGCTTGCTCGACGACACCCAGACCGACCATGGGCCACTGCTCAAATCGGAGAGTCATCGCGAGATGACACAGCCCGTGACTACCGCCGACGGTCAACCACAACCGTTCGGACTCGGCTATCGCATCGATTCGTTTGACGGACACGTTCGCTGGGGGCACGGCGGGGCGGTCTACGGATTCTCGACTCAGCTTGAAGTGCTTCCGCATCGCGATCTCGGCGTCGTTGCAGCGGCCTCCTTGGACGGTAGCAACGGCGTCGTATCTCGCTTGGCCGAATACGCACTGCGGCTTTGGATCGCTACCGAAGACGCTCGCCCGCTGCCCGAGTACCGACGTACCGAGCCGATCGCACCCGAGCGGGCACGCGGTCTGGTCGGCCGCTATCAACAACCGGAGAATGACCGGATCGCCGAGATCACGGCGACAGGCGGCGAAGTCTTTCTCAAACAAGGAGTCTTCCGCCAGCGGTTGCGAGCGGCAGCGGACGACGGCGCCGTGATCACTGACGACCCGATCGGGTTTGGCCGCGAAGTCCGTCTCGACGGAAGCGATGCAGCACTGATCGCCGGCACCCGATACCAGCGACTGGCCGACGAGCCACCGGCCGCGGCGCCGACCGAATGGCGAGGCCTGATCGGCGAATATGGCTGGGATCACAACACGCTCTACATCCACGAACACGGCGGGCAACTCCACGCCCTGATCGAATGGTTCTACGACTACCCGCTGCGGTCGCTCGGCGACGACGAGTTCGCCTTCCCCGACTACGGCCTCTACCACGGCGAACGGCTGCGATTCAAACGCGATGAATCCGGCATCGCGACCGCCGTGGTCGCCGCCGAAGTCGACTTCGCCCGACGCCCCGTCGGTTTGCGGGACGGCGAAACCTTTCGGATCACTCCGGTGCGACCGATCGACGAGCTGCGAGCGATGGCAGAATCGGCCACGCCTCCGGCCGAGGAAGGCGAGTTCCGCGATCCCGATTGGGTCGAGCCGAACCGGCTCGAGCCCGGTATCCGACTCGACATCCGCTATGCGACGCCCAACAACTTCACCGGAGCCGTCTTCTACGACCAGCCGCGGGCTTTTCTGCAACGCCCCGCCGCGGAAGCGGTGGCGCGGGTCCATCGTGGACTCCGACCCTACGGTTTGGGACTGCTGATCCACGACGCTTATCGTCCTTGGTACGTGACCAAGATGTTCTGGGAAGCGACCCCCGCGGACATGAAAAATTTTGTCGCCAACCCGGCCGCCGGTTCGCGTCACAACCGCGGCTGCGCCGTCGACCTGACACTGTACGACCTGCAGACGGGAGACCCGATCGAAATGGTCGCCGGCTACGACGAGTTTTCCGAACGATCGTCTCCGTTGTACCCTGGCGGGACGTCACGCCAGCGATGGTATCGCGATCTGCTCCGCCGGGCGATGGAACGCGAGGACTTCACCGTCTATGAGTACGAGTGGTGGCATTTCGATTTCCGCGATTGGCAGCGCTACCCGATCGGCAACGCCAGCTTCGAGGAACTTTCGGAGGCTGCCCCACGCTAAAGTCGAGTTC
>SKZY01000323.1 GCA_007127095.1 Planctomycetaceae bacterium
TCGAGGCCGCCATCGCGACCGCCGAATTGGCTTTGGAGAAAGGCGATTTCCAAGTCGCCGCGAAGACGCTCAGCGAGATCCGGCGGGCCGAAGAGGCTGCCGGCGAGTTGCGAGACCCACAAATCGATTTCTTGCTCTGGAGGGCGCTCGCACCGAGCGATTCCGGCCGTGCGGCGGCACTGGCCGCGGCGTTTTCGCGAAACCCGCGGCATCCGCCGACGCTGTTGGCGATGGCCGATATGGCGATCGACCGCGAACGTTACAACGAAGCCGAGCGGTTGATCGACCAGGTGTTGACGATCAATCCGCACCAGCCCCAGGCTTGGGCTTACCTCGCCGTGTTGGCCCACCTGCGAGGCCACGACGAACTCGAAGGCCTGATGCGGGCGGCGGCGTTGAGCGATTGGGCAGAGAATCCCGAGGTCGATCATCTGATCGGCCGCAAATTGTCGCAAAACTATCGCTTCGCCGAAGGGGCGGCTTACCAACGGCGGGCGCTCGCCTTCGACCCGGCGCACCCGCGGGCCAACTTTCAGCTCGCCGAGGACCTATTGCGACTCGGCTACGACGATGTCGGTTGGGAATTGGCTAAATCGGTCACGGAGGCCGATCCCTACAACGTCGTGGCCTACAACCTGGCCACCTTGTATGACCGTCTGCAAACCTTCACGACGCTCCGCGATGCGGGGATCTCGGTCCGGATGGAAAGTCGCGAAGCGGAGATCTATGGCGGTGCGGTGATCGAGTTGTTGGCGGAAGCCCGCGACGTGTTGTGCGAAAAATATCGCGTCGAACCGGCGGGGGTGATTCGCGTCGAGATTTTTCCGCAGCAGCAAGATTTCGCGATCCGCACGTTCGGTCTGCCCGGCGGTGCCGGATTTCTCGGGGTCTGTTTCGGACGGGTGATTACCGCCAACAGCCCGGCTTCGCAGGGTGAGCGGCCGGCGAACTGGCAAAGTGTTCTGTGGCACGAATTTTGTCATGCGGTGACGTTGGAAAAAACCAAGAACCGCATGCCGCGTTGGTTGAGCGAAGGGATCTCGGTGTACGAGGAACGTCAACGCAATGCCGCTTCGGGCGAATCGATGACCCCGACCTATCGAGTCATGCTGTTGGACGAATCGCTGACACCGGTCAGCCGGCTCAGCGGTGCGTTCCTCAACCCGCCGTCGCCGACGCACCTGCAATTCGCGTATTACCAATCATCGTTGGTGGTCGAGTTCTTGATCGAGCAATATGGCTTCGATTCGTTGTTGCAGGTGCTCGATGATCTGGCCGCAGGGCTGCCGATCAATGACGCTTTGGCACGTTCGGTCGGATCGCTCGATAAACTCGATCAGCAATTCGCAGCCCACGCGGTGGCGTTGGCGGAATCGTTTGCGTCCGCTGCCGATTGGTCCCGCGAAGACCTTCCCGCCAGGCTGTCCGCCGACGAGTGGGCCGATTGGAATGCCCAACGGCCGGACCATGTGTGGGGAAAAACCCGTTGGGCTGACAGCCTGATCGCCGCGGGGCGTGATGCCGAAGCGGTTGAGGTGCTGGAGCGTTTGGTCGCCCTGGACGCGGTGACGGGTGAGCGTGGCGGTCCGCTCGAACAACTGGCCGACGCCTACGGTCGACTCGGCCAGACCGACCAAGAACGTCAGACGCTGCGGCAACTCGTTTCGCTCAGCGACGATGCGTTGCCGCAACTGGGGCGATTGGCGGATCTGGCCGCGGAAGATGGCGATTGGGAACGGCTGGCAGAACTCGCCGGACAGATCTTGGCGATCCAGCCGTTGACCCCGACGGGACATCGCCACCAGGCCGTCGCCGCCGAAGAACTCGGTCAACCCGCGGTGACAGTACGTGCGTTAATGGCATTGGCGAAGTTCGATCCGTTCGACCCGGCGGTAATCGATTACCGGTTGGCCAAGGCTTATGCAGCGGCCGGCGATCGATCGTCCGCCACCGGGGCGGTACTGTCGGCGCTGCGGCAATCGCCGCGTTATCGGGATGCCTTGAAGTTATTACTGGAATTGTCGCAACCGGATGAGGCCGAAGAATGAGTCGAAACCGTCGCCTGATCGCAACCGTATCGATCTCCGTTCTGGTCGTCATCGTCGCCGGCGTGGCACTCGCCCAACGTGGCCGTCGGGTCGTTGACATTCGCTTCGATCGCCGGGGCGTACCGACTTGGGAAGTCGACGAGAACTTCGCTGGCGATCTGTTTACCTTCGTGCGGATTCGTTACGACAGCTACGGTCGGGGAGGCGGTTGGCGGGTCGACTATCCGGACAGCGACCTCAATTTTTCGCTGCGGCTGCAGCAATTGACGACGCTGAATGTCAACCCCAACCCGATCATCCTCGATCTGACCGATGACCGCCTGTTCGACTACCCATTCATTTATATCGTCGAGCCAGGAAGCTTGTATTTCAGTGAACCGGAGGTCGCGGCGCTGCGGCGTTACTGCTTCAACGGCGGCTTCTTGATGGTCGACGATTTTTGGGGAGACAGCGAATACGAGAACATGCGTCAGCAATTGGCCCGGGTTTTTCCCGGTCGGGCCCCGCGAGAATTGCCGCTATCGCATGAGATTTTTCACATCGTCTACGACCTGAAGGAAAAGCCGCAGGTCCCGGCGATCAATTGGGCGCGGCGGATGCCGGACGGCGAAATCAATACCTCCGAACCGGCTCGCGACGGCAGCGACACCAGCCAGGTGCATTACCGAGCGATCCTCGACGACGAGGATCGGATCATGGTGCTGATGTGCCACAACACCGACCTCGGTGATGGCTGGGAACGCGAGGGGGAAGACCCGTTTTTCTTCGAGGAATTCTCGGTCAAGCGGGCCTACCCGATGGGGATCAATATCGTCACCTATGCGATGACGCACTGATCCCTAAGGATCAAGCGGAAAAGGATAAGTGTCTGGCACCGTTTGTGCGAAGCACCCGCAGGGCGAGTTCCTCGCAAAAGATGCCTGACACTTTAAGCCAGCAGATCGCTAAATGCGATTCAAACCCTACTCTTTTTCGAAGGCGGCATCGAAGGCGCGGGCGCTGGGTGAGAAGTCGAGTTTCTTCGTGAACTCGCAAGCTTCACGGGCGCCGAACTGACGGTCCATGCCGCTGTCTTCCCACTCGATCGAGAGCGGGCCGTCGTAGCCGATATCGTTGAGCGCGCGGATGATTTCTTCGAAGTTCACACCGCCACGGCCCGGGCTGCGGAAGTCCCAACCGCGACGGTGATCGCCGAAGTTGAGATGGCTGGCGAGGATCCCCGATTTTCCATCGAGCTTGACGATCGCATCCTTGACGTGGACGTGGTAGATCCGGTCCGCGAAGGTGCGGATGAATTGGACCGGATCGACGCCCTGCCAGATCAGGTGGCTGGGATCGAAGTTGAAACCGAACTCGGGGCGATGATCGAGCGCATCAAGCGTCCGTTGGGCGGTATAGATATCGAACGCGATCTCGGTCGGGTGGACTTCGAGGGCGAACTTGACGCCACATTGTCCGAACACGTCGAGGATCGGATTGAACCGTTCGGCCAGCAGATCGAAGCCGGCGTCGAGCATCGCCGGTGGAACCGGGGGGAACGAATAGAGCAGGTGCCAAATGCTGCTTCCGGTGAAGCCGTTGACGACATCGACGCCAAACTTTTGGGCCGCGCGAGCCGTGTTCATCAGCTCTTCGGCGGCCCGTTGGTTGACACCCGCCGGGTCTCCATCGCCCCACACCGCTGGTGGCAGAATCGCCTTGTGACGTTCGTCAATGATGTCCAACACGGCTTGGCCGGCGAGGTGGGCACTGATCGCGTGGCATTGCAGACCGAGACGGTTGAGCAGTTCACGCTGGCGGTCGCAGTAACCGTCGTCGCTGATCGCCTTGGCGACTTCGAAATGATCGCCCCAGCAAGCCAATTCGATCCCGTCGTAGCCGAAATCGGCGGTCATACGGGCCATTTCTTCGATCGGTAAATCGGCCCATTGGCCGGTAAAGAGCGTGACGGGACGTGGCATGAAGGGACTCCTGAGTCAAAACGGGGGATGGTCAAGCGACCGATTGTGGCAACTGACCGCGGGGGCCGCAACCAGCACCGCGCGAAGCCCTTCAACAGACACTTTTTTTCCGGCACCTTGCCGACGTGTCTTGAGAGAAACGCATGCACCCCGCTGAGCATTGGCAACGCTGCGGCATTTTTCGCGGCGTTGCGTTAGAGCATTTTTAAGAACGCCCGCATCCAAGCGGGATGCGCGGGCCAGGCCGGGGCCGTGCAGAGGTTGCCCTCGACATGTACCGAATCGAGCGTCGAACTCGGCTCGACATAATGTCCTCCGGCAGCAGTGACCTCGGGGCTGACCGCCGGATAGCAACTGCACTGGCGGTCCTTGAGCAGGCCGGCGGCGACCAGGATTTGTGGGCCGTGGCAGACCGCGGCGATCGGCTTGGAGGCGTCGTTGAATTCACGGACGATTTCCAGCACCCGCTGGTTGAGCCGCAGGTATTCCGGTGCCCGGCCGCCGGGCAACACCAAGGCATCGTAGACGGCCGAATCGATCGAATCGAAGTCGGCCGTGATCGCGAACCGGTGCCCCGGTTTTTCGCTGTAGGTTTGGGCGCCGTCGAAATCGTGGATCGCCGTGATCACGGTGTCACCGGACGTCTTGCCCGGGCAAACCGTGTCGACGCGGTGTTCGAGACACTGCAGAATTTGCAGCGGCACCATCGCTTCGTAATCTTCGACAAAATCGCCCACGATCATCAGGATGCGGCGGCTGGTCATCGGGCGGGATCCTCGTTGGGGAAAGCCGGCGGATCGCCCCGTTGCCGGGGCGGCGGTAGCAGGCGGATGGCGGTCCGAAAAAAAACGATTAATTTCCGCTGCGCTGGCCAAGTGGTGTTGACGGAAGCGAGACGGCTGGGTTATTCCGGCCAACACTCCGGAAGTTTTTCCGGAAAAACCGACGTTGTACCGAGACGAAATGAGTTTGTCATCGGTCACGGCCGCATCGTCAGCGGATTACGGCGGCCCCGCTCAGCACAAGGGAATGGTCAACCGACATGCGTCAACCATCATTGGACGTGGTCCAGGCTTACTCTGCAATCATTCAACCGCGGAAAAGGAGAGTCGCGTTGAACCAGCTCATGGATTCAAAGCATCGGGTGTCATTGCGATCACGGTTGATCCCACTGATCCTCGGTACCGGCCTGATGACCGTTTCCTTCGGGGCCCCAACGGCGGACGCACAGTCCACTACCGTCGCGGCACCCGGAGCGAAGCAGTCGCCCCGAACCGACGCGGCGTCGGCCAGCGAGGCTCGTAAGACGGCCACGATCGGTCTGCTCGGACGGGCCAAGGCCGCTGTCGCTGCCGAACGATACGCCGAGGCGGTCGAGCTCTATCGACGGGCTCGGGTCAATGCCCAGCCGATCGCCGAACTGCAACCCCAAGTGGCGGCTCTACGGCAATCGCTCGAAAAGGTCGGTATCGAACCGGCACTGTTGGACCTGCCGCCGACGGCGCCACCGAGCAGCAACGCCGCGGGCCAACCGCAGCCACTGGCGACGCCCGACAATGCCGCCTTCGTCAATCAAGCCGACCCCGGTGCCGCTAAGCAGGAAGCGCTTCGCCTGATTGCCCAAGGGCGTAAATCGCTCGACCGTGGCGATATCGTCAACGCGTTGCGATTGGTCGCTCAAGCCGAAAAACTTCGCGTCCCCGAATCGGCCTTCGCCGCGGGTGAACCACGGGTCTGGCAACTCGCCCTCGACGCCGAATCGGCGGCTCGCAGAGCGGGGATTCTGCCTCCGGCAGTCTCGGTCGGTGACCTCGGCCCCAGCGACCCGATGGTCCGTCAGGTCAGCGGCGTGATGCCGGCCACCGGTAACGGGGGCGAAGACGGCGGGGTCGTCAATTCGATCTACACGTCAGACGACGATTCCACCCAGGTCCGACCTGCCCAAGCGACTGAACTCGATAACCAACTCGCTGATGAACCTGGTGACAGCGAAGGCGAAGGCGAGGCGATTTTCCGCCGCGGCCTGGAGAGATTGGCCAGCGGAGATAACACCGGGGCTCGAGAGTTGTTCGTCGAAGCTTGGAAGTATGAAGCGACGATGGATGTGACGACTCGGGCCCAGCTGAAAGAAAAACTGACGCTGATGCAGCCGAAGCGTTTGCCCGAGCCGCTACTGGCAGGGCCAGCCGCCGAGCTGACACCGATCGAGCGAGCCGAGTTGGAGTCGCAAGCCGAGACGCGGCGGGTCTACCGTGAAATCACTTCCGAACTCGCTAAGGCGAACGAACTGCGGACGAAATCGCCTCTCGAAGCGCTCGACCGGCTCCAACGACTCAGTCGCAAGGTAGCCGAGAGCAAGCTCAGTGCCGCCGCCGCAGACAGCATGATGGTGATGGTCGAACGGGCGATCAACGAACAGCTCCAGTACGTCGAGGCCAATCGGGCGCAAATCGATCTCGATCTCGCCAATGAGTCGGTACGGAACCAACTGAGCAACGACCAGGCCCGCGCCCAGCGGATCGATGACGAGATCGCGTCGTTGGTGGAAACGTTCAACGACCTGATGGAACAACGCCGCTTTCCCGAGGCCGAGGTCGTCGCCAAAAAGGTGGGCGAACTCAGCCCCGGTTCGTCGATCGCCAAAAGCATGTTCCATACCAGCCGGATGGGCACGCGTTTGATGATCAACGAAGAGAACGCTTCGTTGAAAGAAGACGCCGTCGCCAAGACACTGCTCGATCTCGACCGGGCCGGTACACCGATGGATCCCAGCCGCGAGATCGATTTCGGGGATGTCCGTCAGTGGGGCGAACTATCGCGGCGCCGTAGACTGCTCGGCGATAGCGATTCCCGCTACAGCGTGGCTGAACGCGAGATCAAAGGCCGACTCAGTTCGCCGGTCGATGTCAACTATCGCAACCAGCCGCTCAGTGATGTACTACGAGACCTCGGGGCGGTTACCGATATTCCGATCGTACTCGACTCACGGGCCCTCGGCGAGATCCGTGTCGAGAGCGATTCGCCGGTGACGCTGGAACTGACCAAGCCGATTTCGGTGCAGAGCGCGTTGAATCTGATCTTGGCCGACTTCGAACTGACCTACCTGATCGAGAACGACGTCCTGAAGGTCACCAGCAAAGAAGCCAAACGGACGCGGGTTTGGCCCAAGACCTACCGGGTTACCGACCTGGTGACCCCGATCCCGAACTTCACCTCCGGTTACGAAGACGGTCTGGCAGGAGCCCTTCGGGCTGCCTACCAGATGACCAGTCAGCAGGCCGATGTGCAGGTGGTGCCGATGGCGATCCCCGGCATGGCGTCCAATGGCAGCAAGGCCGGGCTCGATCCCAAAGCGATGGCCCAGTTCGGCAACGCGGGGTCGATGGGCGGATACCGCCCGAGCCAATCGCCGGCTAACGCGATGGGCGGTGGCTTCAATCCGATGGAATTGATGTTCCTGATCCAGACCACGATCGCTCCGGATACCTGGGCCGATACGAGTGGCGGACCGAGTACGATCGCCCCCTACGCTCAGAACCTCAGTTTGGTCATCAGCACCACCACCGAGGTCCATGACCAAATCGCCGAGTTGCTCGAATCGCTGCGTAAACTGCAAAACCTGCAAGTCACGATCGAGGTCCGATTCATCACCTTGAGTGATTCGTTCTTCGAACAAATCGGCGTCGACTTCGACATCAGCTTCGATGACAACATCAGTCGGTTGCCCAGCGACGACCGTGGGTCCCGAGTCGCTATCGGCTGGGATGGCCAGGCGCCGACGGCCGACTTCGATATCAAGTTGAACAACGACTTCAGCGTCACACCGTCCTTCGGGTCGTTCGATGCCGGGACAGGTTCGCGAATCGGTTTCGCGATCCTGAGTGACATCGAAGCCTTCTTCTTCCTGCAAGCGGCACAGGGTGATTCGCGGACGAATGTCCTCCAGGCTCCCAAAGTGACGCTGTTCGACGGCCAGATGGCCAACATCAACGACATCATCGAACGGCCCTTCGTGACCAGCATCCAACCGGTCGTCGGTGACTTTGCCGTCGCCCAACAGCCGATCGTGGTCGTACTTCGCGAAGGGACGCAGTTGAATGTCCAGGCGGTTGTCAGCGACGACAAACGCTTCGTCCGGATGACGTTGTTACCGAACTTCAGTCAGATCGGTGAGGTCAACACGTTCACCTTCGAAGGGCGTCGGAGTCGGCGTACGAATAATATCGAACGCGACCCGATCACCAACGAACCGATCCGAGACGAGGAGGAAGACGACATCATCGAAGGTACCACCGTCCAACAACCGACCTTGGCGAGTACCACGATCGGCACCACGGTCAGCGTTCCCGACGGCGGCACGATTCTGCTCGGCGGTATCAAGCGGATGCGGGAAGGTCGCAACGAACGCGGTGTTCCGATTCTGAGCAAGATTCCCTACATCAGCCGGCTGTTCCGCAACGTGTCGATCGGCCGTGACGCCCAGAGCCTGATGATGATGGTCACCCCGCGGATCATCATCCAAGAGGAAGAGGAATTGGCCCAAACGGGTTTCGACCCCGAACGTAATTAGGTCGATCCAGATCGCCCGGCGGGGCACGCCCTCGCCGGACAACGAACAACGCCAGGCCGCGTTTCTGTGGGTTTCACCCCGGAAACGCGGCCTTGTGTTATGATGGCCCCGCGTTTCGGATGACCATTCCTCGTACCGCTGTTTGAATTGACAATGAATCCAATTGGTGTATTTGCCTCGGTCGATGCCGGCTTGGGAGTTTCGTGGGACGTGATCGAGAAAGTGGGCGTCCCGACCATTCAATTGCACGCCCCGCATCGCCAGTCACGCGGTCCCGAGGTGGTCGAGCGGCTCCGCCAGCAATTGAAGCAAATCGGCGTTACGCTGACGGCGGTCTTCGGCGGTTTCGAAGGCGAAAGCTATGCCGATATCCCGACGGTCGGTCGGACGATCGGTTTGGTCCCGCCGGAAACCCGCCAGGAACGGCTGCAGGAGATGTTCGAAATCAGCGATTTTGCCCAGCAGATGGGGTGCGATACCGTCGCGCTGCATATCGGCGTTGTGCCGCACGACCGCAATGATCCACAGCGAGCAGGAATCGTCGATGTCACCCGCGAATTGTGCCAGCACTGCGGCCGTCACGGCCAATTCCTGCATCTCGAAACCGGCCAAGAATCGGCGGAAGATCTGATCGCGTTCATCGATGATGTCGGCGTCGATAACCTGCGGATCAATTTTGATCCCGCCAACATGATCCTCTACGGCATGGGCGATCCGCTGGAAGCGCTCAAGAAACTCGCCCCGCTCGTCCGCAGCGTTCACTGCAAGGACGGCACCTGGAGCGATCAACCCGGCGTCACTTGGGGTCAGGAAGTTCCGTTGGGACAAGGCGACGTCAACATCAAGGCTTACTTGGAAACGCTCCGCGACATCGGCTACACCGGACCGCTGACGATCGAACGAGAGATCCCCCAGGATCCCGAACGCCAGTTGCGTGAAATCGGAGACGCGGTGCGTTTGCTGGAAACGTACCTCCGTGAGCTCCATGGCTAGATGGTCAAGATTTTGTTGACGGCGTTCGAACCTTACGATCGCTGGCCCGAAAATAGCAGCTGGATGACGCTGGTCGACCTGACCAGTTGGCTGGAAACGTCGTCAACGGTGATCACCCGTCGCTATCCGGTCGACCTCAAGGCGGCCAGCGACCGGCTGCGTAAAGACTTGCTCGATCGATACGACTATGCGATCCACCTGGGGCAAAATCCCGGCGCCCCGGTGGTCAAGCTGGAATCGACCGGGCTGAATCTGCGCACCGACGGCCAACCGTTGATCGCCGGAGCCCCGGCCGCCTACCAGACGTCGTTGCCGCTGAAGCAACTCGACGACGGGCTGATCGATGAAGGGATTCCCTGCGAGGTTTCGCATCATGCCGGAACCTACCTCTGCAACGCCGTGCTCTATTTGAGCCAACATTTCTGCAACCAACTGAGTCTGCAAACTCGGTCGATGTTCATCCACCTGCCGTTGACACCGGTTCAGGTCGCCCGAGCCCGTGGGGGCTTGCCGAGTTGTGACCCGCGGATGATGGCACGCGCCATCGCCACGACGATCCGCTGGGTCGAATCACTCGATATCGTCTCCGCTACGGCCGACGATTGAATCCGAGAAGTTCGATTTCTGTCGGACCGATCACGATCGTCGCGGCGATACCGGGGCAACCGTATTGGGCCCCCGCGGTTGTGACCGTCAGGTTCGCCGTGATCCAGGCGACACCTGGGCTGTGAGTGTGCCCGCAAAGTACCTCGATCCGCTTTTGCGGGTGCTGCTCAGCTGCCCGCTTGAGTACTTCACCGACCTGCCCACAGACGAAGAACGGAGCCCAAAAGTCATCGGTGGTCCGACCTTGGTACCAACAGGCTTGGCGAAACGGCGGCACATGCGTCGCCACCAGCACGCGATCATGATTCGCCAATGCCGCCTCGAGTTTCTCCTTGAGTCGCTCCGACGATTCTAGGCCCAGCCTGATTAAGATCGATTTCCAATCGGCGGTCGGCGCCGCCTGAAAGTCATCGATCAGCAGAAAGTCTTGTAGACGCAGCGGCGAGTTTTCGAAATCACCGACCGTGGCGTCTCCCCAACCGTCCTCACCGATCAATGCCACCGAATCGGCGATCGTCAGCGGTGCTGAATCGGTCAGGTAATCGAGCCGCGGATGCGAACGACTGGCCTCGATCACCGCAGCCCGCGCCGTCGCGATCGAGCTCTGATAAAAATCATGATTGCCGAGCACAAAGTGGATCGGTAGGTCGAAGACATCAGCCATCCGTCGTAACTGAAACACGACATCATCCCCCTCGGAGATATCGCCAGAAATCAGCACGGCCGAATAGCCGCCGCCGCGAACCAGGCTGACCAGACGATCCCAGTCGGCCAGATCGCAGTGGTTCAGGTGGGGGTCAGTAATCCAAGCCAATCGCATATTGCTAATTCAAGTGGGACGCTGCCGATCCGTTTCGTACCACCGCGGGTTGCCACTTTCGTACCAGATCGCTTCGCCGACGGTCGGGTCGGTCGAACATTCCAACGCATGGTAGAGTAGCGACGCTGGTGTCTTGGTGTCCAACGCCTTCTTTTCGGCCGGCTGGACGATCATGTGCAAAGCGTGACGTGCCCGGGTGATCGCGACGTACAGCAGACAGAGCGACTCGGTCACCAGCCCGGCTGCATGCTCCCCAAAAGCCCGCTGCCACTCTTCCGGCAGATAATGCCAGGTCTCCGCCGCGGTGTAACGCAGCATCGCCTCGGGTACCGCAGCGGCATCACGTTTCATCGCGATCGTCTGTCGGGCCTGACGGGTCAACGTGCCGCTGATTTCTGGCAATACGACGACATCGAACTCCAACCCCTTGGCTTGGTGGACTGTCATTACGCGAACCTGGGCCGGACGCGGTCGTTCAACCCGCTTCACGCGGATCATCTCGACAAACTCCCGCAATCGCGGTTGGCGATACGGTTCGTAGCTTTGAGTCAGACTCACCAATTGGCGCAGCCGCAGGCAATCGCCAGCGTCACAGACCGGCGCGATCCGATCGGCGATCTCGATCACTGCCCCAGCGATCCCTTCATCTTCCACCAGACGTCTGACTTTGGCGGCGGCGTGTCGCGCGGCCGTACCCGCCGAATCGTCCGTGGCGCTATCGTTGCCATCGGGCGATGTCGGACGCGGTTGTGCCTCCAACCACTCCGCCAGCGGTGAATGGGCGACATGAAACCACCACCGTCGGTCGCCGGGATGCTCGGCCATCATCAGGGCCGAGAGCACCAGGTCGACCGCCGGCGAGTCGGTCAGCGGGTTGCCTCCCTCCTGACTGACGTCGACGCCGGCGCGACGGAGTAAGTGGATCAGCCAGGCGACCGTACGGTTGGTCCGCGTTAATACGCCGATCGATCGCCCCGGCATCTGCTCGGCTAGCTCGGCGATTCGACGAGTCACATAACCGAAGTGGCGAGCCGATTTCGTCTGGCTGTCCTCAGTGGCTTGAGGGCGACGCCGTGACCCCGTCGAGTCACCGCCAGCAGGTTCGCTATTCGCAGTCGGGCTGGTCGCCAACGTGATCTGACCCTGCAACGCCTTCTTGGCTGACGTGTGGATGGGAAACGAGTCTGCGAAGTTGGCGATTGCCCAAGCCTCATACCGCGGCCGGTCATGTGGTGAATCGACCGGATCACCACCGCTGCCGAGGGTGGGATGTCGGCCCAGATTCTGAAAGATCCGATTGACAGTGTCGGTGATCACCGGGCTGCTGCGATAACTCTCGTCCTGCGAGACCTGGCGGATTCCAGAAAGTTCATCGGCGACGGTATCGAAAATGCCCGCCACACCGCCGCGCCAGCCATAGATCGCCTGCTTGGTGTCGCCGACACAAAAAAAACTGCCGTCGCCATCGGTACGGACTGACGCGAGCGCAAGCGGCTTGAGTACTGACCACTGCGCGGGCGACGTATCTTGAAATTCGTCGAGCAGGACATGGTCGATGACGCCATCGAGTCGCCGGCCAGCACCGGTCGGACTGACGATCGAAAACAGGCCGGAAAGTCGGTGGGCGAGATCGTCGAACGCCAACGCCCGCAGCGACCGCTTGAGGCCCATCAGCTCTGATTCGTAGCTAGCGATCACCTCGCCCGTCGCTTCGGTCTGCAGTCGCAGCAGCGAACGGAGGTGCGTCGCGCACCGCTCGGCGATCGTCGCCAATGCCGCCAGCGCATCCGGCGGCACCGGCTTGCGGTAATACTCGACCGGCTGACCGATCGCAGCTCGATTGACCAGCGAAACCAGTGAGTGGCTGACCAGTTCGTCCCACGCCGATCGCTCGACACGGTCGGCGATTTTGGCCAACTGTTGATCGGCCGACTTGTGCCCCATCCGGGTCGCCTGCAAGACACCGGCAGCCGCGGCGAGCTGTTCCGGGGCGGGGGCAGCGGGCACCGTGAGTGTCTGCCAGGCCGCGGCCACGCAGGCCCGCGCTTCGGCGTAACCGTCGTTGACCACCGCCAGCATTTCGCGGCGTACCGATCGCTTGGTGTCGCCCTTGCCGAGCATCGCCAACAGAGTCATCAACTTGTCGGTTTCCAAGCCGTCGAGCAGGCGATCGATCGCTCGCTCTCGAACCCACATCTCTTCGACCTCGTCGGTCAGACGCCAACCCGGCGGCAATCCGAGTTCGTTGCCGAAGGTCCGGGCGAGCTGTGAAAACAGGCTGTCGAGCGTCAGGATTCGCAAGCGATGGACATCCCGCAGCAACCGTTGGACGAGGTCGACGGCTTGCTCGCGGGTCAGTCCGCTCACACCGGTCTGGTTCCGCAAGTCGGCGATCTTTTGGCCCGATTCGTCGGTAGCCGCCTCGGCCAAGGTCATCAGCACCCGGGTCAGAATTTCACCAGCCGCCTTACGGGTGAAGGTGGTGGCGAGGATCGACTCGACCGCCACGCCGTCGGACAACAGTTTCAAAAGTCGACCGGTCAACTGGTAGGTCTTGCCGGTACCCGCCGAGGCGCGGATCAGCAGCGGTTCGGGGCGCCCGGTCATGCTTCGGCCTCATCGGTTTCGAACAACTGCTCGGCGATTTCTGATTGCAGGATCATCGCGTAATCGTCATACGGGACCGGTTCCTCCGCAGGCTCGAACCGGCCAGCCCGAATATCGCGAACACAGCGTCGAATGACTTCCTCAGCTTCGGCGAACTCGGCTGGCGTAAAGTCGGCTTCATTGATCTTCGTCTCCACCTGCTTTTCGGAGATGTTGAAATAGCCGAGCGCGACGTCCTGCGGGTCGACTTGGTCACCGACCAGGTAAGGGATCATCAACCGATAGATCGGGAGCTGCAATTCGACCCAGCGGTAGTGGTCACGGTTGACCCGCTGCAGGTGTTTTTTTCGTGGCGGATGGCCATGCGTCTTGTAGTCAAGGATCGCCCAGCGGCCGTCGTCGTGACGGTCGATACGGTCGAAACGGCCGCGGATGATCATCCGCTCGCCATCGACATCGATCCCCGCATTCTGCTTTTCACCGACCGAGGCTTCGACTTTCCAGATCCGCCAGCCCTGTTTCCGCCAGGCGGATTGGGCTTGGGCGACATGACGCAATCGGGCCCTCGCCTGCTCGATCTGCAGCCGAACGGCCGGGGCCGGAGCGCTGCCGAGATAGTCGGCGGCGAATCCGTCGAGTGCCGCGAGCAGTGCCTCCTCGATCCGTTCGGGATCGGTCTCGTCCTTTCCCGACGATTCCCCAAACGCCTCGAGCGAATTGTGGATCAGATCGCCGAACTGGTTGGCGGCCAGTTCTCGCGAAGCGTCATCGACCGGTGTCAGCCGCAGCACGTAGCGGAGATAGAAGCGATAGGGGCAAGCGAGGTAAGCGGCGAATGAGGTCACACTCATCGCCGGGACGACGACATCGGGATCGAGTCGCGGGATCGGCAAGCAGGTCTTGTCGACGGTCGCATCCCAGCGGTGAATCAAGCTTGACGCCGCCGCCCGGCGGCGATTTCCCGCATCATCACCCAGCAATGCGACCAATCGCCTGGCGACAGCCTCGGGATCGGCAGCCGCCAACAACCGGCTCGGCGGAGTCGGTGACCCGTCGACACCCCGGCGGCCGACGATCAGCCGCGTTTCGGGCCGCGTCGCCAGTAGCAACTGCGTGGCGTAGACGTCACGCCCCATCCGACGCTCGTTGTCACTCATCTTCAGCCGTGTTCTCAAGCCGCCCGGCAAGAATGGGTCTGCGGTTACCGAGTCGGGGACGTAGGGGTGGTTGAACCCGATCACCGCCATCGATTCCGAATCGTCCAACGCCAGGTCGAGCCAACCGGCGATCTGGATCGATTTTTCGTCATCCACATCACCGATCCGTTGGTCCATCAGGCGGCCGGCGAGTAAGTCGATTGCGGCGGTCGCTGCGATCGGCCGATCGAGCGGTTCTCCCAATCGTCTCATGCGGCCGAGCATCTTCAGGGCCGACTCGATCGCGGCGACGCCGCGCCGCGAGAGTGTTCCGGCAAGCCGCAGCTCTTCGGGATAGACGCTTTCAAAGTATCGCTTCAGTTCCTCCGCCCAATCGCTCAGTCGTTTCTGCGGGGCCTCCAGGCCGGCCAGCGAGCGGGCGACCTGATCCGCCACCGCGACCGCCGCGTCGGCACCGATCGTCCCGCGACGGGCGGATAGCATCGCTACGGTTAACGGTTGGTCGAGCCGCGTCGGATAGTGTTCGGCGAGCAACCGATCCAACGCTTCCAGCCACCTACCGTCGGCGATTTCGGGATCGACCGTGCGTTCGATCCAGGCGTACACGTCGGCATGCCTGACCAGGGCCGCGAGCGATTGCCAAGTCGCTTGCGAGAGGTGGGTGACGAGCAGTTCGACCAGACGGCCGATCGGCGTTTGAGAAAAACTCCAACCGAGTTCGCGATAGCTGCTCAGTCCCAACTGCCTTAACTCGAACTCCAACGGCGGCACGAACGATTCGTCAGTGACACCGATCGTGATTCGTCCGGATCGATCGATCGCCGGCTGCTGAAGCCACTCGGCGGCAGCGACCGCCTGATCGCTAGCATCGTCGGCAGCAGACAATTGATTGTCCTCAAGTGACAATTTCCACTGGCACCAGCGACTGGCGATCACCGATCCGAAGGGATCGAAATGGTCGCGGAGTTGTTCGTCGGCTGCGATCAGTGCCGTCACCGGCGGCGTCCCGTCGGCGTTGACCCGATCGGCGACTTGACGCAACATCGTCGTCAACGAATCACTCAGGTCCGAGGTGCCGACCAACCAGACCTGATCATCCGATCGGCAGTCTCCTGCGGCGATGGCGACCCGTCTCGCTTCGAGTGGATCGCTTCGCCCCGCGGCGGCCAACTGATTCAAGTATTCGCCGTGCATCGCCTGCAACAGCAGCCAACGCTGCCGATCATTCCTGGCGGCCGAGTCGTCCGCCAGAGCCGCGGCCACGTCAGCGAACGTCAATTCCGCCGAAGCCAGATCCTCCTGCAGTCGCAACAGCGTTCTGGCCAGTTCGATCCAAGGTGCCAACACGTCGCGTGACGGCGGGGCCGCAAACAGCGGCAACAGCGAATCGTTATCGACTTGCTGAAGCGCCGCCGTCCAAGCCAACGTCCGTTCCAACTCGTCGGCCAAGGGCGGGGAACCGGACGGGTTGTGATAGAGGTATTCCGGCAATTCGCCGACCGTGATGATGCGGGGGCCTGTCGACTTGTCGCTCACGCCGCCCTCATCGCGGGCGATCAATTCGCGTAACCTGCGCCCGGCGCGACGGGTCGGCAGGACGATCAACAAACGTTGTCGAGCCGCGGTCCGCTCGGCGCTGCCCACCCGGCCGCATTGCTGGTCCAAAAAATCGACCACGCTATGCAATAACGGCCGTTCCCAGCCGAGAAAAACCGTCCGACATCCCTTCGCAATCCTCATCCGACCATCCCCACGTGTTGCCTCGCGTCCTTCGTTTCGTCGATGAACTGACGGCATTAGATACCGCCCGGTACGATCATCAACCCGGTCCTAGCGATTGCTATCCACACAAGTCGCATCAACTCCAGTGAGACGA